>JAPLMF010000102.1 GCA_026387155.1 Candidatus Omnitrophota bacterium
CTCGAAAAGGCCTCAAGGACGATGATAAGGTTCAAAAAACCCGAGCACCTTATCAAGATCATAGTCCGTAATATCGATGAGCAGCTTAAAGTTACCCATACTGCAGTGCTCTTATACAGAGAAGATAAGAACGCCTATATCTTAATAGACTCTAAAGGTTCGGAAGGAATAAAGATACCTATAGGTTTTATAAAGCTTGCCGCAGATAACCCTCTCATAAGCGTATTTAGTGAAAAGCAGAGTTACCTTGTATCCGAGACCGGGATACTGCGCTATGAAGATGTCATTGCCGGTTTACGTAACCGTAATATCCTGGAGCATCAACCGGATCTTTATGATAAACTCCTTCTCATAAAGAAGCAGATGGATCTTACGAAGGCAAACCTCTGTGTCCCGTGTTATTTTAAACGGGATCTCCTGGGGATACTTGTATTAGGCGAGAAGATCTCGGGAGAGCCTTTTAGCCGCGAAGAGATGGGGTTCTTCGTGACATTGGCCAACGATGCCGCCATGGCCATAGCTAATGCCCAGCTCATCGAAAACCTTCAACAGAAAGTCGAAGAGGTCAAAGAGCTATATGTGCGCGAGCACAGGATATTTATACATACATCTATAGCATTAGCCGCAGCCATTGACGCCAGAGATCAGTATACCCACGGTCATACCGAACGTGTTACTAACTATTGTCTGACGATCTCAAAGGAACTTTATGGCATACCGGAGATGAATAGTTACAAAAATTTCCGTGAGACACTACAGATAGCAGCGCTTCTGCATGATATTGGCAAGATTGGCGTCCCGGATCATATCCTGAACAAGCAAGGAAGACTATCCCCGGAGGAGTTCGAGGAGATAAAGAAGCACTCTGTCATAGGTGCGACTATCCTACATCCTATTAAGGAGTTAAGCGACGTGGCAAAGGAAGTGCGTCACCATCAGGAATGCTACGACGGCTCAGGATATCCCGATGGTATAAAAGGGAATAATATACCGTTAATTGCAAGGATAATATCCGTAGCCGACGCCTTCGATGCCATGACTAGTAACAGGCCTTATAGGAAGAGGAAATCAGTGGAGGAGGCGCTATTTGAACTGAAACGCTGCTCCGGCGCTCAATTCGACCCTGTCATAGTCAGCGCTTTCTTGTTGGCATATGAAAAGGGGCGGATTCTTACAAACGGCACCAATCAGATTAAATACTAGCAGGTAGATTACACGACAGGCGGGGTTGTGACGGATATGAGCCTCGCTTCGCCGAGCCCGGAATGATGAGGTAGAGAGGACTCGAAGTATAGCGTGTCGCCCTTTACCAGATCATACTTGTTGACCCCGATATTGGCCTCAACTTTTCCATCCAGGATATAAATGAATCTTTCAACGCCGATTTTCGTCTCTTCGCTGTGTGTCCTGCCGGACTTACCTATCTTTATTAGAACGGGCATCATCTTTTTATTCATGAAGTTAGAAGCCAGCATTTCGAACGCCGCTTTATTGTCATGCACGAAGACATCGGCCCTCGTGACCCTGGGGCGAAGCTCTACGATCTTTTTAGAAGCGGATAAGTCCTTATAAAGATCAGGGAGGTTCGTTTCGAGGGCCTTACATATCTTCATGTGGCTTTCGAGAGTGCCCGTCATCTTACCGTTCTCCATTCGGCTTAGAGTAGCGAGCGCAACGTCCGAATCATTAGACAGCTCAAGGAGCGTCATCTTCTTCGATTTGCGTAACTTATGGATTATCGCACCGACATGCATTTGGGGCCGCTCCTTTTTTGAGTAAAGTATACATTAATTTTCACTATTTGTCAAATCGATCAGGAGGGATCATCGATATTGTTGAAAAAGAGTGCAAGGTGTGTTAAAATTAAATTGCTTTTTTGACCTTGCCAGCCTTCAAACACTTCACGCAGATCCTGATGCGCTTGGGGGCGCCGTTAACTATTGCGCGTACGGTCTTAAGGTTTGGCAGGAAACGGCGGATATTTATACCGGTGATCTTCAATCCTACGCCGCCTTTTTTTCTTGATAACCCGCGGCGCTTTATTGTTCTGCCGGCTACAGGTTTTTTACCACATATTTCGCATATTTTTGACATTTTTATAGCTCCATTTCGTGGGGTTATACTATCATACGAAGGCAAATGATGCAAGATAAAAGTAAACTGCTCGAAACCCCCGTCCGGTACTTCAAAGGCGTCGGGCCGAAACGTTCGGAAATCCTTTCCGGCATTGGCATCGAAACGGCACTAGACCTTCTATATTACTTGCCGGCAAGATATGAGGACAGATCCGTCTTCACCAAAATAAAGGACCTTAAGGCCGGTGAATATCAGACGGTCCGCGGAAAGATAGTCACGACCGGCTCTCGTGCATCCAAAAGCGGCGGCCGGGTATTCCATGCGGCTATCACAGATGATACAGGGTATATACAGGCGACATGGTTTAATCAACCGTACTTAGCGGATTATTTAAAGTCGGGGTCGATAGTAGTGTTTTATGGTAAGGTGGAGCGCTATGACCGATTGCAGATAGTGCAGCCGGAATACGAGATAGTAAAGAGCGATGAGACCGACTCGCTTAATATGGGTAGAATTGTTCCGGTCTATAGGCTTACTAAGGATATCACCCAGAAGTACCTTCGGACGCTTATCCATGAAGCCGTGACGGGATACTCGAGGTCGCTCCTTGAGACTCTGCCAACATATATAGTAGCGCGTGACAAACTCGTTGATATAAAGTTCGCCATCTCGAACATCCATTTTCCTGCCAATTTTAACAATCTTGAAAAAGCTTATAGACGCATAGTCTTTGACGAGTTCTTTATACTGCAGCTTGCCTTGGCCCTGAAGAAGAATGATCTGGTTTCGGCTCCCGGAGGTGGATTAAGCCACAGATTGTCGGGCGAGCTAACCGGGCAGCTCGTAAAATCGCTTCCTTTTAAATTTACCAAAGGGCAGGAGAAGGCCATAGCCGATATCGAGCGAGATATGTCATCGGGTAGAGTCATGAACAGGCTTTTAGAGGGTGATGTCGGTAGCGGAAAGACTGTCGTGGCGGCATATACGTTAGCCCTTACCGCTGAAAACTCCTTCCAGGGCGCCGTCATGGCGCCTACCGAAGTCCTGGCGCGCCAGCATTTTATCGTGCTAAGCGAGTTTCTCCTGCCGCTTGGCATATCGGTGGCGCTTTTGGTGGGCGGGATGGACCCGAAATCTAGAGCCGAGATTTATGCTAAGATAGAGTCCGGTAATATAGATGTGGTTGTGGGGACGCATGCCATCATCGAAAATAGGGTCCGATTCAAGAAGCTGGGGCTGGCCGTGATAGACGAGCAACATAAGTTCGGCGTGACACAAAGATCTCTTCTTAAAGAGAAAGGTGATAATCCTCACATCCTTGTCATGACTGCTACCCCAATACCAAGAACCCTGGCGTTGACCGTGTACGGCGATCTCGATATATCTGTCATACAAGATCAACCCCTAGGGCGTAAACCGATATTGACTTATTGGGTAGAGGAATCCAAGCGCGCCGAGGCTTATAGTTTCGTCAAGGAGGAAATTGCCAAAGGAAGGCAGGCATATATCGTTTGCCCGCTGATTGACGCGTCTGCGCAAAGCGCAAAGAGTAAAGCGCAAAATGTGACGGATATGTATGAAAAGCTGAAAACTGAAGAGTTTGCTCAATTCCGTGTCGGGCTATTACACGGCAGGATGGGCCCGAAAGAGAAAGACAGGATCATGACCCTGTTTAAAAAAGGTGCGATCGATCTTCTGATCTCGACGGTTGTGATCGAGGTCGGAGTCGATGTGCCCAACGCGACCGTTATGTTCGTCGAGAACGCAGAAAGTTTCGGCCTGGCCCAGCTCCACCAGCTGCGCGGACGCATCGGGCGGGGTGCTTTCGAGTCGTACTGCATACTGTTCGCAGATCCGAAGACCGAAGAGGCGGCAAAGCGCCTGAAATCGATAGAGGAAACTCTTGACGGTTTTCAAATAGCCGAGACGGACCTCCAGATAAGGGGGCCTGGCGAATTCTTCGGTATAAGGCAGCATGGATTACCGGAAATAAGATTCGGGAATATATTGAAAGATTTTGCTATAATGGAGGCTGCGCGGCATGAGGCGTTCGACCTGGTTTCGCGGGATCCTAAATTGGAGGAGGGTAGGCACGTTGCTATGAAGAAGAGCCTCTTCGTTAGATTCAAAGACAATATAAATCTCATAAAGGTGGCCTAAATATGCGTGTAATAGGGGGTTTTTACAGATCACGGTTGATAGATATGCCGAAAGGCGTCGAGATGAGACCCACTCAGGATAAGGTGAGGGAAGCTATATTTAACATACTGGGCGATATTTCGGGAAAGGCTGTATTGGACCTCTTCTCCGGCAGCGGCGCTTTTGGCATAGAGTCGCTGTCGAGAGGCGCGTCCAGGGCCACTTTCGTAGAGAACAATATAAGGTGCGTGCAAACTATCGAAAATAATCTGGAAAACCTGCAAATACCTTCAAGTCACTATGATATAATGAAGCGAAGTGCGCTAAGGGCCATTTATGACCTTGAAGGAGAGGGGTCAAAATATGATATAGTCTTTATGGACCCTCCTTATCATAAGGATCTAGCCAAAAATTGCTTGATAAATCTAGATTCCTGTGATATATTATCGCAATTCGCCACCGTGGTAGTTGAGCATTACAAGCTGGACGAACTGGATTTTGATCTGGAAACACTCGTTTCTGATAAAGAGAGGGAGTACGGGGATACTGTAATAACATTCCTCAAGAGACATGCCGAAAATATCGATAGCTAGTCAAAAACCGAGTGCGAAACGAAGGGGAGCTTCTCAGAAGGGAAAGACCGCAATATATCCCGGAACCTTCGACCCCGTGACATACGGACACATAGATTTAATAAAACGCGCTTCAAGGATATTTGACCGCGTGATAGTGGCGGTCGCCCACAGTAAGTCTAAGGGGACCCTCTTCAGCGTGGGTGAGAGAGTTGAGCTTCTCAAAAGGTCGACAAAAGGCATAAAGAGAGTAGAGATCGAAGATTTCGACGGTCTTGTAGTGGATTATGTTAAGGCCTCCGGAGCAAATGTCATGGTGCGCGGCTTGCGTATGATATCCGACTTCGAATATGAGTTTCAGATGGCTTTAACGAACAGAAAGCTTGCCGGCGACATTGAGACGATATTCATGATGCCGCACGAGGATTATTCGTATGTATCGAGCAAGCTTATCAAAGAGACAGCGGCGCTCGGAGCTAGCCTTGGCAATTTTATCCCGAAAGAAGTGGAAGCCGCTTTAAAGAAGAAGTTAAAACCCGGATTTTGACAGAGCAAAATCCGGGCTAGCTATGGACTGTAAAGATCAAGAATTTTCTCTGCGAAATTCTGGGAAAAAACAGCATAGGAGGGTATGCGGTGAGTTTTCTTTACGACATACGCCAGCGTGCATCGAAGAGGGCGAAGACGATCGTATTGCCGGAGAGCGAAGATCCGAGGACGATCGAGGCCATTCCATCGATACTGAATGAGGGCATTGCAAAGGTTATACTGATAGGAAGCGAAAGTCTAAAATCTAAAATAAAATCCGATAACCTTAATAAACTCCAGATAATAGACCCTGCGAATTACAAAGATACCGAATTGGTAGCAAACGAGTACTACGAACTGCGTAAACTTAAAGGCATCACCCCGGAAGAGGCCCGGGAAACGATAATGAAAGATTATGTGACTTTTGGGGCTATGTTGGTGAGGCGTGGGCTTGCCGACGGATTTGTTGCCGGGGCAAGCCATACTACACCCGACGTAATAAGGGCGGCTTTGCGATGCGTGCAGATAGATAAAACGATAGGTGTCATAGCGGGGGCCTTCATCATGGAGGTACCGAATTCTCCGTACGGTGAGAATGGGGTCTTCTTATTCGCGGATTGCGGCGTAAATCCGGAACCGAATGCAAGGCAGCTGGCCGGCATAGCTGTGCTCTCAGCCAATCTATTCAAACAACTCGTAGGGACTACGCCGAGGGTAGCTTTCTTGAGTTATTCATCTAAAGGCAGCGCCGAGGGACCGCTCGTGACGAAAGTCAAAGAAGCGGTGGGCAAGGCACGCGAGATGTCGCCCGAGATACTTGTCGACGGAGAGTTCCAGGTGGATAGCGCAATAGTGCCGGAGATCGCCAAGATAAAGTGCGGATCAAGCCCGGTCGCCGGAAAAGCCAATGTCCTGATATTCCCCGATCTCAACTCAGGCAATATAGCCTATAAACTGACCCAAAGGCTTGCCAATGCCAGAGCTGTAGGGCCGCTTCTTATGGGATTCGCTAAGCCCGCGAGTGATCTCTCCAGGGGTTGTAACGCCGATGATATAGTGGATGCCGTGGCAATAACCGCGATAAGGGCTTAAGTGCTAGTTCTTGTAATAAACTGCGGCAGCTCATCTGCCAAATATCAGCTTTTTGATGCGGACCGTAAGGTTTCGCTGGCAAAGGGTGTTATCGAGCGCATAGGGCAGTACGGGTCATCATGTTCCGACCACCACGCGGCAATGAAGATAATAGTCGACAGACTTACCGATAAGAAGACCGGTGTTATCTCCGGAGCGGCCGAGATCAGCGGTGTCGGGCACAGGGTGGTGCACGGAGGCGAGGAGTTTAAGGAATCGACCCTTATTACCAAAAAGGTAATAGCCTCGATAGAAAAATACAGCGCGCTTGCGCCGCTTCATAATCCACCGAGCCTTTCAGGTATCAAGGCATGCGCGGCGATCTTAAAAGGCGTGCCGCAAGTAGCGGTCTTTGACACATCGTTCCACCAGACAATGCCGGAGGCCGCGTTCCTGTACGGATTGCCGCTAGAATATTACAGGAAGTATGCACTAAGGAAATATGGTTTCCACGGTACAAGTCACAGATTCGTGGCCGAGGAGGCCGCCAGACGGCTCGGTAAACCTAAGAGCCAACTTAAGCTGATCACCTGCCATTTGGGCAACGGCTGCAGCATGACAGCTGTAGACGGCGGGCGTTCGGTGGATACTTCGATGGGGTTCACTCCGCTGGAGGGTTTAATTATGGGGACCCGCTCAGGCGATCTGGATCCGGCAGCGGTGCTAATTCTTCTTGAAAAAGAGGGTTCAAGCACCAGTGCTATTAATGATCTTCTGAATAAGAAGAGCGGGCTTTTAGGTATATCCGGCGTAAGTAACGACATGCGGGATATATTTAAAGTGGCCAAAGGTAAGGGACCGAAAACCCGAAGATGCAAGTTAGCGATAGAGATGTTCGTATACCGTATAAAGAAGTATGTAGGCGCATACATGGCCGCGATGGGTGGCCTCGACGCGGTGGTATTCACCGCCGGAATATCGGAAAATAACCCGTGGCTCGTGGACAGGATAAAGAAGGATTTGGCGCCGTGCCTTCCTGTAGGAACTAAATTTATTGTAGTTCCTACCAACGAGGAACTATTGAGAGCGCGGGATACGTTCAATATCATAAAACGAAAGAGAGGAAGATAATGGCACTACCTAAACGTAAACATTCGAAAGCGAGAAGGGATAAGCGCAGGAGCGCGAACTCTAAACTCACCGTGTCAAGCCTTGGCGCGTGTCCCCATTGCAAGAAACTCAAACTTTCTCACAGGGTTTGTCTATACTGCGGGTACTATAACGGTAAGCCCGTAATGATCATCAAGACTAAGGAAGAGAAGAAGAATTAAATACGAAAGGGACCAAACTGTGAAAATAGTTCTCGATGCGATGGGCTCCGACAGTGCCCCTAAGGTTGAGATAGAGGGTGCGATACAGGCTATCCAGGAATACGGGTATGAAGTCATCCTTGTGGGCGACGAGGCGGTTATAAAGTCTGAACTGTCTAAATATAAGTACGATTCGACTAAGCTAACACTAATACACGCGTCGGAAAAGATTGAGATGCATGAACCGGCCGCGTTATCGGTAAGGCGAAAGCGCCACTCCTCTATAGTGGTGGGTATGGACCTTCTTAAGAAAAACCAGGCTGACGCGTTCATCAGCGCCGGTAATACGGGTGCGGTAGTCTGCGCCGCTACATTATCCTTAAGGCTTCTCCCCGGCATTGAAAGACCCGGCATAGCGATAGTCATACCCACTTTGGTAGGCGTGTCGATGATAGTGGATGTCGGAGCCAATATCGATCCGAAGCCGATGCATCTTCTTCAATACGGGATAATGGCAGACGCTTACTGCCGGTATATACTGCATAAACCTAATCCTACCGTAGGCCTTCTTAACGTCGGAGAAGAAGACACTAAGGGTACGGACTTCATAAAAGAGACGCATATGTTATTAAGCGAGTCTAAGCTTAATTTTATAGGCAATATAGAGGGACGCGATATCTATGCCGGCACCGCCGATATAGTACTCTGCGACGGTTTCGTCGGCAATGTCATTTTGAAAGTATCCGAAAGTGTCATTGACACAATAGTGAAGCTATTGAAGAACGAAATAAAGTCGAGTATCATTGCCACGCTGGGCGCGGCTTTGGCGTCGAGCGCATTTGTTGCATTGAAGAAGAAGATGGACTATTCCGAATACGGCGGCGCGCCGCTTTTAGGAGTGGATGGTCGATGCATAATAAGCCATGGGTCGTCCTCGCCCAAAGCGATAAAGAACGCTATACGCGTCGCGGCGGAAGCAAAAGAGCAGGACGTCAACAAGCGTATAGTAGAAGAACTGGAGAGCTATTGAAGATGTCAGAAGATAGAAAAGTTGGCATATTAGGGCTGGGGTCGTATCTTCCCGAGCTGGGGTCGTATCTTCCCGAGAAAATCCTTACCAATAAGGATCTCGAGAAGATGGTGGATACTACCGACGACTGGATAATGGAGAGAACTGGGATAAAAGAGCGTAGGATAGCGCGCGCCGACGAGGCGACGAGCGACATGGCCACTGAAGCAGCCAAGAGGGCACTCGCAGACGCGAAACTGAAGCCGGAGGATCTCGACCTTATAATCGTAGCCACTATAACCCCGGATATGTTTTTTCCTGCGACAGCGTGTCTGGTACAACAGAAGATAGGTGCCCGGCAGGTGCCGGCTTTCGATATAAGCGTCGCATGCTCCGGCTTTATATATGGTATAGCAATAGCGAACCAATTTATAAAATCAGGCACTTACAAGCATGCGCTCGTCGTTGCGGCCGAGAAATTGTCGGCGGTGACCGATTGGCAGGACCGTTCGACCTGTGTTCTTTTCGGTGATGGCGCAGGCGCGGCCGTATTGGGGCCGGTAGAGAAGGGAGGTATATTGTCGGTCTATCTCGGAGCTGACGGCAGGCAAGGAGAGCTTATAAAAATGCCGGCGGGCGGTTCAAGAATACCGGCCACCCACAAGTCCGTGGATGAAAGGCTCCATTTTATCAAGATGAACGGTACCGAACTATTCAGGCATGCCGTCAAGATAATGGCTGACGCGGCGCTGCAGGCCACACAGCCGCTTGGCTTGAAAGCCGAGGATCTAAGTTTGGTAATACCACACCAGGCTAATATAAGGATATTGAACGCTGTTGCTAAACGGATGGGATTAAGTACGGATAAGATATATCTTAACATATCGAAGTACGGCAATATGTCAGCTGCGTCGAGTGCGGTTGCGCTGGTCGAAGCCGTTAAAGAGGGCAGGATCAAGAAAGGCGACAAGATCCTCTTGGACGCTTTCGGCGGAGGATTAACATGGGGGGCGATGGTTATCGAATGGTAGAGTCAGCCCTTATATTTCCGGGCCAGGGCGCTCAAATAGTCGGCATGGGCAGGGACCTGTATGATAACTTTGCCGCCGCAAGGACCGTATTTGACAGGGCAAACGACATACTCAAGTTTGACCTTAAAAAACTATGTTTCCAAGGGCCTCAGGACCAGTTGTCAACGACGCAAAACAGCCAGCCGGCCATATTAACAGCTAGCATCGCGGCCTTGAGGGGATTTGAAGCATCGCCTTTTTGGGCCGGGGTAACGCCGAAATTCAGCTTAGGTCTCAGCCTTGGAGAATACACAGCGCTGGTTGCGGCCGGATCGATCTCGTTCGAAGATGCGCTCGTTCTCGTAAGGAAGCGCGGGGAGCTGATGGAGGATGCGTCACGAAAAAATCCAGGG
>JAPLMF010000066.1 GCA_026387155.1 Candidatus Omnitrophota bacterium
ATTAGCCGGTAACCCTGTTTCCGATAAATTAATGCATCACATCTTTTATGCTGTTTGGTTGAAAAATTCCTGTGCAGCACATCTGCATTTCAACATGGAATTGAAGAAGGCGTTGAGAGAGAAAAAGTTAGAAGCTAAACTTAAGCGGTTCGACCATCATAAGTCTCACGCGGTTGCTGCGTATTATACTTCAGGATTTGATAAAGCCCTTGTGTTAACGCTGGATGCCTATGGAAGCGGATTGGCTGGCAGTGTGTGGCTGGGGGAGGCGGGTATGGTGCGAAAGGTCGCCGCATTCCGATACCCAAATTCGCTCGGGCTTTTTTACGAAACACTTACATCGTCGCTTGGTTTTAAACCTAATCGGCACGAAGGTAAGATAGTCGGACTTGCGGCATACGGAGATCCCCATATTCTTCATGACACAGTTATTTCAAGGTTCAGGCTTAAGGATGGTGATTTTAGGTATATCAACGGCTGTAATTATCTTTTCTTGAAAAATATATCCACGAAGTTCAGTAAACAAAATATAGCTTCCGCCTATCAGTCTGTTTTGGAAGAGATAATGAGTGGTGTTACGGAATATTTTTCCGCTAAATTCGGCATTGAAAATGTCGCTATCTCTGGCGGGGTTACGGCGAACGTTAAGCTGAACCAAAGGATATTTGAGACGAAGGGGATAAAGAATATATTTATTTTTCCCGATATGGGCGATGGCGGCACTTGCGTCGGGGGTGCCCTTATGCCTTTTGTCGAAAAAGGCCTTAAACCTTACAGGCTTAAGGATGTTTATTTCGGTCCGGAATACAGCGAACCGGAAATGAGAAAATGTTTGGAGGAAGCGGGTTTGAATTATGAACGCGTGGATAATATCGAAAGAAGAATCGCGGAGCTTCTCGCGCAGAACAAAATAGTGGCAAGATTTGACGGAAGGATGGAATTTGGTCCGCGCGCTCTGGGGAATCGTTCAGTGATGTACCAGGCTAAGGACCCCGGAATAAATCAGTGGCTTAATAAACAGCTCGGCAGGACAGAATTCATGCCTTTTGCTCCCGTTACGCTCTACGAAAAACGCGATATGTGTTACAAAAATATAGAAGGGGCGGAATACGCGGCAGAATTCATGACTATAACATGCGATTGTACCTCCTGGATGAGCAAGAATTGCCCGGCGGCCGTCCATGTTGACAATACGGCTCGTCCCCAGCTTATTAAGAGAGAGACGAATCCGGGTTATTATAAAATATTAGAAGAGTACTATAAATTGACCGGTATCCCCACAGTTATAAATACCAGCTTTAATATGCACGAGGAGCCAATAGTCTGCACCCCTTTCGACGCTATACGGGCGTTTAAACTGGGTAAATTACATTATATGGCAATGGGAAATTTCCTGATACAGGGAGAGTAAAGTTCCGTTAAATCGGGTGTGGTGTAATAGATTTACCGATGCGCACGCAGGAGCATGTGCGTCTTTTTTGTCGATTCGAATAATATGATGCAGACGAGCGTTATCATGATGATAGAAAGCGCCGCATTCAGGTTCCCCTGGAATGTATGTTTGGGGAGATAATTATCTTTGACGCTCATTATACCCGCAGCCACCGTAGTGACAAACATGAAGGCCGCCGGCACAAAAGTTATCAATCCGTAACGCCAGTTTTTGGTATGTTTCAGTATGTAGACGGTCCCGACGGCAAGAGCGATCGTCGCCAAGAGCTGGTTCGCGACGCCGAACATCGGCCATATTGTGGATATTTCGCCGTTATAGACCAGGTATCCCCATAGTGCGCTTATGACAACCCCGCTTATTATTACCCCTGAGAAACGTTTTTGGTTTCCAAGCCTGTGGTTGACGAATTTTACCAGCTCCTGAAGTATATATCGCGCGACGCGCGTGCCGGTATCGACAGTAGTAAGTATGAAAAGAGCCTCGAACATTATTGCAAAGTGGTACCAGTATCCCATAAGAGCTTTCATTCCCGGTATCGCCGAAAGGATCACCGACATCCCAGCTGCCAAAGATACTGCACCTCCGGTTCTTCCGGCCAAAGCCTCGCCGGTCATTCGTTCTATATCGGCTAGCTGCGTAGTGCCAAGCCCCATCTTATGAAAGACATCGACCGGAACATTTATCGCGAAATAGTCCCCCGGCAATAGTACGGTCGCTGCGATGAGGGCCATTATCGATACGATCGCCTCTGTCAACATAGAGCCGTAGCTTATCATTTTTATGTCCGATTCTTTATTTATCATCTTGGGTGTAGTTCCGGATGCAACCAGACTATGAAAGCCGCTTATCGCGCCGCAGGCTATCGTAATGCATACGAAGGGCCATACCTTACCCGGAATTATCGGGCCGCCGCCGTGGATATACGGCGTTATAGCCGGCATCCTAAGGCTCGGGTTGACGATGAATATGCCAATACACAGTAAAAGTATCGTGCCGAGCTTCATGTATGAACTCAAATAATCGCGCGGGCATAATAAAAGCCATACGGGCAGCGTAGAGGCTATGAGCCCGTATATAGGCAGAATTATGGAGAGTGTGGGTTTTGATAATAAGAAATATTGACCAAAAACCGTTTTAGATATCGGTTCTCCCGCCACTACACCTGCCAGTACTATCACCACGCCGATTATGGACGCTTCCACTATCTTTCCCGGGCGCAGGCGGTACATATAGAGAGCCATGAAGAGCGCGGCGGGGATCGTTATCGCTATCGTGAAGGTGGCCCATGCGCTTTCATTAAGTGCGTTTACCACAACGAGTGCCAATCCGGCCAGGGCGGTTATTATTATGAAGAGTATCGCGATGCCTGTTATCATGCCGGCCGTTTTGCCGACATATTTACGCGCAAGCCTTGTAAGCGACAGTCCCTTGGTCCTGACTGAAGCAAATAGAATTACCAGATCGTGAACGGCGCCCCCGAGGACAGCCCCTATCAATATCCATAAGAACCCTGGGAGATATCCAAACTGCGCTGCAAGGACCGGACCGACGAGCGGTCCTGCGCCTGAAATAGCCGCAAAATGGTGACCGAATAGGACATATTTATTTGTCGGATGGTAGTCATAGCCGTCTTTAAAAGTATGCGCCGGGGTGATATTCCTGTCGTTTATGACCAGGACCTTTGCTGTTATAAACTTAGCGTAGAACCTATAGGCTAAAGTGAATACCAGAAGAGCTGTAATTATGAGTGTAAGCGCATGCATAATGTTATTAAATTAATAGAAAAACCGCCGGGTGTCAAGGTCATTTTACACGCTT
The DNA here is from genome assembly GCA_026387155.1 of Candidatus Omnitrophota bacterium. Taxonomy (GTDB): domain Bacteria; phylum Omnitrophota; class Gorgyraeia; order 2-01-FULL-45-10; family 2-01-FULL-45-10; genus JAPLMF01. The sequence continues at coordinate 3,272 of JAPLMF010000066.1, forward strand.
GATTTTAACTGCCCGTTGATATACAATGTAGGTGTTTATGAGAGATAACGTAGGTAGAAAGCCTAAAGAGATTGCTGTGGAAGAAAAACGCAGATTCATACGCCATTCGTTATGTTTCCCATTGGTATATAAGATCGTGGATAAAGGCATCCATGACGATGGGAAAGAGGCACGTTCCAAAACGATAAACATCAGTATGGGAGGGTTGCTCTTTGCTGCGAAAAATCCCGTGGAAGCCGGATCGACCATAATCATAAAGATGCCCTTTGAGAACAAGACATTCAATATAAGGGCAAAGGTCGTACGTTGCGACAAGAATCCGGAGACTAAACTTAATAATATTGGCGTCCGTTTTTACAGGACGAACGACGCTTTTAAGGTAAAACTGATAGAACAGATATATCTTATAAGCGAATACCGGGATTTAAAGAGTATGCAGCTCGGTAGACAGGTATCGCTCGAGGAGGCCTCACGCGAATGGATTAAGAGGTACTCGGAGCGTTTTAAAAGGATGTACTGGTAGACTGGAGGGAATGTGGCTACATACGAAGATTTCAAGAAACTGGAATTCAGAGTGGCGAAGATTAAGGAAGTGATCGACCATCCAAATGCCGACAGATTGTATGTGGTAACAGTGGACCTGGGAGATAGAACGAAGCAGGTTGTTGCCGGCATCAGGAATTTTTACAAAAAAGAAGACCTGATAGGGAGGTTGGTTGTAGTCGTTGACAATCTCGATCCCGCTAGTTTGCGCGGCGTGGAATCTAACGGCATGCTCCTGGCCGCTTCCGATGACGCCAGCCTTTCCATAATAACTCTCGATAAAGAAGTAAAACTAGGGAGCGTTGTAAAATAATTTTCGCGCGCCTGTAGCTTCCCGCCTGAGACAGGTAATAGAGGCGGCGGCGGGACCCCGCCCCATCGCTAAAATTTCGCGTGGCGGGGCAGTTGGATGTAGTATTTATATTTAGGCTTTGCAGTTTGGCTATACGAGTGGATAGTCAATCATATTATGAGCGCCTGTAGCTCAGTTGGATAGAGTATCTGGCTACGAACCAGGTGGTCGCAGGTTCGAATCCTGCCAGGCGCGCCATTTAATTGTATGACGTCTGGGATTCGAAGCTCGTTCCGTTGCCGGCCGGAAGGGATGGTTGCTTGACAGGCCTTTGTATTATGTGGTATATTTGAGCCAAGATAAAATGCAATCCAGACCAGTCTTTATAAATACTTTTACGATAGCGGCGTGCGTCCTCCTAGCCGTCCTCTCAGGATTTTATTTCGTTAATCTGAAAAAAATTGAGCGCGAATTTAATTCGAAGAAAGTTCTCCTGGTAAAAGAGAATGTGGATTTTAAATACCGCATAGAAGCCATTCAGGATACTCTGAATAAAAAGACCGAATCCTTCGATATTGTAGAAAAAGAGAAGACGCTTCTCGAAGAAAAAATCGAATCACTCAAGCGGGAGAATGAGGAGGTCATAAAGTCCTATAAAAAGGACATAGCTGTCATTAAGAAAAAGAATTCCATTTTGAGGAAGAAGATATTCACTCTGGAGAATAGTCCCGTCATTAAGCGTATAAAAGAAGCCTCCGTGACCGAGGAGAATGAAAATATTAAGCAGGTTCTGGAAGAGGCTGCAGCGAAGATCGAGATGATAAAAGAGGGGAAGCATATAAATCTCGCCCCCATAGTCGTTACAAAGGGCGGATCTCTAACACAGGGCTCCGGGGGCGTATTTGTAAGTGAGGGTATGGAAGGTGTTATATTA
>JAPLMF010000042.1 GCA_026387155.1 Candidatus Omnitrophota bacterium
AATCCCGTAAGAAAAAAAGCCCTCTAAGATGTCGATCGGAGGGCTTTTTTATCTTTGAACGCCGTCGTACGGCTGACCAATGTATATCCAGGCACTGATCGAAAAATAAGTCCGCTATTTTAATTCTTTTTCCTGCTTCTTAAGATAGCGTTTATCGCCGCCCAAATAAGTAATCCGGTAAAAGATCCTTCTATGAGCTGTAACCATAGATCCGGGAGGAGGTTTATGGCCGGAGGATTCAGAATAAAAGCACCTTCCTTTTTGGTAAAACCCGTATCAGATACTTCGAATGAGGCGGATTTTACAGGCTCTAACCTGGCCTCAGCGGCATTCTTCTTTCCCTCCAGATCTTCAAGTTTAGCTTGCAGCAGATCAAGCTGTTTCTGATAGCCGTCGGATGCCACTCTGGCTATCCGCATCTCAACTGACAACATGCCTTTCTTTTCATCATATTTGACGGCACTGTCCAATTCAGATACTAACTTCGTTTTTTCAGACCGCATCCAATCGATCTTACTGTTTAGATCTACCATCTCAGGCCAATTATCGGTATACTGTTCTTTTAAAAAATTCGATCTATGCGTTAGCTTCAATATTTCTGCGTCGAGATTAGATATCTTATCGCTTATTTCCTTTGCTCTTCCGGAACCGACAAAAGAACGATTTAGCTCGGAGTCACACAGGGCCTCATATTCTGTAGCAGACTTCAACTTATTTTCAAAGCTTTCGCGTTCATCGCTCAAACTTTTTATTTCTTTGATATACGCCGAGATAACATCATTGAGATCCTTGCCTTCGGCAGGCCATTTATCTTTTTCGTCCGTAACCACTGAGCGATTTAGCGTAGAGACATAAGCATTTGCAATCATATCCACGGTATTGGCCAGCATTTCAGGTTTATAATCAGCCATTGCCGATATCCTTATTATGTCGGCCGCGCCCACACGCTTCACAAAGATAATTTTTTTCAGCACTTCTTCATCGATCCCGGTTTGGGCCTTCTTCAACATAGCATAACTTGTAATGATATATTTTTGGCTGTTGAACCATTCATTTACGGTTATCCAGCTGAAATCTGTCTTTCTGATGTTTTCAGGAGGGCTTACGCTTACATCGATGAAAGCTTCGTAAAATGGGCTTCTTATAATAAAAGCCGCACAGGAGAAAAATATGACGACGCCTAAATAGACGGGTTTGTTCTCAATAAAATTTAATTTCATATGCAAGTAAAGTATACCTTAAAGAACCAAAAAGGTCAAAGATTCAAATGGGACAACTTAAAGTTGACCTTAGCAACATGTAGTGCTAAAATATTTCATGGGTTTAAAAATATGAACAGATATACCGGTATATTCTCATACATATCCTACCTGTTTCTGCATTACTCGATCCTGTCGGGCCCGTATAATGCGCTGGCTTTGGACATAGGAGTATTTGGGGCTATCACCGGATTACTGATGCTTTATTATAAAAATCTTAGGCTACACAGAAGAATGCTGCTCATTATCGCCGCCTTCTCAATAATCATCGGCTTGATGGGTACTGTAGCTACGATCCACGGAACAGCCGAGGCCGTATCGATCGAACAAAAAATAAACATCAAATCAACGGCCGATAAGTACTATTCACTGGAATATGGATACTCCAAGTTACTATTATGGCTATTCCCTTTTTTCGTAGGGCTCTTCAGCGCTGTTCCTTCCTTGCTGATATCGCAAATCCTTAAAAAGACCGTAAAGCATCATACCCGATCCTAGTTTTTACCATTTCAAATGAGGAACCATTATAATACTTTTGTCTTGTTCCCATCGGAATATTTATTTAGCTCTTCTTTCATATCACTTGCTCTCATATCAGATCTAGTTCAAGCTTTCGGCGCTGTATCTAGCTATAAGGCCGGTCCGTAATGCTCCCTGATAAACCTTTACAAATGACCAATATGCCAGAAAGATATATAATACGGCCAAATATACGCCCCAGACGAGCGCCGCCGCGGAGACGGTCCTACCCAGTATTATGGCTCTCAATCCTTCAAAAACATATGACGGCGGCAGTATGCGCGAAATAACTTGCATCCATTGCGGAAGCGTTGAAACGGGGTACAGAACCCCGACAAATGGCGAGATGAGCGCCGGTATAGGCCATATGAACCATTCTGAGGCCGGACCAAATCTAAGAACCAGTGCACACCCGAAGATACCGATCGAGATCCCGAATAAAAATAGTACCAGAAGGAATGGAATGATCATGAGGCCGTAGATCAAAAATGACAATTTGAAGATCGAGGTCGCAACGAATAACATCACGCCAAGGCCTACCATGCTCGTAGCAATGCTCGACAGGACGAGACCAGCTACATATTCCGATATAAGGAGCGGTGTGGCGAATATATTAAGGAAGTTACGTGACCATACGTCCTCGAAGAACGCCATCGTTACGCCCTGCATGATACGGATAAAAAAGTCCCATAATAGGACCGCGCCGAGAAGAGCCGGGACAAAATTAAACCCGGGTGAAGCGACTGTATTTAAATATCTGGTAAGAAATCCCCAAAGCACCATGTCGACCGCCGCCCATACAAAGAGCGGAAATACGCGCGAAAAACTGCCGCGAATCAGGTAGAACTGACGAATCACAATAGCTAATGTGCGATAGAGAGACATATATTTAGCCGGGACCCAGCGTTAAAGGTTCACGTGCTACCGTAATAAAAAGTTCCTCGAGTGTCCTCTTGCCATGCTCTGCCGGCCACGCTTTAGGATCTCCTTCGAGCAGTATCTTGCCGTGCGATAGGAATAGTACGCGGTCGCAGACATCCTCTACCTCGTACACATTGTGCGATGTCCACAGCACTCCGCTTGATCCCTCAGCCGCGACCTTGCGTATTTCTGTGCGGATCTCCTGCGCAGTAGCCGGATCGAGCGACGCCGTCGGCTCGTCG
>JAPLMF010000040.1:0-5365 GCA_026387155.1 Candidatus Omnitrophota bacterium
GTCATACTTTCGGGCTTCGACCCCATGAAGAGAGAGATAGCAAAATTATCGCTCGAAAAACTACTTGAGGATGGACGTATACACCCCGGGCGTATAGAGGAGATAGTTGAAAAAGTTAAGAAAGATATGGAGAATAAGATCCGCGAAGTTGGCGAGAAGGCACTATTTGACACCGGCCTGCACGGCCTCCACCCTGAAGTGATAAAACTCCTCGGAAGACTTAAGTATAGGACCAGCTATGGCCAGAATGTGCTGCAGCATTCCGAAGAAGTGGCTCACCTGATGGGCGTTATGGCAAGCGAACTGAAGTTGGATTTTAACCTCGCAAAGCGTATAGGCCTTTTGCATGACCTGGGAAAAGCGGTCAGCCACGAAGTCGAAGGCACTCACTCGAAGATAGGAGCGGACCTTGCCCGTAAGTACAACGAGAGCGAGAATATTTGCCATGCTATCGAGGCCCATCACCAGGATATTGAGCCGAAGACGCTACTCGCGGTGCTGGTGCAGGCCGCCGACGCCATTTCAGCCAGCCGTCCTGGCGCAAGACGCGAGAATTTAGAGACTTATGTGAAGCGTCTCGAGAAGCTCGAGCAGATAGCTGATTCCTTCAAGGGCGTCGATAAGGCTTACGCAATACAGGCAGGCCGCGAAATCCGCGTAATAGTACAGCCGGAGAAGATAACCGATGCGCAGGCCGCGGTGATGGCGCGGGATATAACGAAGAAGATAGAAGAAGGTCTCGAATATCCCGGGCAGATAAAAGTTACGGTGATACGTGAGACGAGAGCTGTAGAATACGCGAAATAGAAAGAGGCGAATATGCGCATACTGTTCATAGGTGATGTCGTAGGCGAACCGGGAAGACGCGCGATAAAGACACTCCTGCCTAAATTAAAGAACTCTGAAAAATTAGATTTCGTGATAGCCAACGCCGAGAATGTTGCGGGCGGGAGCGGAGTGACACCTTCGATGGCCGATGAACTTCTAGATGCAGGTGTAGATGTGTTGACATCCGGCGATCATATATGGAAGAAGAGAGAAGTATTCGATTATATTGCCACTTCCAAGAGACTTATCAGACCTGCCAATTATCCTCAAGGCGCGCCGGGTATGGGATCTACGGTAGTGAAATCTGAGTCCGGTGTGAATATCGGAGTCATAAATCTGATCGGACGCGTGTTTATGCAGTCCCTTGAATGTCCGTTCAAAGCCGCTAAGATCGAGATCGACCGGATAAAGGATAAGGCGCGTGTCATAATAGTTGATATGCACGCCGAGGCGACAAGCGAAAAAATAGCGCTTGGATGGTACTTGGACGGCGAGGTCTCAGCCGTTCTTGGTACCCACACTCACGTCCAGACGGCCGACGAGAAGATACTTCCAGGCGGGACGGCATTCATATCGGATGCCGGCATGACCGGGCCGTTCGACGGCGTAATAGGCCGCAAGAAAGATCAAATACTCCAGCGTTTTCTTACATCACTCCCGATGAAATTTGAGATGGCCGAGGGCGATATCCAGCTCCACGGCGTCGTGATCGATATAGATGACAAGACCGGCAAGGCCGACGCAATAAAACGCATCCAGAAGAAGCTTGATGCCCAGTAACGAGCAAAAAGAGAAGCACATATACACGGTCTCGGAGATCACGAAGTACATACGCGTGATACTCGAAGACTCCTTCCCCGGGGTGTGGATAGAGGGTGAGATATCGAACTTTGTTCTGCATACCTCCGGCCACATGTACTTTTCCTTAAAAGACGCGAATTCGGTCCTTAAATGCGCGATGTTCAAGCGCGCGAACATGGCCCTGAAGTTTAAACCGAAAGACGGCATGAAAGTGCTATGTTTCGGCAAACTCAGCGTATATGAGGCCCGCGGTGACTATCAGCTTATCGCCGAAGAGATCGAACCTAAGGGGGTGGGTGCGCTGCAACTGGCATTCCAGCAGTTGAAAGAGAAGCTCCAGAAGGAAGGGATATTTGACCAATCGCATAAAATACCGATACCACATCTTCCCACAGCTATAGGAGTAGTTACTTCGCCTACCGGCGCAGCAATAAGGGACATATTGAACATAGCGCGCCGCAGGTTCTCAAACGTTGAGATAATAATAAATCCTGTTAAAGTGCAAGGTGCCGAAGCTAAGGATGAAATAGCCGCAGCGGTGAGAGGGTTCAATAAACTGAAGAACGTAGACGTGATAATTGTTGCGCGCGGAGGCGGGTCGCTCGAGGACCTCTGGCCCTTTAATGAAGAGGTAGTTGCGCGTGCGATCTACGACTCCGAACTTCCCGTCATAAGTGCTGTTGGTCACGAGATAGACTTCACTATCTGCGATTTCGTATCCGATCTCAGGGCTCCAACGCCTTCGGCCGCGGCCGAGCTCGTCCTGCCGCGTAAAGACGACCTGATAAACCAGATAAATACAGCTCTTATAAGGCTCAAGAATTCTTTATCCGGCATGGTCGACATGCTCTCGGAACGTTTAGCGGGACTTAGAGACAGTTACGCCTTAAGGCAGCCGATCAATATGATAATTCAGCACGTCCAGGAGGTAGACGATCTCAAGAAGGACCTAAGCCTGAGAATAGACCATATAGTGAAGATGCGCGGCGAAAGTTTCGGCAGCGTTATCGGAAAACTCGAAGCGTTAAACCCGCTTGCGATATTAAACAGAGGGTACAGCGTCACCGTCAAATTACCGTCGGGCAAGATAATAAGGGATTCTGCCGCACTTTCGAAGGGCGATATGGTAGAGACTAAATTCGGTAAGGGGGTTGTGAAGAGTAAAATTGAGGAGGTGGGGTAAGATGGCTGCCGAGATGAAGTTCGAAGACGCATTGAAGAAACTCGAGAAGATAGTAGGAGACCTTGAGAATGGGAACATCTCCCTTGATGAGGCTTTGGAGAAATATGAGGAAGGCATAAGGCTTTCGAAGGTCTGCGCGAAAAAGCTGGAAATCGCAAAGAAGAAGGTGGAGATACTCTTAAAAGCCGAGGACGGGTCGCTGGAACTTAAACCGTTCGACGAAAAGTCAGTGGATGAGGAAGAGGATACAAAAGACGCAAGGAAGAAGAGATGAATTTAGAGGGTTTGTTGGATAAGGTCCTGCCGCCGGGAAGCGTCGAACCCAAGAGTCTGCACAAGGCTATGCGGTACAGCGTTTTTTCCGGAGGTAAGCGCATCCGTCCAATGATATTGCTCGAATCGGCCAAGGTTTGCGGCGGCAAAGAGACGGCCGCGCTGCCCATAGCTTGTGCGGTCGAATTTATACATACGTACTCTCTTATTCACGACGATCTCCCGGCGATGGACGACGATAATTATAGGCGCGGTAAGCCTTCGTGTCATAAGGCGTTCGGCGAAGCGACGGCGATACTTGCCGGCGATGGTCTTTTAACGCTCGCCTTCGAAATTATAGCCAGAAATTGTCCGCCCGAAATAGCCAAGGAAGCAATTATTCAATTAGCCCAAGCCGCGGGGTCATTTGGAATGGTAGGCGGTCAGGAGATGGACTTAAAGCCCGGACGAGAGAAAGACAGCTCCCGGATAAATCTGTTGAAGACAGCAAAGCTTTTTGAGGTCTCCGCTTCACTAGGTGCGATAGTGGCAGGAGCCGGCAAAAAGGAAGTACGGGCGATGGCCGATTACGGGCGATATCTGGGACTTGCTTTTCAAATAGCCGACGATGCGGCTGATTCGGATGGATGCTCATGGAAGTCCGGTCGCGAAAAGGCCTCCAAGGAAGCTGCCGGATTTGTGAGTAAGGCCAGGTTGGCGCTTACAATTTTTGGTAAGAAGGCGGATAAATTGGAAAAAATAGCCGAAGAGGTCTATGCAAAAATCCCTCGATAAGATAGATAGTCCCGCTGATTTAAGGCGGATGCAACTGGCAGAATTACCTACGCTTGCCGGAGAGATGCGCGATCTCATAACCGATACGGTCTCGAAGAATGGAGGACATCTAGCCTCAAGCCTCGGTTCGATCGAACTTGCGATAGCCGTGCACTATGTCTTCAATACCCCGTCCGACATGGTCCTCTGGGATGTCGGCCACCAGGCTTACGGCCATAAAATAATAACAGGCAGGAAGAGACTGTTTCCGACGCTACGCCAGCTCGGAGGTTTAAGCGGTTTTCCCAATAAAGATGAAAGCCCGGAAAACGACATATTTACGACCGGCCACAGCTCCACGTCAATATCTACCGCTATGGGACTCATCACGGCGCGCGACCTGGAAGGTAAGCACAATAAGGTTATAGTGGTGGTAGGCGATGCGGCGCTTGCGGGCGGTATGTCTTTCGAAGCCTTAAATCACGTCGGTCACGCGAACAAAGATATAATCATAATATTGAATGATAACGAACTTTCGATATCGCATTCCGTCGGGGCGCTGTCGCGATATCTTAACAGGATAATTGCCACCCCTACCTACAATAAAATACGCAAGGACGTCGAGAAAGTAGTTAAACGCATACCGAGGTTCGGCTTCCGCGCCTACAGGGCCGCGCGCAAACTCGAAGAGGGACTGAAGAACCTGCTTATTCCCGGGATGCTTTTTGAAGAGCTGGGGTTTCGGTATTTTGGTCCCATCGACGGGCATAATATAACACAGCTTGTAAAGACTTTCAGGAACTTAAAGAATCTGAACGAGCCAATATTGATACACGTGGTGACGAAAAAAGGAAAAGGGTATAGATATGCGGAGGAGGATCCGTCCTCTTTTCATGGCACCGGGCCTTTTGATCTTGCCACAGGAAAAAAACGCGTTTCACGGACTTCCGGCGTGACGTTCACCGAAGCTTTCGGCGAAGAGATGGTGAGATTGGCGGCATCGGATCAGAAGATCGTTGCGGTAACGGCCGCGATGCTGGATGGTACGGGCTTAAACATCTTCGCGCACACTTTTCCGGATAGATTCTTCGACGTCGGTATAGCGGAGGAGCACGCCGTGGCTTTTTCCGCTGGGATGGCAAGGGCTGGGTTTAAGCCGGTAGTGGCGATGTATTCTACATTTATGCAACGCGGGTATGATCAGGTTATACATGACGTATGTCTGCAGAATCTTCCGGTCATATTTTGTCTCGACCGTGCCGGCCTCGTCGGCGAAGATGGGCCTACGCACCACGGCGCTTTTGATATAGCATATTTAAGGCACATCCCGAATCTTAAGCTGTTGGCTCCGGCCACGCCCGGCGAACTTAAATCGATGCTCGAATTCGCCCTCGGTGCAGGTGGGCCGGTGGTGATAAGATATCCTAAAGGTTCTGCAAGCCTTAAGGGTGTTGGGGCAACTCCTATAGAGGAAGGCAAGGCCGAAATGCTGCGCGAAGGTAAGGACCTGGCGATAATATCGATAGG
>JAPLMF010000040.1:5401-10397 GCA_026387155.1 Candidatus Omnitrophota bacterium
GCCTTAAAAGTTTCCGATCTGCTGGCCAAGAAACAGGTAAAGGCCGCGGTAGTTAATGCCAGGTTTGTAAAACCCATTGATAGGGGTCTATTATTCAGCATATTTCATACCACTCATAGAATAGTGACCATAGAGGACGGTGTTCTAGGTGGGGGCTTCGGCTCGGCAGTGCTTGAGATATTGGAAGAGGCCGGTTTAAAGGGTATTAGGGTAAAGAGATTCGGCCTGCCGGACAAATTCATTGAGCACGGGAAGCGGGAGGAGCTATTTGCAAAGTATAACTTGACACCCGAAGCTATTTGCGATGTAATTATTAATGAGGTGATGGGATGAAAGCCATTAAGGTAAAGAAGCCTTCCGGCAAGATAAAGATAAACAAAGACCGCTGTAAAGGGTGCTACCTCTGTATCGTCAATTGCCCGAATGGTCGAATAAAGATAGCCGAAGATCTCAATGTAAAAGGCGTAAAACCTGCCATATTTTCACCGGGTAATTGCACGGGGTGCGCCATGTGCGCCGTTATATGCCCCGAATGCATAATAGAGGTATATAGATAATGGGCAAAAAGATACTTATGTGCGGTAATGATGCTTGCGGAGAAGGTGCGATGCTCGCCGGCTGCACCTTTTATGCCGGTTATCCGATAACTCCTCAGAACGAACTCACCGCGTATATGGCAAGACGCATGGTCGATACGGGTGGTACTTTTATACAGGCCGAGTCCGAGCTTGCCGCCATAAATATGGTGCTTGGCGCTTCCGCGAGCGGCTTCCGGGCGATGACTTCCTCATCAAGTCCCGGCATAAGCTTAAAGCAGGAAGGTATCTCATACATGGCTGGGTGTGAACTTCCCGGTGTCATAGTGAATATACAAAGAGGAGGCCCGGGGTTGGGCAATATAGCCCCGGCTCAAGGTGACTATTTTCAGTCCGTAAAAGGAGGCGGCCACGGAGATTATAAAGTGATAGTGCTGGCGCCGGCTTCCGCGCAGGAGCTTTTGGATCACACTTCTTTAGCATTCGACCTTTCGGATAAATATCGAAATCCCGCGCTCATCTTAGGCGACGGGCTTCTCGGCCAGATGATGGAACCCGTCGAGATACGGACCCAATCTTCCGGTAACAATATCCATAATAAGCCATGGGCTCTCACCGGATGCGCGGGAAGAAAGCCGAATATTATAAAGTCGCTTTTCTTAGGCGACGGGGTGCTCGAGGCGCATAATGTAAAATTACAACAGAAATATAATACGATAAAGGCCGCGGAAGTCCGAGTCGAGATGATCAATTCCAAGGACAGTGATATAATGGTCGTTGCCTACGGATCTGTAGCCAGGATATCTAAAGCCGCGGTAGCGAAGGCCCGTGCCAAAGGCATAAAAGCCGGACTGATAAGGCCGATAACGCTCTGGCCGTTTCCGGAAAAAGCGATATCGGAGATAGCCGACAAGGTAAAGAAGTTTCTCGTTGTAGAAATGAGCGCCGGCCAGATGGTTGAAGATGTGAGGCTTGCGATCTGTGGTAAAGCAAAAGTGAGCTTCTACGGCAGGATGGGCGGCGGAATTCCGACGGAAGGCGAGATATTAGCCCAGATAGAAAAGATCGTATGAAGAAAAATAGAATAAAGGTAATACCCGCTAAAAAAGGTGAAACAAACCGTGTCTTTGCGCGCCCGGCAACTTTACGTGATATAGACAACCACTACTGCGCAGGATGCGGCCACGGGATAATCCACCGCCTTATATGTGAGGTTATCGACGAGCTCGGCATACGGGAAAAAGTAATCGCAATAGCTCCGGTCGGCTGCGCGGTCATAGCTTACGACTACTGGGACTTTGACGTTACCGAGGCCCCGCACGGCAGGACGCCCGCGGTCGCTACCGGGATAAAACGCACCCGACCAAATAACATAGTCTTTACATACCAGGGCGATGGTGACTTGGCAGCCATAGGTACTGCCGAAACTATCCACGCCGCAAATCGCGGTGAAAATATAACCATAATATTTGTGAATAACGGCGTCTACGGGATGACGGGCGGGCAGATGGCTCCGACGACGCTTGCCGGGCAAAAGACGGCCACTACGATTTACGGCAGAAGTTTAAGGCGCGAGGGCTATCCGATAAGGATGCTCGAGATATTGGCGCCGCTTCCGGGAGCCAGATACCTTGAAAGGGTATCGGTCCATTCCGCTCATGAAACCCTACGAGCCAAACGTGCCATAATGAAAGCTTTTAAGACTCAGGTAGATGGTAAGGGGTTCTCGATGGTAGAGGTTCTTTCTATGTGCCCAACGTATTGGGGAATGTCGGCTATAAAGGCCGCCGAAAGGATAAGGTCCGATGTGGCGACCTTCTACCCTCTAGGGGTTGTAAAAACGTATTAACCCCGCACCTTCTTAAGGAAGGTAGGCGAGGTGGGGAAGGTGGACAGTGAAGATTATTTGTGAAGAGATACTTTGTGCCGGTTTCGGAGGGCAAGGGATAATGTTTATGGGAAAGCTCCTTGCCGAGGCCGGGTTAATAGCCGGTCAGAATGTGACCTGGATGCCGGCATACGGCGCCGAAGTTCGAGGCGGCACCTCTTATTCTATGACTAAAATATCTAACGCCGAGATAGCTTCGCCCGTTGTTGCAAACCCAGATATATTGGTGGTGATGAATAAACCATCCTTAGTAAAATACGAGGCGAGCGTAAAGCCTGGTGGGGTATTGATAGCCAACAAGTCGCTCATCGGGGATTTTCACAAAAGAAAAGATATAAAGACCGTGAATATATCTATGACCGAGATAGCTTCAAAACTCGGTGACATAAGGTGCGCCAACATGATCGCTATAGGCGCCATAGCGAAGCGTTCCTCCACCGTCTCTATAAAGAATGTCACCGGCGCCCTTAAGGCCATGTTTAAGGGCAAAGAAGAACTCTTCCTCCTCAATAAAAAAGCCATCGAAAAAGGCTACGGCACGTAATGATCAAGGTCAGGTTCGCTCCAAGCCCCACAGGGTATCTTCATATCGGAAGCGCGCGTACGGCGCTCTTTAACTGGCTTTATGCAAAGCGCTACGGCGGGAAGTTCATCTTACGTATAGAGGATACCGATAAGGTTCGTTCTGAAAAACGTTTCTTGGAAGAGATACTGACCGATTTAAAATGGCTCGGCATCGACTGGGACGGGGAGCCTCTCTACCAGTCCGAGCGTTTCGATATATACCGCGATGCAGCCGAAAAGCTGGTTAAATCCGGCAAAGGTTACCGCGAGGGCGAGGCCTATATATTTAAGGTTGAAAAGGGTCGCGCGATAGAAGTCGACGACATGATCCACGGGAAGATCACGGTAAATACAGACGACATAAAAGATCAGGTGATGATAAAGTCCGACGGATCACCGACGTATAATTTCTGCTGTGTGATAGATGATGCTTATCTTGAGATAACTCATATAATACGAGGCGATGATCACGTTTCTAACACCCCCAAGCAGATACTATTTTACGAAGCGCTCGGGCTAAAGATTCCGGCATTCGGCCACATGCCGCTCATAATGGGTCAAGATGGCGCAAAACTTTCGAAGCGCCACGGCGGCACTGCGGTGGAAGAATATAGGATGGACGGATACCTTCCACAGGCGCTCGTGAATTATCTACTCTTACTTGGTTGGTCTCCGGGGGGTGATCGCGAGATCATATCCTTAGATGAGGCCGTAAAGCTTTTTGATATAAATGATATGAAAGGTGTTCAAGCTAAATTTGATCTGCAGAAGCTCACATGGATGAATGGCGAGTATATAGCAAAGTCCGAAGACTCCGACCTTTTGCCGTTGCTAAAAGACCGATTGATTGCCATTCCCGGTGTTGGCAAGACGCCATCCAAAGACCTCCTTCTTAAAGTGATAAGCCTTTACAAAGTGAGAATAAAGAAGCTTTCGGAATTTGCCGGCATGACCGACCACTTTTTCTCGGATACGTATTCGACCGAAGTTAAGGGTGTGGAAAAATACATTTCGACCAAAGAGGGGAAAGATATACTGCGTGAATTTTCTTCAAGACTGGAAAAACTGGATGATTTTTCGCACGCGAAAACGGAAGGGGCGTGCCGTGCTATGGCAGAGGAGACGAAGTTAAAAGCCGGAGCGATCATACACCCGACGCGCGTGGCGGTAAGCGGAAAGACTACCGGTGCCGGGTTATTCGAGATGATGGAAGTGATAGGTAAGGATGAAGTGATAGAACGCATGAAGAAAGCGGCAGGATAAGGCCATGGAGAGTGCCGCGCCCACCAATTTTGTCCGCGAGATCATAGACGAGCATATAAAGACCGGAAGATTTAAAAGCCGGGTTCACACGCGTTTTCCCCCGGAGCCTAACGGCTACCTCCATATAGGTCACGCCAAGGCCATATGCATAAGTTTCGGCATAGCTAAGGATTATAACGGCCTTTGCAACCTTCGGATGGATGATACGAACCCGGAGAAGGAAGAGGCGGAGTACGTAAATTCGATAATAGAGGACGTCAGGTGGCTCGGTTTCGACTGGGGCGACAGGCTCTTCTACGCGTCCGATTACTTTGAAAAACTTTACGGTTATGCCATAGATCTCGTTTCGCTCGGCAAAGCCTATGTTTGCGATCTTAACGCAGATCAGATACGGGAATACCGCGGCACATTGAAAGAACCGGGTAAAAACAGCCCTTACCGTGACAGAACGGTCAAAGAGAATCTTGAGCTTTTTAGGAAGATGCGCAAGGGAGTTTTTCCAGACGGTAGTAAAGTTTTGCGCGCAAAGATAGATATGATGTCATCACACATAATAATGCGCGATCCGGTTCTATATCGAATAAGACGCGAGCATCATCATAGGACCGGCGATAAATGGTGTATCTATCCAATGTATGACTTCGCGCACTGCCTCTCAGATTCGATAGAGGGCATAACGCATTCGATATGCACGCTGGAATTCGCGAATAACAGGCCGCTTTATGATTGGATACTCGATGCGTTG
>JAPLMF010000040.1:10546-17248 GCA_026387155.1 Candidatus Omnitrophota bacterium
ACCCCCGCATGCCTACTATATCCGGCCTAAGGCGGCGAGGGTATACGCCATCCTCGATAAGGAACTTCTGCGCCGGTATAGGTGTAGCTAAGATGGATTCGATAGTCGACGCGCATGTGTTGGAGAATTCGATACGTGAGGAGCTTAATAAAACCGCTCCGCGGGCAATGGCGGTTCTAAGGCCGCTCAAAGTGGTTATCACGAATTATCCCGAAGGTAATACCGAGTCACTTGACGCCATAAATAATCCGGAAGACCCGGCTATGGGAATGCGTAAAGTGCCCTTTGGCCGAGAGCTTTATATAGAACGCGATGATTTTAAAGAAGTTCCGCCTCCCAAATTTTTCCGTCTTTCGCCGGGCAAAGAGGTAAGGTTGCGTTATGCCTATTTCATTAAATGTACAGATGTTGTTAAGGATCAAAAGACCGGGGAGATAACTGAAGTTCGCTGCACGTACGACCCCGCGACCCGCGGCGGCGACGCTCCTGATGGTCGAAAGGTTAAAGCAACGCTCCACTGGGTCTATAACCAACACGCTATGGATGCCGAGATACGGATATATGATCTGTTGTTTACGAAGAATGACCCGGACGATGCCCCTCTGGGGTCGGATTTCCGAGCCAATCTTAACCCGAAGTCGCTTGAAACGCTCAAAGGATGTAAGCTGGAGCCGTCACTTAAAGACGCCTGTCCGGGGAGCAGATATCAATTTGAACGCCTGGGGTATTTTTACCTTGATCCTGTCTCCTGCGCAAGCGGAGAAAGGGTCTTTAACCGCATAGTATCTCTTAAAGATGAGTGGGCGAAGGTCCAGAAAAAAGGTTAAAATAGCCGGCCTTATAGTATAATATCTTTTGTCCATCGCTGACGGGTAGTGTAACGGTAGCACAGCAGACTCTGGATCTGCTTGTCTAGGTTCAAATCCTAGCCCGTCAGCCAATTTTTTTTCATCAATTGTTTATTGTCGGGTCAGGAAAAAAAATTCCAAAGGGGAAAACATAGTTTTCCCCTTATGGCGTTCGCTCGCACCTGAAAACCCACAAGATTACTCGCTCACTGTATCCCTTTTCCTTAATGGAAATATCTTTATTAAGGGAAGGAGAATTTTTCTCCTTCCCTTAGAAATCCCATCCTTTTTACATATGTGTCACTTCGTGACCTATGGTAGTAATTTTTCATAGAAATCCTAACCTCTTTACATGCGTATCGCTTCGCGATATAATATTGCAATTCAAAGAGTTTCGGATATAATAGTAAGTCCATTTATGCGGAGATGGCGGAACTGGCCCCGCCGCTAAAGTTTATATAAGCGGGGCGGGACAAAACCTATATAGTTTTAAACAGTAATGCGGAGATGGTGGAACTGGCAGACACGCATGTTTGAGGGGCATGTGGCGCAAGCCTTGGGGGTTCAAATCCCCCTCTCCGCACCATACTTCGCCTTCTACAGAAGGCGACCCAGGGTTTCGTATGGCAAGCCATAAACGGAGCAGAATATGTGGTATGTTTATATTCTGAGGAGTGAGACCGATCGGAATAGAACATATGTTGGAATAACAGAAGACATAGAAAAAAGGTTGATCACACATAATGCCGGGACTCAGTATCATACCAAGCGGTATTTACCATGGAGAATAGAAACGTACATAGCTTTTTCGGATAAAGATAAAGCGTTTAAATTTGAAAAGTACCTCAAAGCTGGTTCCGGTAAAGCGTTTTTGAATAAAAGGCTCTTGGGTGATATAGCGTAAGGCTTGCCTTACGAAGCACTGATCCATCTAAGTGTCGATTGCGAAGTAAGGCCTCATCGTCTAGCCTGGCCTAGGACGTTAGGTTCTCAGCCTAAAGACTGGGGTTCAAATCCCCATGGGGCTACCAATTCAGAGCAAGTAATAAATTAAGGCGGTATTTTCTTCGCCAAAACAGATATTGCGCCTAATTATCGTAAGAATTGGTATAGTTTTTTACCAAGCCAATGGTGATTAATTTAAAATCATATTTTGGAGATAAAATATGAATATATTGGAATTAAAAGCGAGAAATAAAGAATTAAATATTAGGGAAACCCAGGAAGGGAAGACTGTTCTAGAGTCAAGACCGACCAGATTCTGGTTTAATCTGACAGGGCAGTGTAACTTACAGTGTGCACATTGCGCTTCAAATGTATATGGAAGAGTTTCTACCCAAGATGTTGATGAGAGGGTTTACGAAGTAGTGTTAAAAGAGATAATGCCTTATGCCTATGAGTGTTTGTTAGGGGGGACTAATTACGGAGAGGCCTTATTGTCTAAATCTTTAAAAAGATTTTTTGGTGATTGTAAAAATAATTTAGTTAGAATAGCTTTGACGACTAATGGTACTGTCATCAATGATGATATCATTTCTGATTTAGTCGAAATAAGTAATGAAATTAGTTTTTCCATGGAAGGTATGAGAGAAGAGTATGAGAAGATAAGGCATTTTAAATGGGAAAGGTTTCTTAACAATGTTAAAAGAGTTGTGGCGGCGAAAAGATTATATAATAAAAATAATCTAAAACTGAAATTCAAATTTACAGCACATGCTGATAATATAACGCAACTTCCAGAGCTTATTGAGTTTTCAAAAGAAATAGGAATCAATAGTATTCAAGTCATGTTAATGATGGCTTATGTAAAAGAACAGAAAAATAAAACATTGTATTACAATAGAGCATTAGCAAATAACTATTTTACGATAGCTCAACGCAAGGCGGAAGAATTAAAAATAGAAGTAACGCTACCACCTAGGTTTTATGAAGGCTCGTTCGAAAAATCGCCTAAAGTGACACAGGAAGTGCGTAATAATCCCTGCTCTTTGCCGTGGAATATCATGTCAGTTAATGAATTAGGAGTTATTAAACCATGTTGTGTCTATTATGTAGCTGCAGGTGATTTGAAAAAAACACCGTTTCTAAAAATATGGAATGGAAAGATCTTTCAAAAATTACGAAAGACTGTAAATACAAAACCAGATAAAATTTGTTTTAGTTGCAAAAATCGTGAAAAGGTGGATTTCGAAGTAAAAAGTAGATGGAGGGGTTATACAGAAAAAATCTTAGAGCGCATTGATAATATGAGATTAAAAAAATAATCGTAGGATTAGCGGGCATTGTATATTTTCAGATATTTCTAAGTATATGTTCTGGAAGGCAATATAAAGACCAATACATTAAGTTCCTCGCGATCCCCTCATGTGAGAGCAGGCCAAGCGGAGATCAAAATCCCATGGATAAAAAATTACAATCCTTAATAGTGTT
Source organism: Candidatus Omnitrophota bacterium (assembly GCA_026387155.1). GTDB lineage: Bacteria > Omnitrophota > Gorgyraeia > 2-01-FULL-45-10 > 2-01-FULL-45-10 > JAPLMF01. Next base: position 13,825 of record JAPLMF010000040.1, read on the forward strand.
GTTATTTTGTGCGATGATCGTTTCTTTCTTAATTGGGGAGGCGATCGTCAGGTCGATTGGGCATTTTGATAGGGATGGGAATTTTTTTGTCTATTCATTCCATACCTATCCTTACCGCATGCCTTTGCATTCATGGAATGAAATGATTAATAAATACCTTAAATCAAAAAACATTCGTTTTATATATGACCCCTCTCTAGGCTGGATCCCCCGACCGAAAATCAAATCAAAAAGTGGACTATATTCATACAATAGCGATGCTATACGAACAGATACCATCGAATCGGTTATTTCAAAGATCCCTAGGCAGGGGGTATTAAGGATAGCAATTTTCGGAGATTCCTTTACCCATAGTGACGATGTTTCATTTAAAGAAACATGGGGAGACCTTCTGGAGAAGAATCTTAAAAAGGCAGGAGTTGACGCGGAAGTTCTTAATTTTGGCGTACCAGGTTATGGTATGGATCAGAGTCTTCTTAGATGGGAGAAGACAGGTTATATGTATGACCCTCAAATTGTAATATTCGGTTTGCAGCTGGAGAACATTAACAGAAATGTTAATTTAGCGAGGCCGCTTTGTTATCCAAACTCGGGGATACCTCTTTTTAAACCGCGCTTTATCTTGGAGCAGAATGTGTTAAAACTGATCAATACCCCGACCCCTTTGCCTGATAAGATCATCGATATCGTTAGCCAATTTGATACCTGGGAATACTCGAAATATGAGGGTTGGTATGAGAAGGATAAATATCAAGACCATATATTCTTAAATAGCAAATTGATCTCTCTTTGCTATTCCCTTATTAATGAAAAATGCTTTAAAAAAGAAGTTGAGTACAAAGAGGGTTCCGAGGTCTTAAGCTTAGCGATCATTCAAAAATTTAAAGAAGAAGTTGAGTCCCGGGGGAAAACTTTCTACGTTGTTTTTCTTCCTAAAAAGCCAGAATTAAAATCTAAGAATATAGGTTTTCTCGAAAAGATGGATAAATCGATAGTGATAATCAATCCGCTGAGCAGCTTTTTAAAAGAGGCGGGTAAGTCAAGTGTGAAAGCGCTGATCTTGGTCCATTATTCAGCAAAGGGTAATAAGATAGTTGCTGATGCGCTTACTGATTTTATTTTAAAAGAGAAACGTTGCCCCCAGATTAGTCCCTGAATAGGAAGTTCTGAAAGCACCAGGGGTTCTTTTTGTCAAGATATGCGGCGGGGTTCTCCTTGAAGAATATCTGGTAGTTCTTGAACGGCGTCCAATCTGAAGGTTCGGATACGAATTTTCCCAGGTAAGGTATCGCGCGCTTAAGTATGTAATCATACGGCACCTCATCCGGCACCCTCACGCCCTTGTCAGGATTCTCTATCATCCACATGATGGCAGATACGACGCCTATAGCCACCTGCATCGTCGTCGCATTCTGGTGCGGGGCGAGCCTGCGCGACTCACCTATCGAAAGTACGGACCCGGTCCACCACGAATTATATTTGTGCCCCATTATGAGTGCGCCTAAAGAGTCCTCACCTTTTATTATCTCATCGCCCATTATCCGCAAGCGTGGCTGTAGCTCGTAGTTCCGGCATCGAAGCTCATGTAGGGAGGATATAGTTTCATCAGAGGGCATGTAGGCATAATGGACCGTCGGCCTGTAAATGGCCTTCGATCTTTCCCAGACGGTAAGTTTATCCGAAATAGAGAAAGCTTCCGCGTGCCTTATTACCATGCCTATTATCTCGCAGGACGGCACCCATGAGCGGACCCAGGTATTCATACCCATCTGTGACATAAAGATCTGGTTTCTCGGGCCGTACGGAGGTATACTCGAAAGAAAAGGAAGCTCTTTTTCATGTGTCCCCCAGCCGAGCTCCGCCGGCGCTGTGCCTTCTTCTCGCAAGCCCTCAATAGACCATGTCCCTACGAATTCATCGACTTCTTTAGGTCTGTCGGTAACCTGCGTATCACGCTCGGAGCAATGTATTACCTTCACACCGAGTGACATTGAAAGGCGGGAGAAGTCCTTTTCCTTCAAAAGGCGGGATATAGTTCTTGCCTGGTTTTTCGGCGTCGTCTTGTCTTTGACAGCCTTTCGCCCGATATCGACCAAGCCCTTCTTGACGAAGTGCGAGATGAGACCGGGATTTGCGCCGTGGTCAAGCACCGCCGTCACATGACCGTTGTTCCAGCGCGCGACCATGCTGCGTATCTCCATCTGCTTGTAATAAAGGGATTTCTTAAAAGGGCTCTTTTGGTGTATCGCGGCGTACGGATCCCATTCCTCGACAGATGTATTTATATAAAGGACCTTGTTATCGTGGCACCAGGTCAGCATGTCAAGGCAATCTATATTCCAGGAGAGGTCTATCAGGAGTCCGCCCGCGGAAACGTGTTTGGCGAGGACCTTGGTGATATTGATCGGGGTTATGCGTTCCTGGGAATATTTAAGTCCGCGCTTTATCCATGATTTTAGAACTTCGCGTTTATCAACGAAATCGACTACCGTAATATTCTTTAGAGATATATCTATATGCTTCAATAGCACCGGCAACACACACTTGCCGACAGAGCCGCAGCCGATAATGAGAACCTTATTTTTAAATTCCATCATGCTCATCTTGATATAATGATAATGATATTATCCGATTTGGCAAGTTTTTGTAACAAATTTTGCTTTCAGGAGGCCTTCATCCCATTCTCCTTCCGGCGTGGAATCCCATACTATGCCGCCGCCGATACCCATCTCGCCTGAGCCTTCTTCGAGGAGTATCGTGCGTATCGGTATGTTGAAGAACATATCCCTATCAGGAGTGATGTAGCCTATCGCGCCTGTATAGATCTTGCGCTCCTCACGCTCAAGGGATCTTATTATTTGCATGGCACGCAGTTTCGGTGCACCGGTGACCGAGCCGGAAGGGAAGAGGGCTTTAAGCATCTCGTAAACAGATATATCTTTTGGGACCTCTCCCATGACGGTCGATGTCATCTGGTATAAGGTCCTATAACCGGCTACCTCAAATAGAACGGGCGCCCTTATACCGGTTCCTACGCGACCGAGGTCGTTACGTAATAGATCGGCTATCATGACGTTCTCCGCGCGGTTCTTCATATCGTATTGAAAGCGCATCCGCTCGAATATGTCGTGCGCAAAATTGGTTCCTCGCTGCCATGTGCCTTTCATCGGTTTTGTGACTACATGCGTACCGGTCTTGCGCAAAAATTTTTCCGGAGAGAGCGAAAGTATCTGAAATCTCCCGGTATCTATATACGCCGGATACGGGACGGGCTGCTCTTTTAAGAGCGAATAGTATAATCCCATAGGGTCGCCCGCGTATTTAAAGAGGAGCTTAATACAGTATGTTATCTGGTATACATCGCCTTTTTCTATATGCTTTCGTATAGTCTCTATATGAGAGGAGTAAAGCTCTTTTGTGATAT
>JAPLMF010000040.1:17322-28825 GCA_026387155.1 Candidatus Omnitrophota bacterium
ATTCCGATATAGATTAGCGGAAAATCGCGGTCTTTATCTTCGCGGAGCCTCTCCTCAAAGCTGTATCCGGCCTCGTACGATAAAAATCCGGCCGCGTAGTAGCCGTTGTTGATTGAATCTTCAATATCTTCGAAAGCCGAAACTAGCGATCTGTGAGAATTGCAGGAAATGATTTTTACTGGATTTTGGAAGAGGAGCGATCTCTTGTTGATCTGTATTGATATTTTCATGACCTTTCCTGCCAGAGGTCTGGGTGCCCCATCGGAATGGAGGGGTTAAAGGTCATGACCGCTTTTTGATTAGTGTTCCTATCTTAGAATAACGTATAAATAAAAGGAGCTACCGAGCTACTCTGCGTAAAGAATATAAGCGCCCCCAGCAATAAAAGCATTATGATTATCGGTGCTAGCCACCACTTCTTTCTTACTCTTAAGAAATCCCAGAGCTCCTTTAATATACTTAATTTACCCATAAGCCTAAAATCTCCTCTCGTAATTTAAAGGACTAAATTTTGGAGTATCCTTCTTCTTCCAGCATGTTCCTTCTTTCTTTTTTCTTTCCAGCAGATCGATCCTCAATAACCTCATAAATAAACCTACCGGTGTAAAAATGAGATAAAATATAATGACCAGAACGATCCTTGTGTTAATCCAACCTAAAATAAACGCAAAGCGCATCCAGATCATGTATACCGGCTTTAGGAAAGTAGGTAAAGCCATCCTCATCATAAAAAATATGCACGAAATTATTAAACTATACATCGCACCGGCATACTTATGCCGAAAGAAAAACAGGCAGGAGATAACTAAAAATGCTACTCCCATAGTCATCCCAAACTTTCTTAATGTTCTTTTATCCGAATTGAGTTTTTCCATATTAGTCTAATTCAAATTCTTTCTGCCAACTTACATTCTTTTTAATAGGAGTTTGATCTCTTTTATCCAACAAGAAGGAGCCTATAATTAAGTAATCGATTTCCGTGCGCATAAAACACCTGTAAGCATCCTCAGGGCTTAAGACTAAAGGTTCGCCCCTTACATTAAAGGATGTATTTATAATAACCGGACAGCCAGTTTTCTCAAAAAAAGCCTGAATTACATCATAGTAGAGCGGGTTGTCAGCCCTTTCTATTGTTTGAACGCGAGCAGAATAATCAACATGAGTTACCGCAGGAATCAAAGAACGCGTTATTTTTAGTTTGTCAAACCCAAAAAAATCTCCGGCAACCTCAAGCTTCTTATCATCTCTTACCGGAGCCACTAAAAGCATGTATGGGCTCTCCTTATCCAATAGAAACCACTCCGAAACCTTCTCTCTTAGGATCGTAGGCGCAAAGGGACGAAAAGATTCACGGTATTTTATTTTAAGATTCATTTTAGACTGCATATCCGGATTACGTGCGTCACCAATAATACTTCTTGCGCCTAGAGCCCGCGGACCAAACTCAATCCTACCCTGGAACCAACCGATAATCTTACCATCAATAATCCGATCCGGAACTTCTTTTACAATATCACTATAATTCAAACGTCGATAAGGAACTTTTTGCTTCCTTAGGAAATTTTCAATATAGTCGTCGCTGTAAGACGGCCCCAATAATGAGGCTTTTTGTGCATCATTTATTCCATCGGTCTCACGCTTATTATCCAAATATTTATACCATACTAAAAGCGCCGCGCCTAATGCACCACCCGCATCACCGCTTGCCGGTTGTATCCAGATATCCTTAAACGGACTTTCGCGCAAAATGCGTCCGTTTCCTACGCAATTCAAAGCCACTCCTCCGGCAAGGCAAAGTTTATCCTGCCCGGTAACTTTATGAATATGTGATACCATCTTAAGCATGATCTCTTCCGTTATGTTCTGTATAGAAGCGGCTATATCCATATATTTTTGGGTTATTTTTGCCTCCGGCTTTCTCGGTAAAGCGCCAAAAAGATCATTGAAACGCGAATTTGTCATGCGCAAGCTGTTGCAATAACCAAAATATTTCATATTTATTTTAAAAGAACCATCATCTTTTAGATCGATTAACTCGTTGAGGATTATATCTCTATATAAAGGTCTGCCGTAAGGAGCCAGCCCCATAAGCTTATACTCTCCGGAGTTAACCTTAAAACCGGTGTAGTAGGTAAATGCCGAGTACAGTAATCCTAAAGAATTCGGGAATCTAAGATACTGCTGAATATCTAAATCATTATTTTTACCAACCCCAAAACTTGCTGTCTCCCACTCTCCGACACCGTCTATTGTTAAAAATGCGGCTTCTTTAAAAGGAGAGGGGTAAAATGCGCTTGCTGCATGCGACTCATGATGTTCGGTAAAAAGGATCTTGCCGTCAAAATCTAGATTTGTTTTAATAATTTCTGTAATCCATAATTTTTGTTTAAGCAAAGCGGGAATTGCTTCGATGAATTGGGTTATCCCGTTTGGGGCATAACTAAGTGCGGTCTCTAATATACGCTCAAGTTTAAGAAAGGGCTTATCGTAAAATACAATAAAATCTAAACCTTTTGCTTCAATACCTGCTTCTTCAAGGCAATAGTTGATGGCATTTATAGGAAAACCGGCGTCATGTTTCTTACGAGTAAAACGCTCCTCCTGCACAGCAGCGATAATCTCTCCATCGCGCACTATGCACGCCGCACTATCATGATAGAAACACGAAATTCCTAGTATCTTCATTGTGTATTATCCGCTCAGGCCAATATCAATATTCTGCAACTTCCGGCTAAAGTTGTATAATAATATAAACCGTGAGGGTAGGGATTGCAAGAAGCTTTATTAAAACGTGCTTTTTTCGTTCGCACAGTGCACAATTCCGATAATTTCATTATTTTTTCTGTGTTTTTTGCGAACGTTTTTCCGTTTTAAGTATTTCCAGGAAGGCACTAACTATACTAGGGTCGAATTGGGTTCCCGAATTTTTTCTCAATATTTCGGCAGCTTTTTCTTGCGCAAATGCTTTACGGTACGGGCGATCAGAGATCATCGCCTGGTAAGCGTCCGCGACGGATACTATTCGCGCACCAAGAGGTATCATTTCGGCCTTTAATCCTCCCGGATAGCCGGTGCCGTCCCAGTGCTCATGGTGATGGAATATTGCGGGTATTATATCGTGCAGGAAGTGTATAGGACGTATTATATCTACGCCTATCTGTGGGTGTTTTTTTATTATTTCAAATTCCTCTTCTGTAAGTTTTTCAGTCTTGTGAAGTATGGCCTCCGGTATACCGACCTTACCAAGGTCATGGAGGGCGGCGGCATATTTGACAGTTTCCACCTCATTATCTTCCAGACCCAACTTTTCGGCTATTTTTACGGCATAGCGCATCGTATCATCTACATGTGCGCCGGTATAGCTGTCTTTAAGCTCTATAGTCTTTGCAAAAGCAAATATGGCTTCAGCCACGCTCTGGTTGCCGCGAGTCGTAAGTTTTATGATCTTATCCTTTAAAGAAACTATATTGGGCTCTTCTTTTCCGAGTTTTGTGTTTTCGGGTGTTTTGTAGTCCAGCGAAGAATATGCGCGATTTCCGCCTTCCTCCTTGGCCTTGCTTAATATGGAGTCGGCGATATTTATGAAGTCGGAACTGTTCTTAATTCTGGAGTCGTCAGGGTATGAGCCGCAAGCGGCGCTGATCTTAAGTTTTACGCTGTGTGTATCATTTCCAAAAGAAAATGAGTTGATAGCATTAAGTGTTCTTTTAGCCAGCTTGATCGCTTCTTCATTGCCTGCTCCCGGAGTTATTATTATGAACTCCTCGCCGCCGAACCGGATAACCGTATCGTAGAGCCGGACCGTCTTTTTCAAGAGTTCAGCGAACTGCTTTAATACCAGATCCCCGAACTGATGTCCGTATACATCGTTTATCGATTTGAAGTAGTCTATGTCCATCATTATAAGCGAAAGTCTCCCATCCAGCCTTTGTGCCCTTGAGAACTCCGCCTCTATGACGCCACTATAGTAGTGGTAGTTATATAGGCCGGTATGCGAGTCTATAAGGGCCAGTTTCTTCAGTTCCTCGTTGGCCCTGGCTATGGAGTTATTGAGATCGACTATCTTCTTCTCCGATTCTTTTCGCTCGGATATATCGTGCGCTATGGCGAGGAGCCGATATACTCCTCCGATTACCGCCCGTTTTATGTGGGTCTCAACCCAGAAGGTCCTCCCGGCCTTATCCTTGAACAATATTTCGATGGATTGAGGTTCACCGGCCGCCGCCTTAGCATAGATCGGTTTTACATATTTCCAATTATCGGGAGCTTCGTCTGGAAATATAGCTTCGGGCGGGGTTGCTAAAAGCTCATCTTTGGGGTAACAGAGTAATTCGCAAGCCTGCTCGTTGGCGTCAACTATTGTGTAAGATTCCATATCGCGTATTATTATAGCATCGCTTGCCAGCTCAAATATTGCCCGGTAGCTTGCCTCGGAGATTTCTAAAGCGGCTTCGATACGCCTGCGTTCGGCGATGTCACGTATGTTGCACTGCAGGACATACGTATGATCTACTTTATATTTATTACTGACGAACTCGACCTCTACGACCCGACCGTCTTTTGTCTCGAGCGGCAAATTATTGTAGAGCACGTACCCCTTATTCTGCAGCTCCAAAAAAGCTTTCTTTGAATCGGCTATGTCCTTAAAGCTTCCGATCTCCCATAGCTCTTTACCAAGAAGCTCTTCGGCTGAATATTTCAAAATATCGGTTATAAAAGGATTGACGTCCACTATCTTTCCGGTCTCGGCGTTGAGTATCAATATTCCGTCCTTGGCCGATTCAAAGAGCCTGCGGTATCTTGTTTCGGATACTTGAAGAGCTGTCTCCGATTTTTTTCGTTCCGTGATATCCTGTAAGATCCCTGTCATATGGTGTTTCTTACCTGATGCGTCAGGTTGGTGCCGTCCTGTTGCCCAGATCCAGCACACAACCCCATCGGTGCGCCGTATTCTGCACTCGAAGTTCCAGTCAGTTTCGGTCTCCAGCGCATGCTGAAATTTACGATCCACCGTTTCGCGGTCCTCCGGCAATACATGTTCCAGAAACATTTCATAGGTCCACCGGGGGAGAGGCTCGGCGTAGCCAAATATCCGGTCGTGTTCTATAGAACGAAAAGCTGTGTGATCCGCCAAGTCCAGATCCCAGGCTCCCGTGTGACTTACTTCAAGCGCGAACTGAAGCCGCGCCTCACTTTTTCGAACCTCTTCCGTGCGCTCTTTTATGAGTTCTTCCAGGTGATCCTTGTGATCTTTTAACTCTTCCTCCATATTCTTGCGTGCCGTGATATCAGAAAAGGTACCGTTCCACACCACGCTACCGTCGTCTTTAGGGGCTTCAGGGATAGATTCGCCGTGGATCCACTTTAGATCTCCGCTGATCGTTCTTATCCTCCAGTCGTATTGCCATAGCTTAAGCGTTTTGTAAGAGAGCTGTATGGATTCATAGAGCTTATCTCTTTCTTCGGGTATTATAAGACTCCACAAACGGTAGAAGTCGGTTAACACCTCTTCCTTTGGCAGACCGAATACAGATTTTACCATATCACTTATGAAGATAAACTTTTGCTTGCCGTCCGAGGTCATCTGGTAGGTGTATACTACCGAAGGAATGGTATTGGTTATAACGCGGAGCCTTTGCTCCGAGCCTCTTATAAATTCTTCGGCCTTCTTTCTATCTGTGATATCGACGTTGATCTCGGCGACGAGCCAATTACCATTTTTATCCTGATAAGGTATAGTGGTCACCTGGATGGGCCTATTGTCTTCCTTTGCAAGGATCTCTTCGGTCACTACGGGTTTCTTTTTTTCGAGCGCCTCTCTTACGCCGCAGATCGGGCATACCGCCTCTTTACCCATAAAATATGCGTAGCATTTCTTGCCTTTCGGGTCGCCGTAAATTTTTTGCCATTCCGGATCTATATAGACCATATTGTATTCGGAGTCTATTATGTCGAGGCCGGTTTTGGTGGCTCCCAGGATGAACTCTATATTCCTGTTAAGGGTTGATATTTCGGCGATGCGTTCTTTTACAATATCCTCAAGATGGTCCCTGTATTTTGCAATCTCTTTTTCGACTTTCTTGTGTTCGTCGATCTCTTTACTCAGTTTTTCACGAGACCCAGAAATAGCGTCGGCTATGATGCGCGATATGACGAGGCATGTGATAAGCAGGATACCAAGTGCTATGAAAAGAATATATTTTAGCAGTTCATCATCCTTAAAAGCTTCGCTCGTATCGATCTTCGTTACGATCCCCCATCTTAAAGATGGTATGTATCGCCAGGCGGCTATAACTTTTACCCCCCGGTAATCGATGGAATGGTCGTGTCCTGTCTGGCCCTGTACGGCATTTTGGATCGGGATGCCGAAATTACTTCCTATCTTTATGCGTCTTGTAAAGGCCGCTTTTGGGTCATGCCTCAAAGGGTTTAAGTATACTGCCTCATCATTGATCTTCATGGCGATCAGCGTCTCTCCGGTATTTTTCAATCCGATAAAGCTCTGGATAAGTCTATAAACTTGGGACAAGTCTACCTCGAAGATTATAACTCCGATGAGCGAGCCTTTAGAGTTGAAATCGGGCGCGGATATGAGTATCTTGGACTTTCCGTTTTCTGCCGGATCCTGGAATATATCCGTTACATAAACGTCTTTAAGCCCTTCCTTGAACGATCTCTCGCCCGGGTCAGGGACTGGGCCAAAGTGGTGAACGTGCTTGACGTTCGTTCCATATACGACCCTGCCGTTTGTATCAGCCAGCATTATGTCGAGGAGTCCCCAGGTTTTTTGTGTTGGCTGGAAACGCTCGTCAAGTATTTTCTTGGCGGAGATAAATTTAGGGTTAGAGGGGTCTTGAGAGAATTCTATTATGGCAGGGAGGTTCTCTCTTATGCACCAGGAGCTTTGGGTCGATTTGATGTCATCTATCAGTCTGGAAAAGTACAGCGTTATTTCAATTTGCTTATAGTTCGCTATTTGGTCTAGGGCTTGGAGCTTGTCTTTCTCGGATAGCTCCGCATAATTATTGTAAGTCAGAATGCCGATAAAAATGGACGGCAGGAAGGATATTGCGAAAAATAGAATAGCCAGTCTGGACTTTAGCGACATGATTTAAACCCTCATTCCATACCGGGATGGAAATGGAACATTGCGTATAATCATATCAAATATACCCTATATGTAAACTGATGTCAAATTCAAGGCAGAAAACCTTACCAGCGCGCCTCCCATTTATTTTTATCTTTGTTTTACAGCGCTTCTTTGCTATATTGCCTATAGGTGCGGATTCTTACTCATGATCGGAAACGAAATGAACCCTAAGAATATAGAACATATAATTGTCCTGTTTTTTTGCTTCATATTGTTTTTTTTGTTAGGAGAAGCCGGTATGAGAGTGTATCTGAATTATCACACCTTATATGATGAGGAGATGAGCCGCTATTCGCTAGTTCTAAAAAGAGACTCAAACAATCCGCTAATAGGGCACGAACATATTCCAAACAAAACAATGAAATTAATGAATGTGATGGTCAGGATCAATTCTGATGGGTTCCGCTGTAAAGAATATTCAGTAAGCAAGAGTAATAAAACCAGGATCATTCTGTTGGGGGATTCAATAACTTTTGGTTGGGGGGTGGAAGAGGAAGAGACGTTTGCAAGCATACTGGAGAGGAAGCTTAATAAGATCAGGCCTACCGAGGTGATAAATTTCGGGACCGGGAATTATAATACTGAGCAGGAGGTCAATCTGTTCATAGAAAAAGGGCTTAAGTACAAACCCGACAAGGTGGTAGTCTTCTATTTTATTAATGACGTTGAGCCTGCGCCGAAAAAAAGTGCCGCATGGTTTCTTGCGCATTCAAGGTTGATCACATTCTACTGGTCTCGTATGCATATTCTTGCGGAAAAATTTTGTAGGTCGAAAAGGTACGAAGAATATTATGCTAATCTTTATAAGGATGATCAGCCGGGACTTGTTAGGGCTGAATGCGCATTTTTAAGGCTCAGGGGTATATGTAATAAAAATAATATCAGGCTGCAGGTTGTCATGATACCCGAACTTCATGACCCGAAAAATTATCCGTTTAAAACAGAGTATGGTGTGATATCGGCGTTTTTGGGAAAAAGCAATATTGAATCTCTGGACCTTACGCAATATTTTAGAACATTTAATGATCCAATGGAATTATGGGTTGCTCGCGATGACGCACACCCGAATAAAAAAGCCCATATGTTGATAGCAGAGCACACCATTGATTTTATCAAATAGTGGGCGGGAGTAAAAATGGACTTAAAGAGAATATTCAAATATAGATATATTATACTACTTGTTATGGTATTGCTTGCTGCAGTAACCATTTTTTTGCTGATAATTACAAGCGAACCGCAAGCAGGCGGTTTTATATATCAATTCAACTGATCGGATTTTGTTATCTGTCTGGAATAATTTCATGAATACTCATTAAACAAATGACTAATAAAAAAATAATAATAATCTCGGTTATCGCAGCATCTATATTTGGTTCTTTTATTATTTTTAGATACGATCATATTTTAAAACAGTCGCAGGTATTTTCAAAAAGGCCTTGGGTAAATAATTCAAGTGCTCAGACGTTTAGTGAAGCAGAACTTCTTAAGCTCGGATGGGCAGAAGGTGATATACAACGGAAAGACTCCGTAGTAAGTTACTTGAATTATCCGGCTTTGAAAGATCAGGGCACAATCAGGGTAGGGATTTTCGGAGGTTCCCGCTTACTTCGGGGAGGAGCAAACAACGGGGCAAGCTATGATTTTCCTGCACTATTGCAAAACAGATTCAAGGAATCCGGCATTGGTAATGTTGAAATATTAAATTTTGGTGCTTCTGCTTATGGTTTTTTTCAGGAGTATATGCTGTGGGATCTGTTAGGAAAGAAATACAACCTCGATTATGTTGTACTAACGCTTAATAATATCAAATGGGAGCGTGACCAGAGTTTTTTTTATATAAAGGAATCATTTTATATGCATGCACGGTATATTGTCAAAAATAATCAACTTACTTTGATACCCGTAGAGGGTAAGACGCGTTCAGAGGCTTTCAGGATCTACAATAGGATAGTGCCTCCTCTAAGGTATATATTGTATGATTGGAATATGCCAATGTTCTTAAAGATCTTCCTACCCGAATCGCTGCATAATAGGGCCAACCCATTTTATTATGGCAGGTTTATGACAAAAGAAAAGGAGTTGATCCCTATCTACAGCTTTATACTTAACGATATGTCAAAGAAAGTTAAGAACTTAATCGTTCTGACAAAGGATGGCAGTATCGGCGAACTTCAGAAAAGAGTCGATCCATCCAGTATATATTTCTACGCAACGCAAGAAGTAAAATATTTAAATTATTTTATGTTACGTGAACCCAGAAATCTTAATGGGCAGTACCATGTGAACAGGCTGGGTAACAAGATCGTTGCGGATGAGCTTTTTTCACTGCTGACCGGAGATGTGAAGCCAAAGTTGGATTGTATAAAACTTTCTTATGACACTTCAAGCAACACATATGGTAATAACGGTACAAATAGCCCGTTAAGTTATTATAAGGACATATACATAAAATACGGTATTCATCCTTTAGCGTATTTCACAACATTTTCCGGAGAGCTTTTTTTTCGTAAAAGAAATACAGGAAAAAGCGATAGAAGTGCTGCCATATGGAGCTTGCTGATGCTGCCAATGATAGAATGGACCGATCCTGTTTTTATACCCATGGATCGTCAACTAAAGAATAATGAAGACATCTTTTTTTCTTTTGAAAAAGACAAGAAGGGAACGAAGATTCCGATAGGCATGGTGGAGTCATCAACGGGCGTATTTGGACAGATTTTACTTAATAGCAAAACGATCCTGTTAAGTTATAAGGATGGCGAGAAAAATGTGAAATTGGTGATCAATGATGAGGCTCTATTGTCTTCGATTAGGGGTTCCGATAATTTCTGCATTATGATTGGGGATAAAAAAGTACTTGTTACAGACAGGTGCTTTACGCATAAAATTTTGCGTAAGGCAATGCCTAATTTTTGCGGCAAAATGGCATCCGTTGAGCTAACGCTAAAGCCTACCATATCAGAATATGCCTATCTTAGCAGTAAAGAGGAGTATTTTCTTGATGATAAATTATTTCCGGCAAATGAAAATAAATTGGATCTGGTGTTAAGCAATGGAGGTCAGGAAGTAAGATACCCGGCTTTTTTATGCAAATTTGTCCAGGCGGATACAGTTCCGTTTGATAAAATATATCATCCTCGAATAACAAAGCCCCGTATTTAATAGGGGCGGACATCACGGATGACTATTATCGAGAACGAGCAGTACAATATTGGCCATATCTGTACACGTCTGCAGTGTGAGAGGGGCCTCGGAGATAAGCCGGCATTCCGATGGATATCCGCTCATCAGGAAAGAGCTTACTATAGCGTCAGCGATCTCTATCGCGAATCCAGTAGGTGTTCAAACGCTTTATCTTCTCTTGGTTTTGCTGTCGGTGATATTCTATTTACCTTTCTGCCCAAAACACCCGAGCAATTTTTCTCTTTTCTGGGTGCGTTAAAACTCCAGGTCATTTGTGGAACTCTTTTTTCAAACTTTGGCGATGAAGCCATTGTCGACCGACTTGGTGATGCCAGAGCCAAAGGCGTGGTGACCAAAAAGAGTTTGCTTAAAAAAATTACACGGGTTCGAGACAAGCTCCCACACCTTAAATATGTCATCGTTATTGACATCGACGAAGACCTGTCAGCTGATATCCTCAGTTACCCGGCGCTCATGAAGCAAGCATCCGACGATTTTATTGCACCGTTCACCGCACCTAATAAACCCTCGGTGCTGCATTATACCTCCGGCTCTACCGGCAGGCCCAAAGGGGTTCTGCATGTTCACGGAAGCGTTCTGCAAATTAGCAAAACCGCACGCGAGGTACTGAATTTAACGGATTCCGACATCTTCTGGTGTACGGCCGATCAAGGGTGGGTAACCGGCACATCTTACGGTATCATTGGCCCTTGGAGCCTGGGTGTGACACAGATCCACTATGGCGGCGGGTATGACGCCAGGTGCTGGTTAGATCTTCTGAAAAAAGAAGCTATTACTGTTTGGTACTCTGCCCCGACTGCACTGCGCATGTTGATGCGGGAAGACGCAGAGTTGTTTAAGAGATATAGTTTAAGTGCGCTTAGGCATATCTTCAGCGTAGGCGAACCGCTCAATCCCGAGGTTATTAACTGGTCGCGAGCAACCCTAGGGAAAGATGTTTATGATACATGGTTTCAGACCGAGACCGGTAGCATCATGATCGCTAACCGCCCCGGGCTTGAGATCAGACCCGGCTCAATGGGAATACCGGTTAAAGGAATCAAAGCCGTTATTATTGCTGACGATGGCAAACTGCTTGGCAGCAACCAGCAGGGTATGCTCTGTCTAAAACGCGGCTGGCCTTCCATGTTTGTTTCCTATCTCAACAAT
>JAPLMF010000040.1:28888-38263 GCA_026387155.1 Candidatus Omnitrophota bacterium
TACACCGGAGATAAGACGGTGCGTGATGACGATGGCTATTATTGGTTTAAAGGGCGCAGCGATGATGTAATTAACACTGCCGGGCACCTGATCAGTCCTTTTGAGATCGAGAGCGCGTTATTAGAGATCGATGAGGTAGCTGAATCCGGGGTGATTGGGGTGCCGGATGAGCTTTTATTTGAAAAAGTGGTTGCGTTTGTCTGTCTTCACAAACAGTGCATTTGGTCCAAAGAGCTGGAAGTCAAAATCAGGCTCTATATCAGCAATAAAGTATCATCTATAGCGACGCCGCAAGAGATTATCATTGTTGACAATATTCCAAAAAACAAAAGCGGAAAGATCATGAGACGGATCCTTAAGGCTCGATACCTTGGGCAAAGTTCCGAAGATATTTCCACGCTGGAGGATTAAAAATGGAGCTACAGAATAAGGTGAACCAGATCTTCCGTAAGGTGTTTGACGATGGCGATATTAATATTACTCCCGAGACGACCGCTAACGATATAGACGGATGGGACTCTCTGTCGCATGTTAATCTGATCGTAGCTATAGAAACGAAATTTAAAATAAGATTTTCTCAAAAAGAACTACTAACCTTCAAAAATGTCGGTGACTTGCTCAAAAGTATTAATAGTAAGATAACCGTCTGACGCGGAGAGGGTAATGCCGTTTAACTCACTGAAATATTTTCTGTTTCTGCCGATCGTATACCTGGCGTTCTATTTTATAGGTCAGCGGGTGCGTTGGGTGGTTCTCTTAGCGGCGAGCCTTCTATTTTATGCCGCGCTGAATGTGCCATACCTGCTGATCGTCCTCATGCTGGTTGCTATAACGACTTACACCTTCGGCATATTGTTGGATCGGGCAAAAACCACTAAGGCACGGCGCACTATGTTATGGAGCGGCATCGCGGCCAATATATTTATTCTGATCATCATGAAGTATCTGCCGGCTCTTTCAAAAGGCATAATAGGCCTGTCGAAGTTGTTTTCGTTTAATACTCAGACACAGCCGATCAGGGCGCTCGTTGCGATTGGGGTCTCTTATTATATTTTTCAGGCGATATCCTACCTTGCCGACGTCTATCTCGAGATCATAAAGCCGGAACGGCATATTGGTTATTTTGCCCTTTATCTGGCCTTTTTCCCCAAGTTGCTGCAAGGTCCGATTGAGCGAGCCGGGGGTCTGATCCCGCAGCTAAAAGCCCGATACGAGTTCAACTACAATAATATGCGACTCGGCATATTAATGTGCGCCTGGGGATTGTTCAAAAAGATTGTGATTGCCGATCGCCTTGGCCTTTATGTGAATGCTGTATATAATAATGTTCACGTATTTTCCGGGCTGTCGCTTCTGCTGGCTACGTATGCCTACGCTTTTCAGATCTACATGGATTTCTCGGGCTATACCGATATGGCGCTAGGAAGCGCGCTTCTCTTTAATATCAACCTGACCCAAAATTTCAATAGTCCATATACAGCGACTTCGGTAGCGGATTTCTGGCGGCGATGGCACATAAGCTTTTCCCGCTGGATCTTTGACTACATATTCAAGCCGCTGCAGATGCAGTGGCGTGACCGGAGGAACTGGGGTACCGCCGCAGCACTGATCGTTACTTTCTTTGTTTCAGGGATCTGGCATGGAGCGAGCTGTGGATTTGTGATCTGGGGGCTATTGCATGGTTTGTATCTGGCCTGTTCGGTTTTTTACAGGCCCTACCAGAAGAAGCTGCATAAAACTTTGAGAATAGAGAAGACATGGTTTCTAAGAGCATGGCAGATATTTGTGACATTCAACCTGGTATGCTTTGCATGGGTATTTTTTAGAGCCGAAAATCTCGCAGATGCGTTTTATATAATAACCAACATCTTTAATTATATAAAAGGAGCTCGTTTAGAGTTTTTATTATCACAAGGGGAGGACGAGCTGGTGATCCTTGCTATAGTAGTTTTTATTTATTGGATTATTAGTGCAACGATAAAACGTTGTGATTTTGCTTCGTTTATAAAATTATCCATATATATGAAGTGTCTGATAGTTTACGCATTTATAGCGACAATACTGATCCTGGCAAAATTTAAGCATACTGATTTTATTTACTTTAACTTTTAACGGGAGCGGCATGAATTTAATAAGAACCACATGTAAAATAACCTTTATTATCACAGGGTTTGTGGTGTTTTTTGCAGTAGTTATTTTTGCCTTTAGCTCTATCGATTTAAAAGGGCGGACGTTGCTGCAAAGGTTGACTGGGAACATAGCCAAGACCGGCAGTCGAGATCAATCCCTTCTTAGATTTCGTGAGATTGAGAATGTACGCGATCTAGATATTTTATTTATCGGTTCTTCCCATGCTTACAAGGGATTTGACCCCCGATTATTTCAAGCGAAAGGTTATTCCTCATTTAACATGGGGTCATCCGCTCAGACATTACTTAATACCTATTTTTTGTTAAAATGCTATTTGCCAAGAATTAGACCAAAAGTGATAGTGCTTGAACTTTATCCCGCAATGTTTTCAAATGATGGGTATGAAAGCACTCTTGACCTATTAGTGAACGTACCGATCTCATGGGAACTGTTGGAGATGTCTTTAGCTACAGGCAACCCTCATGCAGTTATCGCATATTTTCAAAAAATCATTAGAGATTATAAATATCCGTTAGCAAAATTCAATCAAATGAAAATTAAAGGTGAAAAATATATTCCAGGCGGCTATGTTGAAACAAACATGGTCCGCAATGAGAAGTTAGATAAAAAATCGTGTGAAAGCAAAGTTTTAGATAGTCAATTGCGCTATTTCTCAAAGATCATTGAATTGGTGAAAAAGTTTAATATAACCATTGTAGGGGTGATCCACCCGTTGTCGAAAGACTATTTTAAAACCTTTAAGTACAGAGCAATCGTTGAGGATCTGAGGAATGTCGCCGTTAAATATGGAGTAATTATTCTTGATTTTAACGACACAATGAATCTTGATCCCAAGCTTGATTACTCAGACATAAGTCATCTCAACAAAAAGGGGGTTATTAAATTTAATAATGCGCTAATGGACAAGTTGGAGGCCATGAAAATCCTTCCAAGGGATGGATAGGTAAAGCTATAAGAAAACCTTCTTTACGCCTGAGTGGTATACTGTACTTGTACTTAAAAAAGGAGTATAAATGCAAAAACTAAAATCGAACCTAATAGTATTTTTTTTTTTTTTTGTTGCTAGCTTTGCATGGTCAGCTTTACATACGGTATTAGCGGAACAAAAAATGTCTTCGGACATAGTTAAGGATAATAGCGTTCTCGGCATAGTTAAAGATAATAGCGTTCTCGGCATCGTTAAACAAAAGAGTGGGAAACACGGTAAGCATAAAGGGACGGGAAGTAAGTCAAACATAAACAAGTTCAACGAGAGGATGGAAAAAAAGGCGGAAAAGGAAAAGGATAGGTTGGAGAAGGTGGCCGAAGAAGCGGTAAAGAAGGCTGAAAAAAAGCTGGAAAAAAAATCAGAAGAAAAGACATAAGCAACTAATTTTAATCGAGCTTTATCGAAAATTTAGCGAAGAAGGGTTGACTGCCCTGTTCTTACTCACCTACCCCATCAGCCCTTCTAATTACTATAAGCCTGCGCATGCGCATTAAATTGTTTGCAATTTTGGCATTTATATGATAGACTAATTCCAGTAATTTTAAAAGGAGGTATGGTATGCATAAAGTAGCCTTATCGCTACCCATGGGATCAGGTAGTTCCACCGGAGTTTTGCTGATAGCTTTGGGAATTGGTTATGCTGTGCTATCTTTTGCAAAAAAAGAAAGCAAAACTCTAAGGAATCTTGGATATGCAATAGGTATATTCATTATTGCCGTTAGTGTATTTGTTATGTTTTGGAAAATTTTCTCCAAGATTAATGTTGCGCAATATAACAGTAAGCCTAAGCAACATCTAATTCAGCAGCCAATTCAGCAGCCAATTCAGCAGCCAATTCAACAGATTAATAAATAGTTGTAATACCATAATTTGTCGATGGGATTTCTAAGTAGGGCTGGACTTAATCGTTCAGCCCTTTTTAATTTATTGTTCCAGATAGTTCATATGTCTTCTGTCATAATGGTAGCAAGCCATATATGAATGTGAGAAAATCTTTTGATGCAACTTTAAAGAAATGTGATACAAGATAATCATTCTAGCCGAGATACTTATTTACGATGGTGAGCCTCCAACAGTCGAAACGCTTAAAAAATACGGAATTAAGCTGAAGAAATAGGAAATAATATGAAAGTATTGTTAGCAATAATATTATGTTTGATGTTAGCGGGCTGTGCTACAACTCAACACGATGACTATTATAAACAACAAGCCGAATATCAACTTGCACACCATCACGATTAAGATTTCGTTACTCAAGGAGCGAATGAGGATAGCATTCAGTATCACTTGTTTATCAGTATTGCTCTCGGGCTGTGCCACAAAGATTATCAAGGAATATTATACAGCTCCTGAACGTATAGTATATGTCAAACCGATTATTCAAGAAGTAAAAGAAGCAAGTCCCATTCCAATTTGGGTTGTTGTAGTAATAACTTTTATAATTTCGTTTAGCCTATTTATGGTGATAAACGCTTTTATGCAGAAAAGAAAGCCTTGAGATTTCGGATTACTATACAATCTACCGAACGACAATGGTAAAAAGAATAAGGTGTCATCCCATAAAGGGGCAGCCATTAAGAAAATCTTTTTACACCCGCCAGAATATCTGCTATAATCCTTGGCGTAATTGACCCGCCATTGGGTAGACACGCATAAGGCTACCTACTGATACAACGGCTAATCTGGGCCGTAGGAGGTGGTGACAGCGAGGCCTTTCGATTTACGGTAAAGCCGAGTGTCATCAGGGGGAACCATAGGTTCCCCATATGAGGAATAAAAAGCGAACAAGACTTGCTGCGTCTATAGATAATTGGTCGCAGTGAGCTTTTTATGACGCTGGCGTAGCTTCCCGCCATGGCGATTAAATGGACGGGGCGGGACCCCACCCCCAGTTGATAAAGATGCTTGGCGGGGCAGTTGGTTATCACGCTTTGAGGCTTCAGAGTTAATAGACACAGGCTGGCGTAGCTCAGTTGGTAGAGCAGCGGTTTCGTAACAGCTTCCGACGGGCAATCGTAACTCGTTGATATTGCTGTAATTACGTTAAGTACCAATAAGTTAGGAAAGTTTCGCACATACAGTAGTTTCAAGTGATTTGAAGTGATTTCGCTGTGAAGATGTCTCAAATCCGTCACAAATCTTGCCCGACAAAGGCATCTCTCAAAGCTGCTTTATTGTTCAAATATTGGGTTGACTTTTCTTCGAACAAGGGGTAAACTACATGCATAATTTGAAGAAGGGGTAAGATATGAAAAAATTGGTAGTTCTAATTATAATAGCTTTGTTTATGCTGCAAGGACATGCGAATGCTGCCGAGTCAGTTCAGAAAAGTAATTTGACAGCTGGTATGGCAAAATCTAAAATAATCAAAGGTCAAACTACCCAAACTCAAATTTTAGAGATATTTGGCTCCCCCAATATAATTACAAAGAACAAAAGCGGAAACGAGGTTTGGACCTACGATAAAGTATCCGTTGACAAATCAGCCACCGAAGGATACGGAAACATTCTTGTGGCAGGAATAGCAAAAGAAAACTATTCCTCATCGGCAAGAACTTTTACGATGATGATAGAATTTGACGATAATGAGGTGGTCAAAGATTACAGTTATAGGTCAGCTGCTTTTTAAGAACAGGAGTTACGAATGAAAAGATTATCTTTAGGCTGTGTCGTTATTGCACTATTTTTGGCTGGTTGTGCCACCGTTCAGTTAACTCCTGACCAAAAAAGAACGATTGAGGCAAGGGAGTTAGAAGGAGTGTATGAAGACGCATTTAAAGCTACTCTGCAGGTTTTACAAGATAATGGGTATGTTATAAAAAGCTCAGACCACGCTTCAGGTGTTATTCAGGGTGAGACAGGCGTAAAGATGGGATGGTTTGGAAGGATGGATAATACAGAGATAACAGTAACATTAGAACAATTTGGGGCAAACACTGTAAAGGAAAGAATGACAGTCGTAGGTAAAGTTAAAGTTAGCTCTCAGTATGGAACACATGAAGATTCAAAGAATATTGATGACCCAGAGTTATTTCAAAAATTGTATAATGAAATCCAAAAAGAAATGTTTATAAGAAAAAATTTAAATAAGTAAAATTAAGACTTAAGTAAATATTACAGATAGCATTGGAGTGGGGGCATAGAAGCCCCTATTTCCATTTATAGGCAGATAAAGCTGTTGCAAGTAGATGGTCAAGCCAATAATGGTATACAATTATTGGCTTTCGTAAATAGTGTAAGTTCTGTTTAATGTTCGCAAAGGTATCCTTGCAATGGCAAGCCCACAACAAATAGAACAGCATCTGATTGTCTGGATGTTACTTAAAAGCAGTATTTATTGACAAGCAACATCGGAGCGTCTATAATTATTCGGGTTGTCTTTAGTGAGACTCAAAACCATCATTATTAAGCTAAACCAATAGCATTCATTGTGATGCGAGGAGCAGAAATATGGTGTACAAAAGGATTTCCATAGATAATTTTAGGTGTTTTTCCCATTTTGACGTAAATTCATTGAAAAAATTTAATTTAATTACAGGGAAAAATAATATTGGTAAATCAGCTTTTTTAGAAGCAATCTTTATAATGTCGGGCACTCATGCTCAGCTTATGCTAGCGACGGATATTTTTAGAGGCCAAGACGTTTTTAATGTCAATTTATCAGGAGCACAGAACTTAGAGTCTCCCTTAAGTTCTTTTTTCCGTAATTTTAACGTTGCCAACGATATTAAATTTTATGCTGAAAAGTATAATCAAGAAAATCAGACTATAGATATATCCGTGCCACCACCTTCAACTGTTTTGATGTCAACAGCTGGCGAAGCTGGTAACATATCTCTCGGGGGCGGTTTTTCGCAAGAGCTATGCTTGTTTAAATATAGTGACTCAAAAAAAGTAAAATTTACCTCAAAAATTGTTCTTTCAAATAACAAAGGAGCGATTGGATTGTCAGTTGAACCGACTCCTCCACCAGTTGAATTTATGACAATTTATGTAACATCTTTTCAGAAAAGCACATTAGAAGATGTCAGTAGAGTTGGAAGCCTATTAAGGCAGGGCAAGAAAAAGGAACTTATTGATACTCTAAAAGTTGTTGACTCACGGCTACAGGATCTTGATATAATTCCCATGGGCAATAAACCCGTTATACATTTAAAACTTCTAGGCATAGAAAAGCTGCTACCTTTGCCCTTGGCAGGGCTAGGGATGGCTAGGCTATTAAGATATGTAACAGATATTATGAACGCTCCTGGAGGCGTAGTTTTGATTGACGAAATTGAAGAAGGACTACACTGGTCTATCTTAAATAAAGTATGGGAAACAATCAGAGAAACATGTAATAAGTATGATGTGCAGATATTCTCAACCACTCACAGTTTTGAATGCGTTGAATCTGCGTATAATGTATTTAGCAAGGTTAGCGGGGATGATTTGAATGTAATGAGAATGGAAGCCGACGAAAAAAATAATGTAAGGGCAATACAATACGACAAAAATACATTAGAAGCCGCTATTAAAAATAACCTAGACATAAGATAGATACGTGAGTAATAAAGTTGGTTTGATAGAAAAAGAGTGCATTTTAGTTGTTGAAGGAAAAAATGATAGAAATGTTTTGCTTAGTTTATGTAAATACCTACATATAGAAGAACTCCTTCATGTTTTTTTCCTCGAGGGGAAAATCGACCTGCCCGGCTTAAATGCGATCCTTAATCTATCTGATTTTCACACAAAAGTAAAATCATTTGGAGTTATAAGAGACGCAGATGATGACCCCTCCAGGGCTTTCCAAAGTGTTGTAACTTTTTTTGCAAAACTTAATCTCCCTCAGCCTAAAAGAGGTGGAGAATTTGCTTCAAATGCTAAAATAAAAACAGGGATATTTATTTTACCTGATAATAATGGAAAAGGCGAGCTTGAAACAATTGTTGCAAAGGCGTTAGAAATAGAGCATTCTGCTCGAATGGAATGCGTTGATTCTTGTTTGAAGTGTATGCAAAGCAAGGGGGTGGATATTTCCAAGGCAGATAAGGCTAGGGTTCATACATATATTGGGGCATCAGAAAAGCCTGAACTTACTATTGGAGAAGCCGCTGAGGCATGCATGTGGACTTGGGATGGAAGCATTTTTAATAATTTAAAGAAATTTTTATCTACCCTTTCTTCTCCCGTGTTGCCGGTGAGCCCTTCTTGACAAAACCCATTCTTATGCTATACTATATTCACAGTTAGAGTAGTCCTGAGTTGGAAGGAATAAATCCTGGACGTTAATAAAGTAAAACCTTCTTGAGTTGTGGCATGACTCTCGAGGGTTTTTTGTTTTATATGATAGGTACGGTCTGAAGCTCCAGACCGATAAGATATTTATAGCAGCAGAGATTTGATTGGGCAGTTAGATGTGCGGTTTGATTTGCGAAAGTATTAGTCCTGTGTTTCAAGGGGGAACCTGGACTATAAAAAAGTAAAACCTTCATTGGTCATACTGTGACTGATGGAGGTTTTTATTTTGAGGGAGGATGTATGGCAGATATGACGCCCACAATAGAAAAGTATACACTCAAGATATATTCAATATTTAACCAGATAACAGAACTTGAGAAGTTGATAGGAAAAAGAGAAAAGATACGGGGGTATTCATCAGGTGATGCTGACAAGATAATTATTGGAACAGTTTTGAAACTACAAAACGCTAAGATTGAGCTTAAAAATGCTCTGGATTGTCTTTTAGCACCAACAATAAATAAAAATGATAAATGACATGTATGGCATAAGGCGGTATCTGTCGAAAGGAGAGTGCCAAGGTTATACCGACCGGAGAAGCCGATAATATATTTAATTATAAAAAGTATTAAAACGAAAGGGGCAAGGCAATGGAAGGCGGAAACTTTTTGAAGAATTCCCAGATAATCATTCTGGGTGTTTGTATTGCGGCGGCAACGATTGCTTCAAGCGTGATTCTTTCGCAGGGCTTCTTAAAGGTCATGAAGTTCACGAGGGAACAGATTTCCGTTACCGGCTCGGCCCAGAAAAATATAAAAAGCGATTATGTTGTCTGGACGGCATCGTTTTCAAAGCGCGACGCGGATTTGGCAACCGCCTATAAAAAACTGAAAGAAGACCTGGGAAAGGTCAAGAAATATCTTGTAGCCAAGGGAGTCAGTGAAAAGGAAATCATTGTTGATCAGATTGCCATAAAAACGGTTACCCCCGGTTAATTCAACCGAAGTATCGGACTG
>JAPLMF010000030.1:0-7209 GCA_026387155.1 Candidatus Omnitrophota bacterium
CATGAGAGGGACACCGGAAAAGATGCAGGAATCCCCCAAATACTTCGACCTGATCGGCGAGATAAAAGATGGATTAAGGTTTTCAGCTGAAGAGGCTTTTAAGGCCGGAGTGAAGAGAGGTCTTGTCGCTATAGATCCGGGTATAGGTTTCGGGAAGACGGTTTGGCACAATCTGGAGATACTAAATCGGCTGGAAGAGTTTAAGGACCTGGGCCTTCCGTTATGCATCGGGACTTCACGGAAATCGTTCCTTGGGAAATTACTGGATTTACCGGACGCTCAAGACAGGCTCACAGGCACCATTACGACCTGTGTGATAGCGGTCATGAAGGGGGCGCGGATACTTCGCGTTCACGATGTGAAGGCTGTCAGAGACGCCGTTACAGTTACCGAAAAGATATTAAGGGCGAAGAAGAACTAGATATATGGCGAAACTCGGAGTTAATATAGATCACGTAGCCACTATAAGGCAGGCGCGTAAAGCGGCTTGCCCCGATCCAATTGAAGCGGCGCGTCTCTCGGAAGAGGCAGGCTGCGATTCGATAGTATGCCACTTACGCGAAGACAGGCGTCATATAGTAGATGCCGACGTCATCGGGCTTAAGAAGACAGTCAGAACGAGGTTGAACCTCGAGATGTCGGCTGCAAAAGATATCGTGGATTTTGCATGCCGGATAAAGCCCGAACAGGTGACTATCGTCCCGGAGAAGAGGCAGGAGGTAACGACCGAGGGCGGCCTGGATGTATGCCGGAACTTTACGAAAGTCAGGTCTGTAATATCCAGGCTCAATGGGAAAAGTATAGACGTAAGTCTCTTCGTGAACCCGGACTTGAAGCAGATAGACGCGTCGGTAAGGGCAGGTGCTAAGATAATAGAGATACATACCGGTGAATACGCTAATGCCTCCACGGGTAAGGCCAGGGCGAAACAGCTTACTATTCTAAAAAAAGCGGTGCACCATGCAGTTTCCATTGGTCTGGAGGTAAATGCCGGCCATGGCCTTGACTATGATAATGTAACCGATGTTGCGGTAATCGAAGGCATAAATGAGCTGAATATTGGGCATTCGATAATAGCGCGCGCCGTTTTCGTCGGGATCGGATGTGCGGTTGAAGAGATGATAGGAAGGATAAAATGATAGCCGGGACCGGTATAGACATAGTGGAGATACCGAGGATGCGCGATGCAGTCAAGAAATGGGGCGATAACTTCATATCGAAGATATTCACTGCACGCGAGGTTAAGTATTCGACTTCGAAAAGGTTTTCTGAGCAGCATTTTGCAGCGCGTTTCGCAGCAAAGGAAGCTGTTGTAAAGGCGTTCGGCGAGCCGAATAAGTTCCCTATAAGGTGGACCGACATAGAAGTGGTTAATAACGCCGAAGGTAAACCAGTAATAGTATTCCGGGGAGATGCGCTCAAGCTTAAAAAAAAGAAGAAGATTGATGATGTTATAGTGAGTATGTCGCATTCCAAAAACTACGCTGTAGCAAGCGTGATACTTTTGAGGGATAAAAGATGATGACGATAAATGAAGCTATTCTGAAGTTCCCTAAGAGGCCGGCCGATTCACACAAAGGCGACTTCGGTCATGTGCTGGTGATCGCAGGTTCGGCCGGTTATACCGGAGCCGCGTACCTTACCAGTCAGGCGGCGGCGCTTTCAGGCGCGGGGCTCGTGACCCTTGCCGTGGGAAGGAGTATATATGACATAATGGCCGTTAAGCTTACAGAAGTTATGGTAAAACCGTTCTTCGAAACGAAAGATTTTTCGCTAAGCCTGTTGGCCGAGAAAGAGCTTTTGAATTTTTCGCAAAATACTACTGCGATAGCGATCGGACCCGGGATATCCCAGAACAAAGAGACCCAACATCTTGTGCGTAACCTTATGGTTAAGTTTAATAAGCCGATTGTGCTCGATGCCGATGGGATAAATGCCGTCGCTGGACACGCGGATATTTTTAAGAACTCCAAAGCGCCTATCGTTATGACGCCGCATCCAGGAGAGATGTCTAAACTTACCGGCAAAGATGTTGCCGAAATACAGAGCAACAGAAAAGATATTGCGTTAAGTACGGCCGCTTTGTATAATACGGTCTTAGTTTTAAAGGGGCATAATACTATCGTAGCCGGCCCTAAGGGGGAGCTGTATGAGAACCAGACCGGCAATCCCGGCATGGCGACCGGAGGCATGGGGGATGTGCTTACGGGCATTATAGCGGGTTTTGCGGCCCAGGGTTTAGATCTATTTAGCGCCTCGGTCCTTGGAGTTTATTTTCATGGCATGGCCGGCGACGCCGCGGCGAAAGAGAAGAGCGTTCTTTCGCTTCTGGCGACCGATCTTTTAAATAAACTGCCCGAGGTATTAAAGACGTTGGGGTAAGGCTGGGGTAGCTCAATTGGCAGAGCATCGCATTTGTAATGCGAATGTTGAAGGTTCGATTCCTTTCCCCAGCTCCAGTTTTAACAATATAGGGCTAAGTACTGACACAACGGCTAATATGTGCCGTAGAAGGGGGTGACAGCGAGGCCTTTCATTTTACAGTAAGGCCGAGCGTCATCAGGGGGAACCATAGGTTCCCCATATGAAGAGTAAAAATTGAACAAGACTTGCTGCATCTATAGATAGTTGGTCGCAGTGAAATTTTTACGATGGTGAGGTACCAAAGCGGTCAAATGGATCAGACTGTAAATCTGACGGCGCAAGCCTTCGAAGGTTCGAATCCTTCCCTCACCACCAGTAATAACAAGTCGGTATGACTACCGATTTTAAATACGCACATTGAAGAAGGATTCAGAAAAAGGATTTTAAGGAAAAAACTATAGTTTTTTCCTTATCGGCGCACTAGAACATCTATGCAGAAGGAAGGGGAACAGCGTCTCTTCCGTTTAAGCATATAAGCGTTAAGGGGAAACCATCAGGGTTTCCCCTTAAGGAGCTTTTGGTGAACAAGACTTGCTGCGTCCTATTGAGGGTTGGTCGCAGTAAGCCAAAAGCGACGAATTCTTCCCTCACCACCAACTATACTCAAGAGTCACATAACCGCTAGGAATATAAGAGAGTTATGCGAAGATGAGATATTTGATATAAACATGAGGACCTCTTACAAACATAACACGAAATATAGGGTATTCGCAATATGAGGTGAGTATGGCCCATATAAGCAAGCAAGCAAGCAAGCAAGCAAGCAAGCAAGCAAGCAAGGATAATTGGCCTAATAAGTTTTTTATGACCCAAGCTTTGTGGCGCAGGCCACGGAGGCTTGGGATTTTTGTTTAGCTAAGGGTATAAAAAATGAAAGATAATAAGCAGAGCGGCGTGCTAAGAGTTAATTTGAAAGACGCTGTCGATTCTTTGGGTTATTTGTTTTATGTAATAGATCTTAATCATAAAATTCTGTTGGCAAATAGCGCCGCCAGGGAAAAAGGAATAATTGAAGGCGGTATTTGTTATGAGAAAACCCATATGCGGGACAGGCCTTGCGAAGGCGAGGATCTTTGTCCTTTGAAGGACGTGTTGCGTTTAAAAAAGTCAGTGCATATAGAACACAGCCATTTTAATGAAAAAGGCAATTCCGTAATGATGGAAGTGCACGGGATTCCCGTGTTTGATGAGCAAGGTGAAGTGATTCAGATGATAGAATATTCTATAGATATTACCGAGCGCAAGCGGATGTTTGAGGAGCTGAGAAAGAATAAAGAGCTGCTGCTTGAAGTGACGGCTCAGGTTCCCGGAGTTGTCTATCAGTTCTATGCCAGACCTAATGGAGAATTTGGGTTTTATTATATAAGCAGCATGTCAGAACATATCCTTGGCCTGAAACCCGATCTAGAGGGGTATTTCGAGCGTTTCACCGCGCTTGTTATTCCGGAGCATAGGGAAAGTTTCGTAAAATCAATTGCGAAGTCAACTAAGGAATTAAGCGAATGGAAATATGAAGGGATGCTGCAAAAACCAACGGGAGAGAAGATCTGGTTTTCTGGGCATTCCAATCCTTCACCTCGAGAGAATGAAGTAGTTTTTAATGGGATAGTGCAGGATATTACCGAGCGCAAAAAGAGGGAGCAGGAGGATCGCGAAATAAAACAGCAGATAGAATTCGTCCTTGGTGCCACGAGAACAGGCCTCGATATTATTGATGCCGATCTTAACGTTGTATATGTCGACCCTGAATGGCAGAAGATTTATGGTGATCACAAAGGAAAGAAATGTTACAAATATTTTATGGATAGAAACGAAGCTTGTCCTGCCTGCGGAGTGAGTAAGGCGCTGAAGACAAAGGAGGCTGTGGTTACAGAAGAAGTCATGGTAAAAGAAGGCAACAGGCCGGTTCAGATTACCGCGATACCATTTCAGAATGGGAAAGGTGAATGGCTGGTGGCAGAAGTCAGTACGGACATTACCGAACTCAAGCACTCATACAATATGCTGATCCAGTCTGAAAAGATGGCTTCTTTGGGCAGGTTGGTTTATGAGATCGCCCATGAAGTTAATAATCCCCTTATGGTCGTTTCCGGGAATGCGCAGATCATTCTGATGTCCAGGGCCTTAAACGCTGAAGTAAAAAGCGCGCTAGAAATAATCATGGATCAGTGTCAAATAGCAACGGATATTATGCATAAGGTCTTAAAATTTGCCCAGCCCGATAAAGGCGAAAAGATAAATGCGGACATTATTAGTACTGTAGAGGAGGTAGTGGGTGTTATCGAGAAGCAATTTAAATTGGCCAACATAGAGATAAAAAGGAATTATCCAAACCTCCCGCGTCTTGTATCAATGAACAAGCAACAGATGCATGAGGTTTTTATTAATCTTCTAAATAACGCTAAAGAAGCAATGCCTAATGGCGGGACTATTACCATAACAGTTTCTTCAAAAGGGAATTTTCTAATAATAAATCTTAAGGATACTGGTTGTGGCATGTCGGAAGAAGTTATGGCGAAAATGTTTGAGCCATTCTTTACCACCAAAGAAAGCGGAACAGGATTAGGGCTACCGATTTGTTACGGCATTCTCAAATCGCATAACGGAGAGATAAAATTTGAGAGCCAATTGAATAAAGGCACTACCGCTACTATACTGTTGCCTCTAAGGTGGTGGTGAGGCGTAGTGTCTAAAAAATTCAGTATGCAGGATAAAGTATAGGTATAACAAAGGGGGCAAATGATGTCAGAAAAAAAGAAAATACTGATTATAGATGATGAAAAGAGTGTTTGCGATGTGGTGAAGAAAGGCTTGGAGCTAATTAGTGATTTTGACGTGAGCATTGCGACGAGCGGTAAAGCCGGCATCATAGCGGCAAAACAGATAAGGCCGCATTTAATACTTTTAGATATTCGCATGTCCAGGATGGACGGCATAGAAGTCTTAAAAATATTAAAAAGCGATGAAAGCACTATCGGAATCCCCGTTGTTATGCTAACTGCCGTACTAAACGGGTCAACCAAAGAAGAATGCAACAGATTGTATGATGAAATGTATATCGAAAAACCAGTAAGGATAACGGTTCTGAAAACAAAAATAGATGAGGTGATAAGAAGGAAGTGGGGGGAGGATGACACACTCCCGATCTTGCATGGTCATAAGCATCCAAAAACTAGGCATGAAAATAAAAGATTTAAAATAGCGATCCGATTCTGGGCCCCCGTATTTCTTTGGGCTGCGGCCATTTTTTATCTTTCTTCAATTTCTCCAGAGTATTTTCCGCAAGTTCCCATACAGCATGCTGACAAAATAGTTCATTTTATCGAATACGCCGTATTTGGATGGCTGCTTATCAGGGCTTTTAAACATTCCAGGCCAAGAGTAGGTGACGTCATGCTGGTAGCGGCCTCGGTTATATTAATAACAGCGTTTGCCATGTCAGACGAATGGCATCAATCATTTGTGCACGGCAGGGTGGGTGATTTTTCGGATGTCGTGCTTGACACTATCAGTTCAGGCGTGGGTATTTTTTTCTATCTGACGGGGGGAATTAGAATTAAAAAATAGAACGCAAGAAGACGATATTCGTAATTGATAGCGATAGAACATTCGTTTCATCAGTCCATAAGTTTTTGAAATATATTTTCCGAAAGGATCAGCCGGTGACCTGGAATTTTCTGTCGAGGAGATCCATTATGAATATTCTGGGTTGCGGTCCGGTTGGCTCCGGTATCTTCCCCAGCACCATCATGACCGCTTCGGAAACTGCGATGGCTGTTCCGAAATACTGCGGCATTGCAATATTAGGAAGAAACGTCTCCCCGAGTGCTATCCTTCGGATCTCATCCGGATCGACATAACTCGGAATATAAGGGACCAGTTTAGTCAGCGCCATGAGCGGATCTATCCCGGAAGATAATTCCAAAAACTCTCCCAGAGATACCGTTTTAGGTCCGAAGACAAATACGTTTACTCCGAAACCTATTGCATTAGGGTTTACAACGCAGATATCGTTTTTTCGGGCTGTGTCATACATCGCGATGGTGGAGTCGAGTCTCGACAGGTCGGTCCCGTCGATTACAGCTTTCGCATTCTTGATAAATTTATTCACATTTTCCGGGGTGACGCCATCCTTGAATATGTCGAGTTTCAAATGCGGATTTATGTCCTTAAAATGCCTTCCGAGCACCTCAGCTTTATTCTTGCCGACATTCGAAGTGGTGGAGCCACACTGGCGGCTTAAGTTGTGCACGCAAAAATCATCAAAGTCCGCGATCTTGACATGGCCGACTCCCAGACGCACCAGCTGCTCGGCGGATAAACCGCCCATGCCGCCGCATCCGGCAACGGCGATGCATGTATTTTTGAGCCGCTCCTGCTCCTCGGCTGTAAGAACACCAATATTGCGCCCAACCATCTCATCATAAAAAGCAGTAGCTTCCATTTTTGCCTCCGTAGGGTTATTCAACCATTGTATTGAGCTTACACTAAATAGCGTTTTTTGGCAATACCTGCGCATTTTCTATTGAATCCGCAGCATCTATGGCATATAATACTTTGCTGTAAGCGTATCCATCCTGAGGTGGAATAAAGCCTATTTACTGACACAACGACTACTATGTGCCGTAGGAGGGGGTGACAGCGAGGCCTTTAGTTTTATAGTAAGGCCGAGCGTCATCAGGGGGCACCATAGGTTCCCCATATGAAGAATAAAAAGCGGACAAGACTTGCTGCGTCTATAGATGGTTGGTCGCAGTGAGCTTTTTATTATGCGGGCGTAGCTCA
>JAPLMF010000030.1:7223-13609 GCA_026387155.1 Candidatus Omnitrophota bacterium
CAACTGGATAGAGTAACTGGCTTCTCCCGCCAAAGGGTATCTTAGAGTACGCCTCTATTAAGAGGTGTTTGGCGGGATCCCGCAAAACACATTTAAGAAGCGGGTTTAATAAGGTATTAGTGGCTATAGACTTGTTTTGCGGGACAAGCTTCAAAGCTATAACGAAATTGCGGGCGTAGCTCAATGGTAGAGCGCTAGCCTTCCAAGCTAGTTACGACGGTTCGATTCCGTTCGCCCGCTCCAATTCTGCGAAGCAGGGTTGATCCTGAGAATGCGACGAATAGGAGCATACGAAGGACCTAATTCTTATGACAAACGAAAAATCGGTCTGCAAGATCCTCACCGTCGATGACGAGATGGGCATAGACTCGTTCTTCTACGAGTTCTTCACCGTCCGCAATTACGAAGTATTTAACGCCTTAAGCGGCAAAGAAGCCATCGAAATAGCCAAAAAAGAGAAGCCGCGCATAATATTGCTGGATATAAACATGCGGGGCATGAATGGTATCGAGGCCTTAAAAGCGATCCGTCAGTTTGATAAAGACGTCGTAATAATTATGGTCACCGGCGTGAAGGACGATGATACTATAAATGAGGCTCTGGATCTCGGCGCCAACGACTATATAACCAAACCGCTCTCGCTTGAGTATCTGGAAAAAGTTGTGCTGCTTAAGTTCATAAATTCGGAGATAAGGGATCTGGGGAAAATTTCCTAACCTGTCAATAACAATAGCCAGGACAGGTAAAATTAATCTGTAAAACGAGGAGGAGTAGATGTCGAATACGCTAGAGGTTATAAACGAGAAAGTTAAGAGGGAGAGCGTCTTCATCCCTGAGCTTATGAAGGAGATGGAGAAGATCATTGTAGGGCAGAAGTATCTATTGGAGAGGCTGCTCGTAGGGATACTTGCTAACGGACACATACTTATAGAGGGCGTTCCCGGGTTGGCGAAGACGCTCGCCGTCAAGGTGCTGGCGCAGTCTATAAAGACGAAGTTCCAGAGGCTTCAATTTACGCCTGACCTTCTGCCGGCCGACCTTATAGGTACACTCATATATAACCCCAAAGACGGTAACTTCACCACGAAGAAAGGCCCGATATTCGCAAATATCATATTGGCCGACGAGATCAATCGAGCCCCGGCCAAGGTGCAGAGCGCCCTCCTTGAGGCGATGCAGGAGAGGCAGGTTACGATAGGGGAGAATACCTATAAATTAGATGAGCCTTTTCTTATACTGGCTACGCAGAACCCTATAGAACATGAAGGGACGTATCCTCTACCTGAAGCCCAGGTCGATAGGTTTATGTTAAAACTTAAAATCGGTTATCCCACAAAAGAAGAAGAACTTAAGATAATGAAGCGCATGGCGATAACGGATAAGAAGATCGATGCCTCACCCGTCATAGGTCCGAGCGATATATTGAGGGCCCGTAAGATAATCGATGAGGTATATATCGACGAGCGGATAGAAAAATATATAGTCGATATAGTATTTGCAACCAGAGAGCCTAAGTCCTACAGGCTCGACGAGCTTACACCGCTCATCAAATACGGCGCATCGCCGAGGGCTTCAATATACTTATCGATAGCGTCTAAGGCTTACGCATTCCTGCAGGGAAGGGGATACGTAGTGCCGCAGGATGTAAAGACCATAGGAATGGATGTGCTGCGCCACCGCGTCATTATCAGTTATGAGGCGGAAGCCGAGGACAAAACCTCCGAGGATATAATAAAGAGGGTCTTCGAAGAGGTAAAGGTCCCCTAAGATAGATGCTGCCAAAAGACCTCGCCAAAAAGATACGTCGTATCGAGATAACGACCGCTCGGCTTGTAACAGACACGCTTTCAGGGGATTACGAGAGCGTCTTTAAAGGGCGCGGTATGGAGTTCGACGAGGTAAGGGAATATCAGCCCGGCGACGAGATACGCGCGATCGACTGGAACGTAACGGCCCGTATGGGCCATCCGTTCATAAAGAAGTACGTCGAGGAACGCCAGCTTACAGTAATGCTTCTTTTGGATCTTTCCGGATCCTCTTACTTCGGAACATCGAAGATGCTGAAGAGGGAGCTTGCTGCGGAGGTTTGCGCAATACTTGCTTTCGCGGCGGTCCATTCCAAGGACCGTGTCGGGCTTTTGATATTCACCGACAGGATAGAAAAGTTTATACCTCCCAGGAAGGGTTTGCAGCATGTCTCCCGTGTAATAAGAGAGGCGCTCTATTTCAAGCCGGAAGGGCGCGGCACCGACCTTGCCGGCGCACTCAGATTTCTCGATAGCGTCACATCCAGGCGCGCGGTCACTTTTATCATCTCCGATTTCCTTACTAAAGACTATAAGAAGCCTCTTGCAATCGCCAATAAGAAGCACGATTGCGTAGCTATAACTATAACGGATCCCAGGGAATCCGAACTTCCGAACGCGGGACTGATCGAGCTTGCCGATGCTGAGACCGGGTCGACCGTGCTTGTGGATACATCTAGCTCTAAGCTCAGGGAAAAGTATGCCATTACGGCTAAAAAGCTTTCCGAGGAGCGCGTAAGGACCTTCGATGCGGTCAGTATAGATCATATAGACGTGCATACAAATAAACCTTACATAACCGAGTTTGTCAAGTTCTTCAAGGCGAGACGGCGCAGGATATGAGACTGAAGATATTCTTTCTTGCATGGATCATGATGATAGTCGTATCGGCTGCGGCATTTGCCGATGACGGGCCGGATGTACGCGCGACGGTTTCGAAGCGCACCGTCACGATAGGGGACAGGATACGCTATGCTATTGAAGCCAGGTACGGTAAGAATATTTCGGTCGTCTTCCCTGTCTTCACGGATAAGAAGATAGGTGATTTCGAGATCAAAGATTCCGGCAAGACCATCGAAAAGATATGGTTCGGCCGAACGGTTGAAGCTCGCTGGTATTCCATGGCGGCATATTCAGTCGGGAAATTTTTGATACCCGAAACCCAGGTGTTATATACGGTAAAAGGCGAAACAGAAAGAAGGTCCGTGCCGGTAAAAGCCATTGAGGTTTCGGTTGAAAGTGTGCTGCCCAAAGGCGCGGCGATAACAGATATTAAGGATATAAAGGGGCCAATACAGGCCCGTGATATCGGGAAGTTCTTGGCCCTGTCAGCATTTCTAGTGACTATTATATCATTGGCGATACTGGCCTATCGAAAGATAAGGAGCAGGAAACCTGTCAGGCTTCCTCATGAAACGGCACTGGAAGAGCTTCAAGCACTTAAGGTCGTATTTTTTCAATCCGGAGATATTAAAAGCTACTATGTCGGGATATCCGATTCCGTGCGTCGTTATATCGAGAGAGCATTCCGTTTTAGGGCACCGGAGATGACTACCGAGGAGTTTCTCGATTCGCTTAAGAGCTCAAGCTCTTTGTCGCAGGAACAAAAAAGCCTTTTGAAGGATTTTATGGGTTCCTGCGATCTGGTGAAGTTCGCGAAGTATGCGCCGACCAAAGATGAGGCAGGGCTTGTATTTACGACCGCAGCTAAATTTATAGAAGAGACAAAAGATGTTCATATTTAAAGATACGTGGGTTCTTCTCTGTCTTTTGATACTGCCGCTTGCGGCGCTCTTGGCTAGGGTGTGGAAGAAGGAATCAGTTTTTATCTTTTCATCGGATGATCTATTAAAAGATATTAAACCGACGTTCAGGCAGAGGTTAAGGCGCCTTCCGCTATTGCTTCGTATTATGGCGCTCGGCTTTGCGATAATAGCACTGGCCAGACCGCAGTCGATGCTCGAGGGCACAAAGACGACATCTGAAGGTGTCGACATAGTGCTTACGCTCGATACGTCGACCAGTATGCTCGCCGAGGATTTCAGGATGGCAGGGCGCAGGGTAAATCGTTTTGAGATCGTAAGGCAAGTAGTGAAAGAGTTCATACAAAAACGTAAAGACGATCGTATCGGCATGGTAGCGTTCGCGGCCAGGGCTTATACCGTCTGTCCTCTCGCTACAGATTACGCATGGATAAACGAAAATCTGGATAGGGTGAGTGTTGGCATGATAGAGGACGCTACGGCCATAGGAAGCGCAATAGCAAGCTCCTCAAACCGCTTGAGGACCTCTAAGACAAAATCGAAGGTAATAATACTGCTCACCGACGGTGTCAGTAACGCGGGGACGATATCGCCTCTCGTAGCGGCGGAAGCCGCCAGAGCTTTAGGCATAAAGATATATGCCATAGGGATCGGCACCAAAGGCCCGGTGCCGTACCCATTCAGGGATGCGTACGGCAGGACGGTCTACCAGAATATACCGATCGATATGGATGAGGATATACTGAAGAAAATATCTACCTTGACCGGAGGAAGGTACTACCATGCTACTGACACGGAGACCCTGCGCAAGATATATGATGACATAAATAGACTAGAAAAGTCCGCGATAGAGCATTTCGGTTATAGGGAGTACAGTGAGCTCTTTTATTATTTCCTGATACCAGCTATAGTAATATTGATCTTGGAGATACTTTTGTCGAATACTATCCTTATGAAGGTGCCGTAAAAATATGCATTACGCCAATCCCGACTACATGACTATAATATTCGTCCCGGCTATACTGGTGTTTATATTCTACTTGTGGGCTTCGCGGCGCAGGCGCTCTAAGTTGGAGAGGTTCGCGGATAGATCACTCATAGGATCTATAGCGCCTTCCATGAGCATTGCCCGAAGGACAATAAAAGCCTCTCTTGTCGTAGCAGGTATCGTGTTAATGCTTGTGGCGCTTGCTCGTCCGCAGTGGGGATTTGAATGGCAGGAGGTCAAGAGGACGGGGTTAGATATAATGATAGCTATGGATGTGTCTAAGAGCATGCTTGCCAACGATGTTAAACCTAATAGACTGGAGCGCTCCAAATTTGCCGTCAAAGATCTGGTTAAGAAGCTTGATGGCGATCGGATGGGGTTGATCGCATTCGCCGGCACTTCGTTCTTACAATGCCCGCTGACGATAGACTATAATGGTTTTCTCCTCTCTCTGGATGATTTGAGTGTATTCACTATCCCTAGAGGGGGTACGTCAATATCCAGCGCGATACGCGAAGCTATGCAGGCCTTTTCTCAGAATAAAACCGATGCCGCCAATGAAAGAAAATACAGGGTGCTTGTGGTAATAACCGACGGGGAAGATTTTGAAGGTGACGCTCTCGCCGCCGCCAAAGAGGCGGCCGCGGCCGGCGTGAAGATCTTCTGCGTCGGCGTCGGCACCCCCGAAGGAGAGCTCATACCGGTCTCGGAAGGTTATACCAGCAAAGAATATCTGCTAGATAAAACCGGCGAGGCCGTTAAAACAAGGCTGAATGAAGATATCCTTAAAGAGATAGCTATATCCACAGGAGGCAGTTATGTGCGAGCGACACAAGGCGATTTTGGACTGGTCCTTCTGTATGAAAAGTCGATATCGCGCCTCGAGAAGCGCGATATAGAAGCGAAGATGAAGAAGAGCTACCAGGAGAGGTTTCAGTATTTTCTTGGGGCAGCGGTATTGTTGCTTTTAGCGGAGATGCTATTATCGGAAAGGAAACGGAGCCTGGATCGACAATGGCAAATTTTAATTTGGCCGACGCACTATATAAAGAAAAGTCTTACTCGAAGGCTATAAACTCCTATAATAGGGCGATAGCTTCGGGAGAGACCGATATCGTGCAGAAGGCTGATTACAATATAGGAAACACTCATTATAGGATGGGCAATAAAGACGCGGCGCTTCAGTTCTACAAGCGTGCGATCGATCTTGATCCAGGCGACAGGGATGCGAAATTCAATTACGAGTTCCTGCAGATAAAGATCTATCAGATGAAGAATGAGGAAGATAAGAAGAAAGATGAAAAGGATAAGAAAGATGAGCAAAAGGATAAGAATAAAGATAAAAAGAAGGACCAACAGGATAAGAAGGACGATCAGAATAAAGATCAGCAGAAAGACCAGCAGAAAGATCAACAAGATAAGAAGGATCAGCAGAAGGATAAGCAGCAAGAGCAAAGCCAGCAGGGTGGTGGGCAGGATAAGAAGGACGAGCAGAATAAAGATCAGCAGAAAGACCAGCAGGGTAGTGATCAACAAGATAAGAAAGATGAGCAAAAGGATAAGCAGCAAGCGCAAAACCAACAGGATGATAAAGAAGAGAAAGGGCAGAGAGGGGAAGAAGGAAAAGATAAAGATAAGAAGGAAGTGCCTGAGCAGGGTGATAAGAGTTCGGGTGGCGGAGGCGAAGGTACCGATAAGGAGAAGCAGGTACCTAAAAAAGAAGATAAGGGGTTAGAGGCATATAACGCGCCTCAAGCTGAAGGCGAGGCTGAGGAGATGACCGAGACCGAAGCTAAGATGCTCCTTGAAGGATATAAAGGCGAAGAGGCA
>JAPLMF010000030.1:13644-19121 GCA_026387155.1 Candidatus Omnitrophota bacterium
AAGAAGCCGATCCGGATGTCGGAACCGTTGAAAGACTGGTAAGATGAAAAAGCTTTGTATGTTAGTCATGGTAATGCTTATCGCTACGGCTGGCGTGGCCAACGCGCGCGATTTACGTTTTGAGGTGAGCCTCGATAAGTCACAGGTTGCTATAGGCACTGCCGCAAAGCTGGGGCTTTCGTTCTACGGTACGCAGTCGATCCCTGCGCCGGACCTCGGGAATATTGACGGCCTCGAGGTGCGGTATATGGGCCCGTCGACAATGATGACCGTACTGAACGGCCAGGTATCGAGTTCTATAACACACATGTATTCGGTCCTGCCTCTCAGGCTCGGAAAATTCCAGCTCGGGCCGTTTGCATTTACATATAAGGCAGATGAATATAAATCGAATATGATCTTTCTTGATGTTACCGAAACCAGGCCCGTGGTCCCGAAGGCCATCCAGAAACAGGATGAGGCCATGCCTGAGAAGCTTGATATGCAGGACAGGGTATTCCTTACCCTTGAAGCGGCCAAGCAGGTCGCTTATGTGAATGAACTTATACCTATAACCGTTAAATTTTACGTGAATCGTATGAATGTAAGCGACATACAGCTTCCGGTGTTCGCCCAGGAGAGTTTTTCCAAAATAGAATTCAAAGAGCCTAAGCAGTATAAGGAGAACATGAACGGGGCCCTATACGACGTTCTCGAGTTCTCAACGAGCATATTCGGAACGAAGCCCGGGGATTACAAGCTCGGACCGGCTACCATAAAAGCCAATGTTGTCGTAAGGCGCAGGACCGCCAGGCCATCTTCAGGGGATCCTTTCTCTGAGGACTTTACCAGAGATTCTTTCTTCGACGATTTCTTTACCAGATACGAGCGCCATCCGGTGGAATTAAAGTCACAGGATGTACAGATATCGGTTCTGCCGGTCCCGGCGCAGGGTCGCCCCGCCAATTTTTCCGGCGCGGTCGGCGATTACCAGTTTATATACGCGGCAAGCCCGACTAAGCTTAAAGCGGGTGATCCGGTCACCCTCAGGATGGAAATAAACGGGACCGGCAATCTGAATACGGTGCTGATGCCGAATATGGCCGCCGCTAACGGATTCAAGACGTATGAGCCCCAGGTCAAGACGGGAGAACATTCAAAGTCGTTTACACAAGTATTGATACCCGAGAACGAAAATGTCACTGAGATCCCGAAGGCCGAATTCAGCTTCTTCGATCCGGCGAAGAAGGATTACGTGACGATAAGCCGTGGTCCGATACAGATTCAGGTAGAGAAACCGAAAGAAGAAGCTCCTTCTCAGGTCATAGGTCCGGCTGAGGAGATCCAGAAAGATCGGCCTCGAGATGAATTGGGCCGGGATCTTGTATACATAAAAGAACTGCCAGGCAGGTGGAGACGCGTAGACTACCAGGTGTATAAGAACGGATTTTTAGTGCCTTTCATGGCGCTGCCACTTGGCATTCTTATATTCCTGGCAATCGCCAGGGGTAGAGCGGACCGCCTTCGTCGTGATACTGCATATGCGTCGAAACTGAATTCCGTTAAATCCGCTAAGGCTGGACTCAAGTCCCTAAAGAGGCTTCTACGGTCAAAAGACGAAAAAGCTTTTTACGAAGCCTTGTTTATCACGCTGCAGGGGTATCTTGGTCACAAGTTACGCATACCGCCGGCCGGGGTCACCTCCGATGTAGTAGAAGGGATCCTTAGTATGAAGAATATCGATGTCGATATACTGGCCATAGTGGTAGGACTATTCAGAGCGTGTGATGAAGCAAGGTTTGCCATGTCCCAAAAAGAGCTCATACACATGAGCGACGACCTGAAGAGACTTGAAGAGGCGATAAACTATTTAGAGCGGAAGAAAGTGTTCTAGTATATGAAAAAAGTTTTGATGCTTTTAATGCTTCTAGTATCGACGGCTTTCGCCCTTCATGCCGACGAGCCGGTGAAGGACGAGAATAGGTCTTTTTATACCGGCAACGTCTATTATGAGAAGAAAGATTACTCAAAAGCTCTGGAGAACTACCGTGCGGCGCTCGATATGGGGATCGAGAGCGGCAACCTGTATTACAATATTGGAAATACCTATCTCAAGATGGGCAAGATAGGTTATGCGGTCTTATTTTATGAAAAGGCCATGCGGCTGATACCACAGGATGGGGATCTTAAGTCGAATATGGTGTACGCCAAAGCCTTCGTTCCCGGCGCTTCGGCTACCGAGCCTTCCGGCCTGGGTTTTATAGCGGCCTTGATAAAATCTCCTTTCGGTGATCTTAATCTAAATGTTGTTGCAATAACTGCTATTGCATTTTATCTTGCGTTCATATGCATGGCTATATTATTTCTTGTCACCCCGTTCCTGGTAAGACGGTTAAGAATATTATTTGCATTGGTCGTATTTGCGCTTTTGTGGAGCGGTGTGGTATTTGGGGTCAGGTATTATGAAGAGGAGATCCTAAAGAAAGGCGTAGTCGTGGCGAAGGCGACGGAAGCTAAGTATGAGCCCGTCGAAAGCTCTACTACATACTATAAAGTCCAGGAGGGCGATGAGGTGACGGTGCTTGGGACCAGAGAAGGCTGGCGCCATATAAGACGTCCGGACGGCAAATCGGCATGGATTGGCGAAGCGGCGGTCGAGGAGATATAGTATCTAATTTTGCGGAGCAGGAGAAGCGCTATCCGGAACTACCGCTTTCCAGTTTACCGTCGAGGTAACGTAACCCGGATCGGAATACCAGAATGTCGCTATCTGCCACACTCCTCCAACCAGTCTGGCTATATCACGCTCAACACCGGTCTTTGTTTTCGGTATACATCTGTCCATGGCCTCGCCCTTGGTCTTGGTATTGCTTATGTTGTCAGGCAGCTCGGTAGGTCCATAGAAGATATTATTCATGGCCCTAGACATGCGGTCTTTCGTCTTGTCGTACGGCTTTGCAATAGGCTGGTTCAGCGCGGTTTCAGCCGCATATGCTCCTATCGCTGAAAAGGCAAATAATGTCACTATAATAATGGCTGCAATTTTTTTCATATCTTTAATTCACCCCCTTTCGAAAATTGAAATAGCTAACTTTTAAGTACATATTATATTTACAATTTAGCCAAGGAATGGCATAAAAAATTTATTTTAAAAAAAATCTTGACATAAAAAAACGTTTTGCTATAATTGGTTAACTCGATTCCTGTTTTAATACACAATATGTAGTCGACTTGACGAGTTATTAAGCACTACAACTCCGATATGGTGTTTTTTTTGTCTTTAAAGGAGCCGCTGACATACAGTAATGCTAAGCGGCTGCAGTAGCTCAGCTGGTAGAGCACGTCCTTGGTAAGGACGAGGTCATCGGTTCAATCCCGATCTGCAGCTCCAGAAAAATAAGGAGGAAGCCATGGCAAAAGAAGCCTTTGTAAGATCGAAACCGCACGTGAACATCGGTACTATCGGCCACATCGACCACGGCAAGACAACTCTCACTGCGTCGATACTGGCGGTCCTTGCCAAAAAAGGCAAAGCCCAGGTTAAAGCATACGCAGATATAGCTAAGGGCGGCACGGTCAGAGATGAGACCAAGACCGTAACGATAGCCGTAGCGCACGTAGAATACGAGACCGATAACCGGCACTACGCCCACATCGATTGTCCGGGCCACGCCGACTATATCAAGAATATGATCACCGGCGCCGCGCAGATGGATGGCGCCATCCTCGTAGTATCGGCAGTAGACGGCCCCATGCCACAGACGAGAGAACATATCCTATTAGCCCGTCAGGTCAACGTTCCTTCGGTAGTCGTATTCCTGAATAAAGTAGACTTAGTCGAGGATAAGGAGCTCGTGGACCTAGTAGAGCTCGAAGTCAGGGAACTCCTCACGAAGTATAAATTCCCCGGTGACAAGACCCCCGTTGTAAGGGGAAGCGCGCTTAAAGCGATGACCGCCCCCGATGACCCGGAATCCACAAAATGCATAGATGAACTCATGCAGGCATGCGATACCTTCATACCCGACCCTATAAGAGCCCTTGATAAGCCGTTTCTCATGCCTATCGAAGACGTCTTCTCGATCACAGGCCGCGGCACGGTAGGTACAGGCCGTGTCGAGAGAGGCCAGGTAAAAGTAGGCGAGGAGATAGAGATAATAGGTATAAAGCCGACCAAGAAGAGTGTCGTTACGGGTGTCGAGATGTTCAGAAAGCTGCTTGATTCAGGCCAAGCCGGTGACAACATAGGCGTCCTCCTAAGGGGCGTTGAAAAGACCGACTTAGAACGTGGTCAGGTACTTGCAAAACCCGGTTCCATCACCCCGCATACGAAGTTCAAAGCGGAGGTTTATATATTAAGTAAAGAGGAAGGCGGCCGTCATACCCCCTTCTTTAACGGATACCGTCCTCAGTTCTACTTCAGGACCACCGATGTTACCGGAGTAGTCACTCTCCCTAAGGAAGTGGAGATGGTGATGCCCGGAGATAACGTCAGGTTCGATGTAGTTCTGATAACCCCAATAGCGCTCGAGAAGGAACTGCGCTTCGCCATACGCGAAGGCGGTCATACGGTCGGCGCAGGGGTAGTGACAGAAGTTGTAGAGTAAAAATGCAAGAGGTTATCACTTTCGAGTGTACACAGTGTAAGGAGAGAGGGTACTCTTCTACCAAGAATAAGAAGCTCAACCCCGATAAGCTCGAACTTAGTAAATTCTGTAAGAAGTGCAAGAAGCATACATTGCACAAAGAGATTAAGTAAGAAGGTCTGAAATTGGCAGTGGCAATAAGCCCTCCGTCAGTCTTCCTTAATCAAGCCAGGTGAGATTCGTAGATCGATACGACAGAGGCCAGTAGCTCCAATTGGTAGAGCGGCGGTCTCCAAAGCCGCGCGTTGGGGGTTCGAGTCCCTCCTGGCCTGCCATCCTCCTTCGCCATCGATAGTCGGATGGGAGAGGGCTTCGGTGGATTTGCCCTACGAAGCAATGGGTAGTTTGACAGCTGAATGCGAAGTGGGGCCAAATATATAGAGGTATATGGCTAACAAAGTTGCAGGATTTTTCAAAGAAGTAAAACTTGAGATGATTAAGGTCTCCTGGCCCAACAAGAACGAGCTTGTGGGCTCTACCATTGTGGTCCTGGTATCGCTTGGGGTCCTGGCGCTCTTCATAGGCGTTTGTGATATAGCTCTATCGACACTGGTCAATGTAATAATGACGCGGTTATAATATGCCAAAGCATTGGTACGTGATACATACTCAGACAGGGTACGAGAACAGGGTGAGAAACCTTCTGGAAAGCAAGGTGAAAGCGGGCCTTGCCAAAGAAGCGATATCTCAAATACTGGTGCCCGTAGAACAGGTATCGGAAATAAAGGCTGGTAAGAAGAGGATATCCCAGCGCAAATTCTTCCCGGGGTACATACTTGTAGAGATGGAGCTTACCGACGACAGCTGGTATCTGATAAAGTCGGTACCGGGGGTTACGGGTTTTGTCGGAGC
>JAPLMF010000044.1:0-4430 GCA_026387155.1 Candidatus Omnitrophota bacterium
AGTTTAGCTTGCCAGTTATGGAATTCCGCGCCACGATCTGTTAATACCCTC
Source organism: Candidatus Omnitrophota bacterium (assembly GCA_026387155.1). Classification (GTDB taxonomy): domain Bacteria; phylum Omnitrophota; class Gorgyraeia; order 2-01-FULL-45-10; family 2-01-FULL-45-10; genus JAPLMF01. The sequence goes on from JAPLMF010000044.1 coordinate 52, forward strand.
TTAATCTTGAACTCGGGGGTATTCTTAAGTATATGGTTAATAAAGAAGTCTACGGCGTTATCAGAGAGCTTTTCCATATATACTTTAGCCCACCCTTAACTTGAATAAGTGTCACAGGCCGTGAATTGCCATACTCTACCTAGAGACTTCACCGACGCTGTGAATGAATCCATGCTTACAAGCTCTCCGGGGGATGAAGACTGTATATGCCCGCGCTTTGCTGCTATGCAAAGCTTTTCCTTTGCGGTTAATGTGGGTTTGCCTTGAGACTCTGCCCATAGCCTACGCTTGCGCCTAGTGTTAAGCTCTTCTTTTGATAAGAAGTTCCAGATAGCGCCTTCTGAAGAATAAATGCCTTTCTGCCTCAAGATCATTGATATATACCTGGGTCCGCGCACAGGCTTGTCATAAATACAATCCATGATTGCTAACTTCTTTTCTAAAGACAGCGCGTGCGGCATAGAAGGGGGGCGCCTGACTTTATTGTGCAACCCCTCGAATCCGTCTTTATCGAACCGCTTCTTAAACTTATAAAAACACTTCCTCGATAATCCGTATCTCTTACAGAGATCTTTGACCGTCTCCTCACCGCGAACCCAATCATTAAATATCATTGACCTGAGCTTAAATGAAAAGTCCATCAAAAGATCACCCCACGAGTAAGTATACACTATCATAAAAACAGACCCTTCTACCGACCAAAAGTGTAACCCCCAGTGGTGATTATAACAATTCCTGTTAAATATAAAAAAGTTAGATTGTAGCTATTGCTATTCTTAAAGATATAGTGTATCCTTACCGTTGGTAAGTGTAGCTCTTTGAAGTTCATGTAATTCAGACGATAATAGCAAACCATTCGAAAGAGTGGGCACGCAAAGCCACGGGCCTAATTCCCGAAAAAGCATGGGGATATGGCAGCCGGGTTGCCGAAATGAATAAGTGCCTATTGCCGGGTTTGCCCGGCTATTTTTTTGCCCACTCTTTGTCTTTCAAGATGAAAAAAAGGACATAAGGGGGCAAAAATGAAACGGATATTTGGCGCTTCAATTATACAAATAACGGTGATCGCAGTTTTCCTTATATTGACTTCCGTATGCACGGATAATAGGACCTCCGCATCCATCAACTATCCTATGTTCCAGAAGGGGATGAGTTATGTAACGTGGTCGGAGATAGGCGTAAAATGTGTAGCTATAATACCTACGTGGTACCAGGAGAAGTATAACTCTACCGAGATAGGGCCAAACGATCGCACTCCGTCCGACCAAAGCATCAGACATGCCATAAGGAAGGCGCATGATGAAGGCATGTTCGTTATGCTTAAGCCTCACATCGATCTCACTTCCGACGAAGACAGCTCCCGTTCCGATATCGGTTTCAACGCGGACGATAAGTGGAGCCAGTGGTTCGATAACTACACCAAGTTCATAACCCACTATGCGAAGATAGCGCGGGATGAAGACGTAGAGTTCTTCTGCATAGGTACGGAGTTGACGTTCGCGGCGAGCAGGACCGATATGTGGAAGAATCAGGTGATACCCGAGGTAAGAAAGGCATATAAAGGACGCATAATGTATGCCGCTAACTGGGATGAATATACCAAAGTTGGATTTTGGGAAGACCTCGATTATGCGGGTATAGACGCGTACTTCCCACTAGCCGATAAAGGTACCCCGCAATATGAAGAGATAAGGCAGGGTTGGAGAAAGTGGGCGAAGGATATAGGCCAATGGGCCGCCAAAGTGAAAAAGCCGGTCCTATTTACAGAATGCGGTTACGCCAGTGTGAATACCGCGGCGGTTAAACCGTGGCAGGAGAATAAAGCAAGCGAACCTAACCAAACTCTTCAGGCGGATTGCTATAAGGCCCTACTGGAAGAGCTATGGAATGAGCCTTGGTTTTTCGGACTCTACTGGTGGAGCTGGAATACTTATTCCGGATCCGGCGGCGCCAATAATAAGGGTTTTACGCCGCAAAATAAACCTGCCGCGGAATGTATAAGAGAATGGTATAAGAAGAATATAGAAAAGAACTTCATAGTAACGGAAGCCGACTTAAAGCCCGCCGATCGCTAATACTTGACACAAGGCCTCCTTAGTTGTACCCTATCCTAATAAGAGGTAGTGGTATATTTAAGCCATAGGAGGAGCGATGAGGAAATATCTCTGTCTGCCTTTTTTTCTCTCAATATTAATCTTTACGTCTTCGGGCTGCGCTACGCTGCGCCATCCGGTGCCGCAGGACCTCATTGGAAAAGTGCGAGTTTCCGGCATGCCGGAGATACGCGCCGTACTAGGAGTACCGAATCCCGAGCTCCAGAAGAACCTGATAGAAGCGATAACCGGAGATAAACCCGGAGATTATTCTGTAGACGGCAAAGAGGACAGGGTCTATCCGATGCTCTCCATATCCGGAGGATCCGCTAATGGCGCGTACGGAGCCGGCCTTCTAAAAGGCTGGTCCGATACAGGGACCCGTCCGAAATTTAAAGTCGTTACGGGAGTCAGTACGGGCGCCATCACCGCCCCGTTCGCTTTTTTGGGCAAAGAGTATGACGATGTGATGATGAAACTCTACACCACGATGTCGACTAAAGATGTGATGCGCCCGAAGGGGCCGCTGCAGGCATTATTCGGAGATTCCTTTGCTAGCAATAAGCCTCTTGCCAGAGAGATAAGCCGGTATATAACCGACGATATGCTCGGAAAAATAGCGGATGAGCACCGGAGCGGCCGGAGGCTCTTTGTCGGGACGGCTCTTCTGGATTCCCAGCGGTTCGTGGCCTGGGATATGGGCGCCATTGCCGTGAGGGGAGACAAGGCGCTCTTTAGAAAAATTATACTTGCCTCGGCGTCCATACCGATGATATTCCCGCCGGTCTACATACATGTCGAAGCCGACGGGAAAGTTTACGACGAGATGCATGTTGACGGCGGCACGATAACGCAGGTCTTTACCATCTACAAGATACTCGAGAATGCCGAAGAGGGCGCCAGGGCCATGAATATCGATATGAAGAAGCTCGGGATAGACCCTGCCAAGATAAAGGGTAAATATTACATAATACGTAACGGCTATGTCAATCCCGGGTATAAGGTAGCCAAGGATACAATAGCCTCCATTGCGGAACGTTCGTTTGATACGATGATAAATTATCAGGGGATAGGGGATACATACAGGATATACGCGTTCATGCAGCAGCGAGGTAATGATTATAACCTCGCGTTCATTCCCGGAGATTTCCGCCCAGTATCGAAAGAGGACTTCGATCCGCAGGCCATGAAGGCGCTATTTGACAGAGGGTATCAGGACGCCGTAAAAGGTTACGATTGGCACAAGACGCCCCCGGGCCTTGAACCGAAGGATAACTAAATATAGTATGAGATTTGCCATATCTGTAGTGATATGGGTGGTTGGAACGATCGTTACCGCCGCCGCTTTTCTCTCAAGTCTGATCCTCAAAATAGTGCTATTTCCATTTCCGAGCCGCGCAAAAAAAGTTCATGCGCAATGTTTCTGGTGGTCAGATACGCTCATAGCGATGAATCCGTACTGGAAAATTAAGGTAACCGGCCTTCGAAATATAGACCCGAACCAGACCTACGTGATGGTAGCAAACCATCAGAGCCTTGCGGATATCATAATAATATACCAGACCCACGCGTATTTTAAATGGGTAGCCAAAAGAGAGTTGCTTAAAGTGCCATTTATAGGAGGGCTTCTTTGGGTAAATGACCACATCCTGCTTTCTAGGGGTGACTTCGGCAGTATAAAGGATGCTTACCACAAGGCGGGCGAGTGGCTTAAAAAAGGCGTATCGATACTCTTCTTTCCGGAAGGGACCCGCAGTGGCACCGATGATATGGGCGAATTCCAGAATGGAGCTTTTAAGCTTGCCATAAAAGAAGGCAGGCCGGTTCTCCCTATATATATAGGCGGTACGAGGTATGCTATACCGAAAGGCGGATGGATATTTAAAACGAAAGTATCCGGCAAGTTGGAAGTGCTTTCGCCTATCGACACCTCGAAATATAAGACGGCCGATTTTTCTGTTTTAAGGGACCTCGTTCGCGAAAAACTTGAAAAGGCCGCTCAAGAGGATTAATTTTATATAAAATAAAGGGAGCGTTAACTATGTTTGGATTTTTAAATATTCCCGGTAAGGTGATAGGCATTCTCGAATCCAATATTTCCCCCCGAGAGATAGCTGCGGGCGTATGTTTGGGCATCTTTCTCGGGCTCATTCCTTTGAACGGCCCGATGGCGCTTCTTCTGGCGGTCTTCTTCTTTGTATTCAAAATAAACCGCGCTGCAACGCTCCTTACACTGCCTCTATTCAAGTCTATCTATCTTTTAGGCATGAGCAGCGTTGCCGACTC
>JAPLMF010000044.1:4550-6784 GCA_026387155.1 Candidatus Omnitrophota bacterium
GTTTGGCAAGTTTCTGGAAATTCACGACAGCGCTTCCGATCGTAGCGTATCTGGACATAAATAATACTCTCGTTGCCGGCGGGGTAGCTGTAGCTTTTATTATAACAATACCGGCATATTTTATTTCCAAGAAAGCAGCAGCGGCTATTCAGACAAAATACGCCGAGAAGATAAAAGGTACTAAATACGGAAAATGGGTCTCGAGATTAGGGGCGGTGAGCTCTGTAGCGGGGTCGGATGCTAACGAAGTGATGTCGAACGTGAAAACACAGGTCAAGACGACGTTCGTAACAAAAGTGAAGAGTGCGATCTTTAAGCCGAAAGTGCGACGAGGGATCCTGAGCCGTATAAATATACGCGGTATCGCGATCGTGATCGCCATTCTTGCTGTAATACACTTCGGAGTAGGTCTATACGCAAGTCCGGCTTTTACTTCATTCATAGTCGACCAGGTTAATAGGAATACTTCTGTTAAGTTATCTATAGCTAAAGCAAATCTATGGCCGCTTACACTTTCTTGTTCACTAAAGGACCTTAAGGTATTTGATCCGAAAAATGCGGGTGTACGTATAGCGAAGATAGACAAGGCCTCGGTAAGGGTGAGCCTTATCGGGCTATTATCCAAGCGTCTCGTATTTTCCGAGATACATACTAAAGGCGGCGAGATAAATATAATCGGCACGCCTGATGGGAGTTTTAATGTTATGAACCTTGCCGGTTCCAAGACAGGCTCGGGCGGAGGTGCCGGCCTGAATGCAGATTCTGCATGGCGATTCGCTACGGAGAAGAAAGACCTCTTCGGAAATGTTTATGAAATCATAAAGAGGCGCTTCTCTAAGCCCGCACAAGATAAGGCCAAAACCGAGCGGCAAGCGGCAAAAAAGATCAACTCGCAAACAGTCGAGCTTCCAAAGGGGAGGATGGTAAACTTTAAAACCGCTCTCGACGCGTACATGTTTGAGATCCGGGACCTCGCGATAGACGACACCTCGATAACGATAACGTATGAAGGTCAGGTGATCAATATAGAACGCTCGAACCTTCGGCTTGGTAGGCTTGCTTATGATCCTAAGAACGGTATGCGCCTTGATAGGGTGGAGCTTAAAGGCGATATAAAGAAGTCCGGTGCGCCTGCCGGAAGCTGCGACATATATTTCTCCAGATCCTTCACCTCATCCGGGCAGGGTGCAGTTACGAATATAACGCTTAAGAATGTAGATCTCGATGCGATACGGATGATATATCAGGATTCGCTCCCGGTAACGGTTGTGAAAGGAAACCTCACTCTCAGCTCGAGGACGCGTATCGAAGGCGACAGGATAGATTCTCGCAACGTCATAAATCTTACTCAAGCATCTTTTCAGCCGAAAGCCGGCAATATGGATATGATCGGGTTCGTGCCGGTTTCCTCCATAGTGGATGCGCTTAATGGAATAGATCCGGTTCATCTTAAGTTCGACATCAAAGGTACTGTCGACAGGCCGGAATTCGGCGGTTTTCAGGAGTCGCTCATGGGACTCATCAAACCGTATCTTGCTAACATACAGGGCAAGTTAAAAGAAGAGGGCATAAAGGCACTTAGCTCTTTTCTAGGAAAGATAATGGAAAAGAAGGACAAGTTATAATGGAAGAATACATAATAAGGGATAAGCGTAAGCAGATAGCCTTGGTTGCCTTGGCCGCGGCATCGATATTCATGGCGACGCTCGACTACAGCATGCTCAACATCTCATTGCCGAGTATAGCGAAATGTTTTAATGTCAGGCTCATTACCGTCTCCTGGGTGCCTTTATCGTACCTTCTCATAATAACGAGTTCGCTCCTCGGGTTCGGTAAATTGGGGGATATCAAAGGCTACAAGAAGATGTTCATCATTGGAATAGGCGTATTTGTCGGCGGAACATTTTTGTGCAGTGTATCCCCTCGGATGTCCTCGGTGCTTGTGTCGCGGATGATACAGTCCGTAGGTGAGGCAATGTATAGTCCGGTTGCCATAGCTCTCATAACCACCATTCTTCCTAAAGAGTTAAGAGGCAAGGCGCTCGGTATCATGGCTCTTGCACAAGGGGTGGGCCTATCGATGGGTCCGATATTAGGAGGCCTCATAAATTATTATGTCGGGTGGCGTTTTATATTCCTGCTCAATATTCCGATAGGGCTTGTCGTTATATTATTAGCGGCAAAGATGCTTCCGGACAGGCAACCGGAAGTAGTAGATAAACGTTTCGATATAA
>JAPLMF010000037.1:0-13262 GCA_026387155.1 Candidatus Omnitrophota bacterium
AGAGCAGATTGACTGCTCCTGCTGAAAGCTATGTTGCGAAGTATTTAGCGAGTTAAAAAAGAGGGTATAACCATGTTAGACGTACTCGATTTTTTAGGGGTTATCGTAATCTGGCGTATGCTTTTTTCAAGAAAAAAGAGAGGGTATTTCTCATGTCCTCATTGCGATAAAAAGATAGAAGAAATCAAATCTATTAATCTGATAGATGGTAAGAAACATGGTTTTGAATGTCCTCATTGCGAGCACGTCTTATTACTCGAAAAAACACTCACTCCCGCCTCTCAAACTTCAGCTCAATCCTTCACAGAAGAAAAGAAAACCACACAATCTGAACAGGGCGGAAAGGGCAAATCGTTCATTACCCTTACGGTTAGAAGTCTTCAAAAGTAGGGTGGGTGGGTCACTTTTAGCACTTAACGTGCCATCTCGTTCATAGGGCAAGACCCTCTCCTTGCCTCAGGCGAGCGGCTTGCCAAATCCATAAGGGAATAGCAGAAAAAGCGTAGGGATGGGCACCCAAAAGACGCTCGAACGTTTCGGGAACATTATACGTATAATAAACTTATATAGTATAATCTCGATTTTCCTTCAGGGCTTACGCAATTTTGTTCATAAAACAGTCGAAAAGTTCGTGTAAAATCTAACATAATGTATACTCCAACTCGTTCGAAGTATGCACCATGTATACCCCAACTCGCTTTATCTCACGGTTTTCTACTAAAATCTACGGAATTTAACGGAAACCGACGTTCAGACGTATCGGGGAGCTTTACAGAACGCTCGGCACATAGCTCTCTACGATATTTTGATATTAGCATAGATAATCTCGTTATTTCTCTATTAGCCACGATTTTAGCTATTATGTTCTCTTAACATGTATAATGTATCGCACAAGCGAGTTCGCTTAACCTTGCAAGCCACAGCCATAATGGTAAGAGCGAGAATAAGCGTTTTAAACGTTATAGTTATGAAACTTGGCATTATTTGTTAAGTATGTGCAAACGCTCGCTTTGCTTGGTCGATTATGATATACTTTTATTAGGTAGGTAAAAGACAATATTGTTATACAAAACACTTTGATAAAAGCGAAATAAAAAAGGATTCAATTAGCCAGCGATGAAGAATAGAAAAGAGCACTATATTCCTACGAGAGAGTTTGTTCGAAAATTCCCTAAAAAGATTGAAGATTTGACGATTCGCTATAATCTTTCAAAATCGCCCAAAATAAGCTATAGGACACTTCGTTATTATATAACTAAAAAACTTATGCCTAAATCCTCTACATTTGATAAAAAATCGCATTATGAGGATTCTTTAGATATGTATAAAAGACTGTTTATCATATGGTATCTTATGCATTTTAAAAGAGTGCCATTTGAAGATGTTAAAAAAATAATAAATTCTCCTCGCATAAAAAAGGAATCGGAGGCAATTCTCCTATTGCTAAATACCAGAAACTTTTTAAATGAAATAGTGAAAATAGGCGATGTAAACAAAGTGCTACGAAAAATAGGTGATGAAGAATCGGATTCACCTATTTGGGTTGAGAGAGAAGACATTTTTTATGTAATGAAATATCTTGTTCGTAAAGATATTGAAGATTTTAATAAGTTGATGTTTGATTTTGATGAGTATTCGACATTAAGTGCTGATGATAAACATGACCTAATAAGGCGTATTGAATTTTACAAAGAATTTACAAAAACAATAAAAACGGCGATGAATAGACTAAGAAAATTAAGAACTAAATACCCGGAACTAAAGACGAAGTTGGCAATGCTTGGCAATATCTAATGTGCAAATACTGGCTTTGCGTAGGAACGTATGGTATACTTATAGTGTAAAGTAAAAAAGGAAGTTAGAGAGAAAGTTATTTAGCAGTTTAAGCAAAGTTGGGGTTCGTAATTTAAGAACCGAGGTTTTCTGATGCAATTTGATCCGAGAACTTCGGTTTTTTTGTCTTTAAAGGAGAGCATAATATGAAAAACACAAAAAACATTAAGATTATTAGATTTTTTGATGAGGTATATTCTCATGAATTTGTCGTAGTATTTGCTCCAACCCATGAGGAATTTTGTGAATTTATGTATGATAAAAATTTATTGACAGAGTTGAATATGCCGAGTGTATTTTTCGACTGTGACAGCAGTGATGACAGTGGTACATTTTTGGGCAGGGTTCTTCGTTCGCATTCTTACAAGGAACAAAAGGACTATATTCTTATTTATAGTTCAGATGAGAACGAAACCCTTGTCCATGAAATTTTTCACGCTTGTTACGGGGTTTTAAGCGGACATGACATAGAATTGTCAAAAGAAACGAATGAAGCGTATGCTTATTATATAGGGTATATCTGGAAAATGATTAAGAAGAGGATGAAAGAAAATTAGAAAAGGAGAACAGCAAAATGGGAAATTATATTGGTCAAATTAGTGAAGGTAGCGTTGTTTTTAGTGTTTTTGAGAACGAAGCTGATATTAAAGGGAAGAAAGTTCTGATTCGCAATATCAAAATAGAGCGACGTTATATGGAAAACGGTAAGTGGAAAACTAATAATTATTTTAATGAGCGTAATCTACAGAGTTTTGCCATCGCTATTAATAAATATAACAAATCAGAGTTTGATAAAAAGAGAGACAATAACAATGTTGACGCAAATATTAAATAATAAAAAAAGACTCACGTTCAATATATTGATATTTATTATTAATTATATATATCAATGCATAATGTATTTTCAATACATAAATCAATATATCATTCAATGCTTTTTTAGTTTATTTATTTATCAATACGTAAGTCAATGCTAAACATAAATAAACAGAAACAAAAATATATGCCAGGAAAGGAGAAAAACATGGAAAACAAATATTTTGATGATGAAGAAAGACTGCTAACTGTTACTGATATTTGCAGAATAATTAATGTAACACCATTAACGCTCTTTAAGTGGAGACGTGAGAAAGGAATGCCATATATTAAGTTGGCGGTTAATGGTCGCATACGATACAGGCTTTCCGATGTGATGAAATGGTTAGAACCTTATCACAATTAAAAATAACGATAATAATTATAAAAATTTAAAATAGATGCGTTTTCGAGGTTGCAGTAAATAAGAATTACCGTTCATGTTGGAAAACGCTCTTGGAAAAGGAGACCAAGAGCCATGAACAAGAAAGAAGTAATTGTAAATGAAGTAAAAGACGGTAACAAAATCGAGATAACGAAGACGAAGGAAGGAGCATATGAAATTATTGTCAGCCATGCTTTCAAGACGACTACAGAGATTACGGAGAGAACCGTGAAAATATCCGATATCTTCGGCCTCTGTATAGATAGCGAACTTCGGTTCCCTATTTATGAGGATTTTCGAATAGAACTTGAATTCCCGACAGTCGTGTATCTTACCGGCGACAGTGGTTCGGGCAAGAGTTGGTTGCTGAATAATGTCTTTTCGAGACTTGATAATTCGATATCGCTAAATGACATCAAAATAGACCCCAACGAGATAGTGATAGAAGGTGTAGGCAAGAATCTCGATGACGCATTAAAAAAATTATCTATCGCAGGGCTTGGGGACGCTTTTATTTACGGCCGCAGATTTTGCGAACTTAGCGATGGTCAAAAATTCCGCTATCGCATTTGTAAGTTAATCGATTCCGATAAGGACATCTGGTTGATAGACGAGTTCGCCTCTACGTTAGACCGTGTTACGGCTAAGGTTGTCGCCTTCGGTCTTCAAAAACTTGCCAGGAGACTAAAGAAAATTTTGATAGTCGCAACAGCTCATAAAGATTTAAGGCTCGAATTACAGGCCGATTGGTTTCTTGATAAAGGATATGGTTCAGACGTGTACGACGAATGTGCTATGGGATTTAATGAAGAATACGCCGACCAAGAAAAAAGTGAGATATTTAAACATATCGAAATCGGTCACGGCACCATGGATGATTATAAAAAATTATCCCAGTTTCATTATAGGCAAAAATCGCTTCCTGCGGTAAAGGAGATTTGGAAATTGACCTATTATGACGACATAGAAAAAGAGACTCATCTGGCAGGCGTGATGGTGATAAGTTATCCGCCGCTTGCATTAAAAGGGCGTAACATAGCGACCAATAACGAATACGCCAAGATGTCAAAAGAGACGTGCGACAGACTTAATAAAGACGTCGCTACTATCCTCGTTATCGTGGTGTCGGACTGGCATCATTTTTTGTAAGAGTCTATCTTAATAGGTTTGCCACCACACGTTATGTGGAGACCATCGCAGTCATGGCCAGATATGTGTTTTTCTTTCAAGCCGCAGGGATGGAAGAAATACCCACTCCCGAAGACTCCAAAAGAAACGCTATGGTGGCTCAACTTGAAAATTACGGGTTTCGCACAGATTTGCTCAGTTCGAGCCGTTATTGTAAAGATGCCTTTGAAAAATTAAGTCAAGACGACCAAATAAAGGTCAAAGAGATAGTTAAAACAATTCTCTTGAAGTACAAGGGTGCGATTCGGAAATTAAATGGTAAATCGATAGATGAAGTTGTCGAGAAGGATTTGTTTAATATTTTTAAGGAGCTTAAACGAGCTAATACGGTTTATCTGATTAAAGAGATAGAGAAGCTAATACACGGCAAATAAACGTTTCTCCGACGGGTAAGGAAGGAAAAAGTAGGTTAAAGTGCTTGATTCCGAAGCGTTTGGCGTCCTATCATTAAAACAGTGTCTATCAGGTAGCGTATGCTATCAAAGATAAAAAATCGGAGCAAAAGATAATCCGATGGTTTTCATTAAAAAGCAAAATAGCATCTTAGTTAGAAGTTTGATGTTTCCGTTTCTGTTTAATAGATGCGGAAAGGACAGAAGATGGATTCAAAAAAGCTGTTATCACCGAAAGAACTGGCTGAATATATGGGAATAAGCATAGGAACCGTTTATTCTTATACATATCAAAAATTAATCCCTTACATTAAAATTGGGCGACTTGCACGATTTGAGCCAGTCGCAGTTGAGGCGTGGATAAAGGAAAGACGCATAGAGCCGTTCAGAATGAATTAATTTTTCGACATGGTCGGCATAAAGGTATAAAAAAGATAAACATTGCCATCAGCGTGTCGATAAAAAATTAATTTAAGAGAGAAATTTATGGGAATATTGAAAAGAAAAGACGTTTACTACATCGACTATAATTACATGGGTAAGCGTATAAGAGAAGCTGTCAGTGAATCAAAAAAGATAGCTGAAGCTGTTCTGCATAAACGTAAGACTGAAATTGCAGAAGGCAAATTTTTAGATGTCAGAAAAGAGCACAATATAAAATTCGAAGAATTTGCTAAAACCTATCTTGAGCTTCATTCTAATGTTAATAAAAGACCAAGAGTCGCTCGCCGAGATTTTTTCCTTATAAATCGGCTTGGAGAACATTTTAATGGCAAGCGTCTTTACGAAATCAGCCCGCAGTCTATTGAGCAATACAAGGCAGACAGAAGTAAAGATGTTGCCCCTGCTACTGTGAATAGAGAATTAGCGTGCCTGAAGTGTATGTTTAACAAGGCAATCGCATGGGGTAAGGCACATGATAACCCTGTTTGCAAGGTGAAGCTATTCAAGGAGAATAATCAAAGATTACGCTATCTTGAGAAGGATGAAATAAAAAAGCTATTAGATAGTGCACCAGAGCATTTAAAGCCAATTCTGATAGTAGCGGTCTTTACAGGAATGCGTAAATCGGAGATTTTAACTCTTGAATGGAAGAACATAAGTTTTGAGCAAGATATAATATACCTGCTTCAAACAAAGAATGGTGAGCGTAGAGAAGTCTTGATGAATAATACTGTCAAGAACGCTCTATTAGCTGTTCCTAAGCACAAGGATAGCTCTTATGTCTTTTGCCACAAGAACGGGAAGCCCTATCTAAATGTGAGAAAATCTTTTGATGCAACATTAATAAAATGTGGTATAATTGGCTTCAGATTTCACGATTTGAGACACACTTTCGCTTCTCAGCTTGTGATGTCGGGAGTTGATTTAAAGACAGTTCAAGAGCTTATGGGGCACAAGATGATTGAAATGACTCTGAGATATTCACATCTATCGCCAGACCACAAGAAGAAAGCAATAGCTATTTTAGAAAATAGCATTGTCTCAAATCCGTCTCAAACGCTCAAAACAGAAGAAACCAATAAAATAGATAATTCACCTAACTTGTTGCAAAACGTATAGTTACGATTAAAAGCTGGCGTAGCTCAGTTGGTAGAGCAGCGGTTTCGTAAACCGCAGGTCGTTGGTTCAACTCCAATCGCCAGCTCCATTAATGCTCCTTTCCAAAATTATGGCTAAGATAATATTTTTTACATTCCTTCTAGCAGTTTTTATAATGATACCGGTATTCGCGAAGTCGCAAGGTATGTCGCTCACCGCGACCGGATACGAGTGGCTCGGGTATTCGCCCGAAGAAAAGCGCGCTTTTGCTAATCTCATCCATATAGCGCTAAATAAAAAGAAGGGAGCATATAATACCAACGATGTAATAAAAAAACTCGATGATTTCTATTATTCGGCCCTTGAGAAGGCCAAATCAGACCCTTTAAATTTCGACGAGAATAAATATCTTAAAGTTCCATGTATTAAAGTGATTAACAACTAAAAGGAGATGTATGAAAAAGAGTCTCAAGGTCAAGGATACCGGTACCCCGGAAATGGTTGAAGCGGATATTGCCGGTTTAATTGGCAAGGTAATGCAACAGATCACATTCCTGGACAAGAAGATAGATGCATTGATTGCCCAGTATGCGGCGAGGCCGGCTGAAGTAAAGCATTTTCCCGCGCCATTCCAACGCTCAGACCGCCACGAGCGCCATGACCAGCCCAGGCAGGATTTTAGGGATAGGATACTGCATAAGGCGGTATGCGCTGATTGCAGTAAAGAATGCGAAGTGCCTTTCAGGCCCACGGGAAACCGCCCGGTGTATTGCAAAGAATGTTTTGGCAAGCGAAAAGATGATAGCCCTTTCAAGGGCAGGCCAGGCGAAAGATCCGAGGGTTCAGATCGCCACCAGAGCTCCTTTAAGGGGAGACGCGATGAAAGGTCCGAAGGCAGAGAGGGTCACCAGAAGGCCCCGTTCTATAAGAAATATTCCAGCAGAGATCATAGGTCCGGCGAAAAGAAAGGGCCGGCCATGCGCAGGCGAAAAAAATCGAAAGAATAGAAAAGGATAACGAAAGGCGCATCATATGGTGATAGCTCTTGGGATAATAGCGGTGCTACTTTTAGTAAGTGTGATCTACCTTAAGAAATTCATGATAGATATGGCGATAGTGGAGAAAGGGCTGATCAATGAGATAAGGGAGATGAAGGATTATCTGAAAAAGATACATGAAAACCAACTCTAAAGATAAGGCGCTCCAAATTATGCAGGTCAGGGAAGCATACGAAGATATGCTCGTCCGGATCGCCATAACTGCGGAGTATAAAGATCCAGGCGCCGGAGGACATATCAGCAGGGTCAGCGATTATTCTACGGCGATCGCCAGATCGCTTGGGATCCCGGAAGATGAGGTCGAGGTATTGCGCTATGCCAGCATGATGCACGATATAGGTAAGATAGGTATCCCGGACATCATCCTGGAGAAGGCAACGTCATTAAGTCCCGAAGAACGCAAGAAGATAGAAGAGCATACGATAATAGGGGGCCGGATATTCGAAGGGTCGACCTCTCCGATAGTCATGGCTTCCGCCCAGATAGCGTTGACGCATCATGAGAGGTACGACGGCACGGGTTACCCGAAAGGTTTAAAAGGAGAAGATATCCCCCTTTACGGCAGAATAGTCTCTGTAGCGGACTATTTTGATGCATTCGTTTCGGAGAGGCATTATAAGAAAGCGTGGAGTTTTGACGATGCCCTGGCGGATATAAGTAAGAAGACCGGCAGCTCGTTCGATCCTAGGATCGTTTCGGCTTTCCTGGGAGTCAAAGAGACGATAAGACAGATCCTCGATGCCAATAATGCGATAATGGATTTTGTAAAGAATGGAAAGAACTAAGAGGTTATTTTCGCGAAGTAGTTCTTCCAACGCCTTTCAAACTCTTTTTCGGAAATAAGGAATTCCTCGTCGATTGCATTAGTAAAATGCTTGCCGGACTTCACGCGGTCGAGAAGGCCCGAGATACCGGCCATTCCCCAATTATCGATGATAAATCTCACGACGCCGTAGGCAAGCGCGTAGTCGCCCCTTATATTCTCTTCCGATTCATCTTTATGATTAAAACCGGCATATAGCGAGTGAATGGTGAACCTTTCGCTGCCCGGCAGCCAAGCTCTTTCCATTGGCAGGGGGCCCCCGGCATATTTATGGGCCTCCCATACCGCAAGCCCTTCGCTAAACCACGCAGGGCAATTATTGGCGGTCTTTGCGGAGATTATCGCATGTGTATATTCGTGGCATACATATTCGGCCAGCTCGCGCTCCGAGATAGATTCCTCGGGCAGCGGTATCCTTATATTGCCGTCATATATTGCTCTCGTACCGCGGGACATCATGAATATTTTATCAAAGTCATCCTGGGAATAAAAGATGACGATGGTCTTAGAGGCAGGAAAATATTTCAGATCGCTTCCGACATCAAAATAGCATCTCTCGAGCATGCCCTTGACGATCTGGGTATTTACCGGCAGGCTCTTGTCGTAGCTTATGTCGTAATGCGGCGACTCTTCAGAACCGCGGTTTTGGGCTAAACGCAGGTCTAGTATAGATTTTTTCAGTTTACTGCGGATGCCGGAGTTTTGAGGATTGAGCAAAAACCCTTTACCGAAATAAAAGCGCGCGCGTTTTAATTCCATCTTGTTATAGTATATGTCACCCAACAGCTCGAATGCAGAGGCGTTCTTGTAAGCCAGTGAAGATTCCTTAAGAAGTACTATCGCTGCTTCGTCTTTGCCGGACTTGTAATATTTTATAGCTTCGTTAAACAGGAAAATCCCCAGGTTCCTGCTGGACGCGGCGTAAGGCGACGCCGCCTCAAGTGCGCTGTCGAAATCGGATCTTGCTTCGGTGCCTTTGCCTGCACGGATCGCAGTGTTGGCTTTTTTGGCATAAATTAAAGCGAGTTTTCCTGCGGAGCGCGGCCCCGGCATTATCGTGTAGGCACGGTTTAAACACCCTATCGACTTATCATAGTCTTCGGATTCTGCCAGATGCGTGGCATAGTCGAAGTATGCATTACGAAGTTTAGCGGCGATCACGCTGTTCTCAGGTGACGCATCGTAAGCCTTTTCAAAGTACTTTATCGACCCCTTAAAATCGCCCTCATCGAGGAGGTCGTCGCCTTTACGCACGTATTCGAACGAACCAATCTGGGTACCTGACATATTCGAGTACCATCCGTATAATACGGATACAAAAGCTACTACGATCACTGCCAGAAGCCCGAGTTCCAGATATTCTATCGTGGTCCTGCCTTTCATATATTTTTTTAACATCGTATCGTCTATGCTACTAGAATCCGGTCCATAAGGCAATGAAAATAGAGTATATTTTGCTTGGGTTTTTTGTATTATTAGGCTATAATGCTACAAACAAGGAGGGTGGATATGAAGAAGATAGCAGTGTTTATATTGGCGGCATTATTTGTCGCTAGCACCATACCGGCGTTCGCCGGAGAGCAGCCGAAAAAGGAGAGAAACCTATTCGTTATTATAAAAAACAGTATTAAGCCATGGAAAGTGAAACCCAAGAATGAGCTTAAAAACCCGCTGCCAACAGTAAGCGGTTTTCAGAATGTGGCCAACGGCATAAAGGAAGGTTCCGCTAAGGCTAAGAACGAAACCCTCCGTACGGAGACGGCGAAATAATTTAGTTAAAAGTGCATACGTGTTTAAGGGGCGGTTCTTGCTAAAAATGCGAGGCTGCCCCTTGACTTATCCGGAAAAGGAGATGCTGTGAAAAATGTGAGGCCAGTGTACAAAAATATTTTAATAGCGGTAATAGCACTATATGTTATAGGGACGGCGTTTGCGCTTTCCGATATATACCGTAAAATTGGCAAGATTGAGCATTCTTTGACTGGATGTCCGCATGGGATGGCCGGCCATAAGTGACCTTCGGATGAAGTCTCATAATCATTTCAATTTAACTGCTACAGAAACCTGCCAATATTCTTCCGGCAAAAACTCAGTGCACAGATACGTGATACAATTCAACGGCCGTTAAGTAGAAAAAAGGTAGCATACTTTCCATTGACTTAACATATTAAGTGGTGTATCATCTATCTCATGTTATCAGTGTTAAGGAAAACAATATCTGCTTTAATTATTCCATCGATAATACTCACATCGATTCCTGATGCGCAATCTTTATCAGTATGGACACAGGCGGAAAACCCCGCGCAAAGAAGATCATTCCTGCAAAAAACTCTCGAAAGTACTCGTCTTGAATATGCGATAGGAGATACGCAAAAGGCGATCCTTGCTTCCAAGGGGAATGATGTCACATTCCTTTCAGGCGGCAGGATCCTCGCAGGCGAAGCCCTCAAGAATGATTCGCTTAAATTACTAGGAGCCATAATAAACAGCGAGGTTCGGATAGTGCTTGAGGCAAGGGCGTCTGCTGATCCGGAAGCATACGGCCGGATAAGGGACCATATTTTGAAAGACAAGGCCCTTGCAGATGCTTTTGGGAAAGCTTATTCGGGCGCTATTGAGCCGAAATCCGCTCCGGACCATATATTTACGGATATGATTGGCCGGACATTTGAGTTAATAGTTTTACTAGATGAACATCTCGCGGAAGAGAAAGATATGCAAAGCGAGAAGATAGGTTTCCTGAAGCTGATCCGGCCGCAGATAGAGCGTTCGGGGGATTTCTTCACTGGCGCTTTTACTGACTGGAACGCGCGTTCATTCGAGGTGCGCGCGGCGCTTGCCAATATCAGGGAGACGAACGCGACGATAGAAGACTCAAGTTCGATCAGCGCCGGCGACGTCGAGACAAAACGCCTGAAGATGGATACCGCGTATATAGGAGACGTGCTTGAAGAGGCGAGCCATTTGAGATCGCAGGTCATAATGAACGAATTATTCAGGAAGTTCTTTGAGGCCGAGATGGTGAATTTTGAGCGTCGGCATGATTATATGATGGCGCTGTGCGGCATATTTGACGAGCGGCCTAATTTTATCACGGCCAATATTGTGCAGCGCCTTGTAACCGGAATGTCGGACACCAATACCGAGATCGCTTTATTAAGCGCTCAGATGCTCGCGTTCATCACAGAGCGGCAACCGGAGGCCGTGGGCGATAACGAGTTTAGCGAACTGATCGCGCGGATGACGGCTCCGGCGGTCACGCAATGGCATCGAAAAGACGCATACGGCGCGCTTGCGGTCGCGGCGCTGGCGAGGCCCCTGCGCGCTGAAGAGATCCTGAATATCGTCGGAGCGGAGGTTCGCGGCGCCATTGGGCATAAGGACAGGTCAGAGCTTGGATTTCTCATATACTGGGTATATTACGGCCTGCGGCCGGATGAAGCTACGCCTGAAATAGTTGATAACATGCTGGGTGGATGGGGAAAACATACCTACATGGATGCATTGAAGATGATATACGACAAGAGACCGGATCTTAGGCAGCAGATAGTGAGCTCGATATTTATTAAACTCGACAGCCGAAACTGGCGGGAATGTGAAAATCACGGTTATCTTTTAGCGCGCATAGCCGAGTCATATCCGGATATCGCGCCGGATATCAGAAAACGTCTGTATGATACGCTGAAGGGAATGGTGATCCCGAAAGAATTCCAGGGAGATGAGCCCAAAGATAACAGAGAACGCGAGTTATGGTGGCAGCGACGGGCGCGCTGGCAAGAAAAAAACCAAACCGTTGATCATCGCCGCGGCGCGGTTGCAAAGATAATCAACTATTCTCTGGCATTCAATAGAGATCTTGTAGACCGGAATATCGCCGATAAGATATTTGAAATAGCGCTTAGCGATAAAAGCTCAGGTTTTATTTTTGTGGGCATACAAAGCATGTATGAAAAGCTTGTTGAGGCGGCCCCGGATATGGTCGGTGTGGATGCTCTTGATAAGATACTGAAGCGATTCGAGGATAAGTTAAAAGAGGAAGGTGATGTTGGGTCTTTTTTCCAGAAGCTATCGGAGATGTTTTCGGCAATTGTCCGCGCGAAGAAAGGATCGGTTGCCGATGACGCGATAAAGAAGATCAAGGAGTATCTAAAAAGAGAACCGCGAGCGGGCACTTTTGAAGAAAAACAAATATATTATTGGCATGCTTTCGCCAGTGAAGTGATCGGCGCCATGACGGAGGCGACCGCCGCCTGTCCCACAAAGGAAATAATAGACCGCCTTATAGAGCTTTATGTCAAAGATCCCTTCCCGACGAGTATCGGCCAGGCGCTGGCGTCCATTGTAAAAGTCGCCGACAGGCCTACGGCGCTAAAGATAATAGACGTGCTTAAGACCAAGATCGCCGCCGGCCGCGGAGGCCTGATCCTTCCGTTCAAAGATATATTCGCGCATGACGTTTCTTATATCACGGATGAGCTGGTCGGGCCGATACTTACCGAAAGTTTGAAGAGTTTTAACTCGGTCGGCGAGAATGCGACCGAGGTCCTGGTGACCGTTGCCGCGCAGGCGCCGTACACGCAAGGAAGGCGGGTTACGAACGAGATGCTGCGCCGGATCGAGTCGCCCGAGCAAGGCAATTTCCAGGCTCGCGAGCAGGCAATAAAGTTCCTTAAGTCGGTGGTGCTGTTCGGTAATATGCCGAAGCTTGAGAAGACGGCCGATTTTATTCACGACAGGAGCGCCGGATTCGGTCTGGAGCCCTCGGACGCGCCGAGCGGTCTCATGTTCCTATACGCTCTCGCGGAGTCAAAGGATAAGGATTTCCTGCGCCTCGTAATAAAGGTGCTCGATCGCGATCGTCAATACGACTCGGTTCGTGACTTTGTGCATATGGGATGCGCCTTTTATCAGCAGGGAAAATTCGCCGAATTCATATCGCGGGTCAGCAAAGAAAGGGAAGACAGCGCTACCGGAGAGCTGAAGACGGCGCGTGAAGTGGTCCAGGAGATGCGCATCGAGGCGGCGCAGGAGGTGCGCGGTTTCGAGGGCAGGATACTTAGCGGCTGGGATGGCGTAGAGGAATTTCTCGAACAGGCGATCAATAACCCCGAACTTGCGGAACTTCTGATCGCTAAGATCGTAATCACGATGCGGTATCTCAGGCAGGGCATAGGGGATGACGCCGG
>JAPLMF010000037.1:13275-13848 GCA_026387155.1 Candidatus Omnitrophota bacterium
CCGGATTCGGGGGCGCCGATTCGGTTGAAATTCGTCTGCCGCGGCTGAGAGAGATATTGACCCGTCTTCTTTCGGTGCAGACGATAGGCCTTTTAGATAAGCGTAGTCTGTTAAAAGTGCTGACGCTTGGTAACGCAAATCTCATAGAGCGGCTGAGGAATGAGGCCATCGCGATGGTCGCCGCGCTTCAAGGCGGTGATGGCCGCGCAGGCCTCATCGGCGGAATCCGCAATGACATTCATAACAGGCCGTCCCCGCAGCAGCTTGCGCTCGTCAAGGCGTACCGCGCGTGGCTCGCTTTAGGCTGCAGTGACCCGGCGGCCAGGCAGAAGATCGTCGATCTTGGCTACGAGGTGGACCAATCAGACGTCATAGGGGACGCCGTCGCGCGTCAGCGGGTGATCGGGGCCTGCGACAGGCTGATAAATACGCTCGAGGAGGTCTATGGCGAGGGTAACGCCAGGACGCTGAGAACGGAACACACCGCATGGCGGCGTGCTCTCGTAGACCGCGAAGCGGAAAAGGCGGCCGTCGCGGCCGCGCTTGAATGCGCCGGTAAGGAGCGCCCGACTC
>JAPLMF010000067.1:0-835 GCA_026387155.1 Candidatus Omnitrophota bacterium
CACTCGGCCGAGTTTTATCTCTATATTACCGAGCTCCTTCAATAACCCCGATGGGTCCAGGGTCGTCTCTACCTCTATGACTCCGTTCAAGAATTTGCCTTGCATTATCCCGCCCACAGGATCGGTTTCGTATATAGAGGAGACCCGTTTGATCTTTACGCCATTTGTCGCGCCTAGCTCCCCCATGGCTTTGTCAATATACTCCATGCGATCGCCGAGGTTGGAGCCGATACCTATATAACAGACTGTCATAACCTCTTCTTGATACGCTCTACTGCATCCGCTATCCTGCGCTTATCAACGGTGAGCGCGAACCTCACATACCCCTCGCCATTCTCCCCAAAACCGTTGCCGGGTGTCGCGACTATGTCGCACTTTTCAAGGAGAGTTTTCGAGAACGTAGCTGAGGTAAACCTGTGCGGTACTTTAGTCCAGACATAAAATGTTGCGCTAGGACAAACGACATCCCAGCCGAGAGCTTTAAGGCCGTCTACCAATACGTCGCGTCTCTCTTGGTATACCTTGGAGACTCTTCTTATATGCCCATCATAATTGGCAAGCGCCGCTACCCCCGCCCATTGAATCGCGAAGAATACACCGGAGTCCATGTTCGACTTTATCCTGGCCAGGCCCTCTATGAGCTCCCGGTTACCGCAGGCGAACCCTATGCGCCAACCGGTCATATTGAACGTCTTGGAAAGCGAATGGAACTCTATAGCGACATCCCTAGCCCCTTCCACTTCAAATATACTCGGAGCCTTATAACCATCATAGCCCATCTCCGAATAGGCGGCATCCTGACACACTATGATATTGTGCTTCTTTGCAAAATCGA
>JAPLMF010000067.1:861-8252 GCA_026387155.1 Candidatus Omnitrophota bacterium
AAAAACTTCTTGTCGCAGACCGCGCCGGTAGGATTGTTTGGATAATTTATGAATATCATACGCACCTTGTGCAGGATAGCGTGGTTTATGGCCTTTAAGTCCGGTAGGAATCGGTTCTTTTCTACGAGCGGCATCAATACTGGTTCAGCTCCGGCGAAATATGTGCCGGACTTATACGGAGGGTAACACGGATCGGGAACGAGCACCGCGTCGCCCGGATTTACAAAAGCAAGCGGCATATGCGCTATGCCTTCCTTCGAACCGATGAGCGGCAATATCTCTGTATCCGGGTCCAGGGTCACTCCATAGCGTTTTGTGAACCAGGCCGAAATAGCCTTCCGGAATTCAGGTAATCCTTGGTCGAGAGGGTATCTATGGTTTTTGGGATCGCGCGCGGCCTTTGCTAGCGCATCTATTACGAAGTTCGGCGTCGGTATATCCGGGTCCCCAATGCCGAGATCTATTACATCCCTTCCTTCCTCGCGCGCCTTCCTCTTCGCCTTATCGAGTTCTACAAAAAGGTACGGCGGTAACTTCTTTATCCTTTCCGATCTCTCTATCTTCATCCCGTTAGATACCTCCATCCCCGCTAATGTATCTAACGGGGTTCATCATATTTCTTACTTCCCTTTTGACTCTTCACGCTTTAGCGGTAGTATCCCCGCCATATCCCCAATAACGTTCACCAGGTCGGCATCCTGCGGCAAAACTACCTTCGTATTGTTTTCAAGTGATTTTTCAACCATCTCGATCTTCCGTAAGAGCTGCGCATTACCGATAAAATACTCCTGCGCGGCTTCATTTACGAGTTTTATAGCCGCAGCCTCGCCTTCGGCCTCGAGTATCCTGGCCTGCTTTATGCCTTCGGCCTTTTTTATCTCGGCGCGTCTCTGTCCATCAGCAACTGTTTCAGTAGCTGTAGCAAAATCGACGGCAGCGACTTTCTCATTCTCAGCCTTTACAACCCTATTCATCGTCTCCTGGACATCCTTCGGTGGATCGATCTGCTTCAACTCGGTCCTTACTATCTCAAGCCCCCAGCTGGCCGTTTCGGTCATCAAGGTCTTTAAGAGCCCGCTATTTATCTTATCGCGTTCGCTGTTTGCGGATTTGAGCGTCATGGTACCTATTATGTTCCTCAAGGTAGTCCTCGCGAGATTCACTATCTGGTATTCATAATTATTTACGCTATATTGCGACTTCTTAACGCTATCTTCGTCAGGCTTTACCTTGAAATAGACCTGTGCGTCGACTATGGCGTTTAAGTTATCAAAGGTGATTATCTCCTGAGGCTCGGCATCGACCATCTGCTCAGTGATGTTTACGACATACATATGCTCGATCATAGGCATTATCCAGTGAAATCCCGGCTGCGCGAAACGGCTATATTTGCCTAATTTTTCTATTAAACCTCTTCGCGTAGGTCTCACTACTCTCACGCCGAGAAAAAATAATACGATCGCCCCGGCCACTATAAGAAATACCACAAAACCGCTTGTCAATGCCGTACCATTTTCCATATATTCTCCTTTTTCTCTTAGAGTCCGAGGACATCCTTCATAGAATAAAGCCCTGCCGGCTTGCCGGCTGCGAATTTGGCCGCGGTAAGCGCGCCTCTTGCGAATATGTCACGCGTCTTCGCACTATGTGTTATCTCGATCATATCGAGTTCACTGTCGAAAGTTACCGTATGTTCGCCGACTATCTCCCCTTCGCGTATGGAGTCGATAGGCACATCCCCGCCTCCCCTGGCGTCTTTTACTATACGCGCGATCTCCTTCGCCGTTCCACTCGGGGCGTCCTTTTTATGCTCGTGATGCGCTTCGACTATCTGGATTGTGTATCCATGTCCCAACACCTTGGCGGCATCGGAAACCATCTTGAATAGGAGGTTGACGCCTATTGACATATTAGGCGATAATGCCACGGGTATCTCTTTAGAGGCCTCTTCTATCTCAGCTATTTGCGCGGGAGACAACCCGGTAGTGCCTATAACGACCGGTTTTTTAAACTCCCGGCATATCCGGAGGTGCTCGATGGTAGCTTCGGGCGAGGTAAATTCTATCAGGCAGTCACAGCTTTCTATCGCGCTCTTAGGATCATCTCCGATATCAAATTCACCGGTCACCTCAAAACCTTTGTTCTCTTTTGCAAGTTCAATAATCCTCGAACCCATCTTGCCTTTCGAACCGCCCACGCATAATTTTATCATATGAGATCATACTCCTTCATGGCTTTGGTTAGTTTATCTTTGTTTTCGGGTAGCATTTCGCAAAGTGGCAGACGCATCTGGGCTTCACACATCTTAAGGATCCCCATCGCCGTCTTCACGGGTATGGGGTTCGTCTCTACAAACATCGCCTTCACAAGGTCAAGCATTCCATAATGGAGTTTTTCGGCCTTCTTTAAATCGCCCTTAGCGAAAGCGCTACACATATCGGCGACATCTTTTGGGATAATATTTGCAACCACCGATATAATGCCGACACCCCCTATCGCCATCACGGGAAGCGTGAGCGCATCGTCACCGGATATCAAGAGGAAATCCTTATTACACGCCTTCCTTATACGGGCCATCTGTTCGAGTGATCCGGATGCCTCCTTGACGCCTATTATACCTTTGACCTGCGACAACTTTGCCATAGTATCCGGCTCTATATTAACACCGGTGCGCGATGCAATATTGTACAGTATTATCGGTATGTCAACAGCTTCCGCTATAGCCTTGAAATGCAGGTACAATCCCTTCTGCGTCGGTCTGTTGTAATACGGACTTACCTGCAAAGACGCATCGGCGCCGGAGGACTTCGCATGCTTGGTCAGCGTTATCGCCTCTTCGGTGGAATTGGATCCAGTTCCGGCTATTACGGGAATACGCCCCGTGGCATATTCGACGGTCAATTCGATCACCCTGTCATGTTCAGCATACGAAAGCGTCGCCGATTCACCGGTAGTCCCGCAGGGGACTAAAGCCGAGGTACCATTTTTTATATGAAATTCGACTAGTTCTCTTAGAGCCTTTTCATCAATCTTGCCGTTTCTAAAAGGTGTTACCAATGCTACCATCGATCCTTTAAACATTTATGACTCCTTCGTAAACAAGCTTTGCTTTTCCTTCCAGGTAAACTTCCGTAAAATCGCCGGCGGTGATCCTGAAATATACTTTCAGCTCCTCTCCCGATCTGGTACTGACCGTGATCGGAGATGACATCTTCTCGACCTCCGCGGATATGACGGCGCTTGCCACAGCACCCGTACCGCAAGCGAGCGTCTCATCCTCCACCCCACGCTCATAGGTGCGTATTTTTATCCTGTCCTTACCCATTATCTCTACAAAATCAGCATTCGTCCCATCGGGTGAGAACTCACCGTGATGGCGTATGTGCGCTCCGAGGTTCTTCACATCGACCTTCTCTATATCCTCGACGAAGTGTATGACATGCGGGACCCCGGTATTCACAAAATTAAGCTTATATGGGCACTTATCTATCATAAGACAGAGGTTCCATTTTATATTCTTGGGCTCTGTAAGCCTTACTTTCACAACGTCTTTTTTGACCGAGGCTTTGAGAACCCCAGCTAAAGTGTCTATCGTCATTTCGCTCGAGACTATCTTCTCGGTCGCGGCATAAAGGGCTATGCATCTGGAGCCATTCCCGCACATCTCGGCCTCCGAACCATCAGGGTTGAATATCCTCATCGAAAAATCGGCCTTCTTCGACTTCTCTACAACGAGAAGGCCATCTGCTCCTATACCCCTCTTCCTGTCACACGCTACTTTAGCCATTTCGGGGAGCCCAATAAGTACGCCCATACGGTTATCGACTATAATAAAATCGTTTCCCGTCGCCACCGCCTTTGTAAATTTTATACCCATACTTTCCTTATAACTACAACTATTTGAGTTCCTTGGGTATAGTTTCACCGCGCACGAGGTCCTCATATGTCTCGGCCTTACGCACGACGTAGAACTTTTTATCCATCACCATAACCTCGGAAGCCCGTGGCCTTGAATTATAATTACTCGCCATTGTGAAGCCGTATGCTCCCGCACCCATCACCGCCAGAATATCCCCTTTCATTACAAGCGGCAGTAATCTGTCCTTACCCAGAAAATCGCCGGACTCGCATATAGGACCCACTACATCCACCTTCTCGGCAGTATCGGAGGAGTCTTCCCTTAGTTTTACGGGCACTATCTTGTGATAAGCCTCGTACAGACTCGGTCGTATCAGATCGCTCATTCCGCTATCCACTATCACGAACTTTTTTCTCGGCGTCCTCTTCGTATAAACTACCTTAGTCACCAGCACCCCTGAATTGCCTGAGACGAACCGGCCCGGCTCCAATATCAATTTTAATCCGGACTTTTTTATCATCGGTATAACTTTTTGCGCGAAAGCCTTGGCGGTCTGCGGATTCTCTATGGAGTACATTATCCCCAGGCCTCCCCCGATATTAAGATAAGTGGCCGGTATCTTGAATTCGATTATGAAGAGAAGGGCCTTCTTTATGGCTTCCACGAAAGGCTTTGCGTCCAATATCTGCGAACCTATATGCAGATGAAGACCTTTTATATCGACGCTCGGGTACCTCCACTGCGAATTGAATATCTTATGCACCGTTTCGAAGTCGAGACCGAATTTCGTCTCTCCCTTGCCGGTAATTATATGGCGGTGCGTTTTTGGTACGACATCCGGATTCACCCGTATCGCCACATTTACCTTTTTGCCGAGCGAATTTGCGGCCCTCTGTATCTGGTTAAGCTCCTCTTCGGATTCGACATTGAAGAATAGTATCCCTGTCTTTATCGCATACTCGATTTCATCAGGCCTCTTACCTACACCGGCATATACGATTTTTCTCGGATCGCATCCCGCCAGGATCCCCCTGTACAGTTCCCCGCCGGATACTATATCGAGTCCGGCGCCGTTTCTTACGAGCGCACGCAATACGGCAATGTTAGAATTGGATTTTACCGAGAAGCATATAAGCGGATCTAAAACCCGAAAAGCGCTCCTTATCTTCTTATAGTGATCAACTAGTGTCTTGTAGCTATAAAGATAGAATGGTGTCGGGACCGTCTGGGCTATGGCGGCGACCTTTATATTCTCGCAGTAGAGTTCATTATTCTTGAAATTGAATTCGTGCATATCACCTCTTTACCCCCGGAATTTTATAAAGGAAAATTTCGGGATATGTTTATTAACTACCAACGTGAGATTTCACATAGGAAATTTCACGCTTAATTGATCTCTTCGACTTCACGGAGACCGTCGGGTTCAGAAGCCTTATTATATCGGCTCTCAATAATTTATCGGAATACTTATCCAATTCAGCCTGCGACATACTCTTTATCTCTATCGAAGAGTCGATCGAGTGTTTGGCGAGCCGTCCCACTACCGAATGGGCCGTCCTGAACGGGATTCCTTTATCCACAAGGTAATAGACGAGATCCGTGGCATAAAGGGACTCGTCTTCGAGAACCTCCTCTATTCTGGATTTGTTGAACCCAAGAGTCTTCACCAACTCGGAAAACACTTTGAGCTCGATAGAAACTATATCTATCGAATCGAATAGAGGCTCTTTATCGAGCTGCATATCTCTGTTGTATGAAAGCGGCAGACCTTTCATGACGGTAAGCGAATTCACCAGATTCCCATATAGCCTGCCGGCATATCCCCTGGCAAGTTCCAGTACGTCGGGGTTCTTCTTCTGCGGCATGAGCGAACTGCCCGTTGCAAAAGCTTCATCCAGCTCAACGAACCCGAATTCTTTCGTCGACCATATTATAAGGTCTTCGGAGAGCCTTGAGATGTGCATCCCTATAATCGATAAGAGAGAGAGCATATCTATTACAAAATCTCTGTCACTTACGGCGTCGATGGAGTTCGAGACCGGATGTATGTCGAACGACTTCGCCAAAGCTCCACTTATCCTGCCCGGAGACTTTATCTCGTACTTTGCCGAATCTATCGGAGTACCGGCTACCGCTCCGGCCCCCATGATGAGCTTCACGTTCTTTGCCGCGGCATCAAGCCTTACGGCGTCCCTCTTTAACATCTCCGCGTAGGCGCCAAGATAGTCCTTCAGGTACACAACCTGCGCGTGCTGCATGTGCGTAAAAGCTGGAACCAATAATCCCCTGTTGTTCTCGGAAAGCGTCCCTAAAGCCTCTATGAGGTTCGAGAGCAGAGCGCCCAGCTCAACGGCCTTTATCTTCGTATAAAGCTTCGAGGCGAATGCCACCTGATCGTTCCTGGATCTTGCGGTATGAAGTTTGAGCGCAAGTGCTCCCACGGACTTCTCGAGCTTATTCTGTATATCCGTATGTATATCTTCCGAGGACGGGTCCGGGACGTACGCGCCCTTCGAAGCCTTCTTGTGTAGGGCCTCCAGGGCTTTATACATTTTAGAAGCTTCACTTGTTTTAAGGAGCTTAGCCCGTCTCAACACTTCAACATGTATCATCGAGCCTAAAAGGTCATATTCGGCCAGCCTATGATCATAATGTATCGAACCGGTAAATTTCTCTACAAGCGGATGAGTCGGCTTAGAGAATCTCCCTCCCCACATCTTCTTACTCATAAGGTCTCCTTATAAGATCCCCGAGACGGCAGTCCCCAAAGCTCTATAAAGCCTTTTGCCAGTGACTGATCGAATTTATCGCCCTCTTCGTATGTAGCAAGCTCCTTCTTATACATCGAGTTCGAAGACTTCCTTCCTACAACTGAGCATGTTCCTTTATACAATTTTACTTTAACCGTACCGTTAACACATTTTTGAGTCTCGTTTATGAACTTATCGAGCGCACACTTTAGCGGCGTATACCACAACCCATAGTATGTTAGCTCCGCATATTTGTGGGCCATCGCCTCCTTAAAATGAAGCGTCTCCCTGTCTAGGACAAGCGCTTCCAGGGCCTTATGGGCCGCTAGTAACGTCCATCCGGCCGGAGCCTCATACACCTCCCTGGACTTTATCCCGATAAGCCTGTTCTCGATCATATCGCTCCTTCCTACTCCGGCGTCCCCGGCTATCTTCGAAAGTTTCGATATAAGGCTTATGCCATCTAAAGATTTGCCTCCCAGCTTCACGGGTATCCCGTGCTTAAATTCGATCTGGACGTAGGCAGGCTTCGCACTTGCCTTATCTACTCCCTTTGTAAGCTGATAGATATCTTCGTCAGGCTCGTAATAAGGATCTTCCAATTTCCCACTTTCAATCGATATTCCCCAAAGATTAATATCAAGCGAGTATGGCTTTTTCTTTGTTGCATCAATAGGGATACTATTTTTCTTTGCATAATCTATCTCGTCACTTCTCGTCTTAAGTTCCCATTCCCTTACCGGAGCGAGTATCTCTAAGCTCGGATCAAGGGACTTTATAGT
>JAPLMF010000067.1:8365-9409 GCA_026387155.1 Candidatus Omnitrophota bacterium
TCACGAGCCCTTTGGCTATTATCGGCCTCAAAAGCGCCGTTGCCAAAAGATACCCATCCTCGTAAACTGCGTTGGCCTTCAAGGCCTTGAATACAAAATCATTGACGAACTCTTTTTTTAGATCATCCACTATGACCTTTACGGCGCCGGTCCGAAGCGCCCTCTTCCTGTATTTAGCGAAGTCGGATCCCTGGCCTACATCGCCCATATAAGCTATCACCTCGTAACCTTTTTCGGAGAGCCACTTTATTATGACGGACGTATCGAGCCCGCCGGAATACGCTAAAATTACTTTTTCTTTCATATTCTGATCCTTTTATTTCAGAAGCTTTAAGAGCACGGCCTTCTGCACATGCATCCTGTTCTCAGCCTGATCGTATACGATCGAGTGCTTCGAATCCATTACCGAATCCGTTATCTCCTGTCCCCTATGAGCCGGGAGGCAATGCATCACAACGCATCCGGGCTTAGCCTTTTTGATAATACCATCATTCAACTGAAACTTCCTGAAAGCATTTATCCTCTTTCGAGCCTCCTTCTCTTGGCCCATACTTATCCATACATCCGTATACAGAATATCCGCACCCATTGCAGCTTTCACAGGGTCGTTAGAAATATCCAGACTAGCACCTGAAGACCGCGCGGTGAGCTCGGCAAGCTTTATGATCTTCTCATCCGGGCCGTAGGCTTTAGGGGCAGCAACATTGACCGATATGCCCAGCTTTAGCGCTGCTAGCATAAGCGAATTCAATACATTATTCCCGTCACCTATATAAGCAAGTGTCAATCCGTCAAATTTGCCGAACTTCTCCCTGATGGTAAAAACATCTCCTAGAGCCTGACACGGATGCGCCCTGTCACTCAGGCCATTTATTATAGGTATCGAGGCGTATTTCGCCAGCTCTTCGACAACATCGTGTTTATATGTCCTGGCCACGATGCCGTTTAAGTATCTCGATAAGACGCAGGCGACATCTTTAACGGATTCCCTTCCGCCCATACCGATCTCACTGGAACCTAAATATATCGTATGCCCTCCGAGCT
>JAPLMF010000091.1 GCA_026387155.1 Candidatus Omnitrophota bacterium
CGGGTCTTTTATCTGGGCCACGCCTTTTATCGTCTTACCCGAGGCCATCTCAGCCTCTGTCGGCTTATGCGCCGTCAACAGCTCAAATAGCGTCTTTTTGCCGACCTGCGGCAATCCTATCACTCCGAGTCTCATCTCCTACCTTTCATCATGTTTAGCTCAGCTAATTTCACCCCCGGTGTGGAATAATTCTACACCGGGGGTGAAATTAGCGAAGCAATTCCTCCGCGGCCTTTACAACCTCATTGACTGTTATAGCTTGAAGACACCTGAACCCCAATGCGCAGTTATGGGCCAAGCACTCCAGGCACCCCACGTCTTTATGTATGACAACATCGCCGTTATTCGACGGTCCCCAGCGCCTGGGTGAGAGCCCTCTGTCACATCTACCAAAGATCGCAACGACCGGAGTGCCGATGGCGCATGCGACATGCACGGGCCCGGAATCGTTCGATATAAAAAGTTTTGCGCGTTTCAATATTCCTGCGATATCCCCCACTGTGGTCTTTCCGGAAAGGTCCAGACAGCTCTCTTTCATGGAAAAGGCTACCTTCTCTCCAAATCCCTTATCCTCCTTGCCGGATATTATCACTATCTTGACCCCACGACTTTTAACAAGCATATCCGCTGCCTCGGCGAACTTTTTGGCCGGCCATCTCTTCGACGGGCAGCTTGCGCCGGGATTTATCACTACCACGGTATCGTTCTCGGATATTCCGCCTCTTTCCAGCGCCTCGCGCGACCTGGCCTGGCTATCTTGGTTTACAGGCACGTGCATCTTACGGTCCTTCACATTAACTCCAATATATCGCAGTATATCGAGAGTATAGTCAATCTCATGCTTTAACCCCAAATGCTTCATATCCGGAATTTTGTCGGTCAAAAGGATCCCCATCTTCCTTTTTCTGTCGAACCCCAACCGTTTAGGTATGCCGGAAAGAAAAACGATCCAGTTCGTCCTGAATGTCGGATGTAATACTACAGCGAGATCGAACTTCTTATTTCTTAATCTCCTTATAAATTCGAGATTTTCTAAAAAGCCTCTTCCCTTATCATAAATAATGACTTCGTTCACCGAAGGATTGCCCTGGGCTATATCTTTTACATAGGGTCGCACCATAAATGTTATGCGACTGTCGGGGTAGGCATCGCGTAGAGCTTTAAGCGCCGGAGTGGAAAGGACCACATCTCCCATCCTGTCGAGCCTTACAACGAGTATATTCTTATAATTTTCGACTTCCGACCTCGCCTGTCCCGCCCCCTGCATTCCTACAGGCGGGAAACTTCTGACTTTACTCATACCCCTCGACCATAACCTTAGCACTGTTAAAGACCTCTTCGGCTGATATAAGTTTCATACACTCATGGTCATAGGCACATTGCGCGTTTTCGCACGGAGAGCAATGTAGTTTTTTGCTTATAACGAAGTCGAGCTCACCCGTAGGCCCGTATTTCTTAGGATTTGTGGGGCCGAATATCGCCAGGACCTTGGCTCCGACCGCGCACGCGAGATGCAGCGGAGCGCTGTCGTTGGTTATCAATAACCGCGACCTTTTGATAAGCGCGGCCAGCTGTCTTATATTGGTCTTGTTAACAAAGTTATGATAAACACCTTTCATCTTAATTGCCGTAGCGGCGACAACTTCCTTATCGTTGTCGGTCCCTATGAATATGACTTTCATGCCGCACTCCGACACGATCCTATCAGCTATTGTCGCGAAACCTTCCTCGGACCATCTCTTTATATGGCTCTTGGCCCCGGGATTTATCACAACAAACTGACCGGATATATTCTCCTTAGCGATAAGAGCGGATATATACTCATCGTCTTCCTTAGGTATGTGTATATACGAAGAAGGATTCCTGACATTCATCCCAAAAGACTTAAGACGATATAGATGCTTAGCACGGCTATGTAAAAGGCTATTCGGGAACCTCTGTATAGTCGATGTTCTGAACTTTGGGCCTATCAGCATAGGAAATACGGTATTCCGCAAATCTGCAACTAAATCGTACCTGAGCTTCTTTAGCTTCAGCTGCAGCCTTCTCTTTTCAGTTATGGGGAGGTGTTTATCATATATTATGAGTTTAAATACGGCAGGATCGCGCTCGAATATTCCGCGGCCGTCGGGACCTACCATCACATCTATCCTGGCTTGCGGAAACTCTTCTTTTAACGCTTTTATTACCGGGGTTGTAAGGATTATATCACCGATATTGGAGAGTGTTATTACAAGGATCCTATTAACCTGAGATTTTTCTATATTCATAAATTTTTATTTTGCATTTTAATTTTTAAATTTTAACTTAAAATACCGACTGCCTCTTTAAAGACCTCTTCGACACTTATCGCCTTCATACACCTGTTATCCCTGCAAGTCACATCATAACACGGTATGTCGCATTCGATAAGGCTCTTCACGACACGGTAATTACCCGTGCCATAAGGCCCGGTTATCTCGGGTGATGTCGGCCCGAAAAGCGCTATAACCTTCGTGCCCGTGGCGACGGCTATATGCATAGAGCCCGTATCATTGGCTACAACAAGACATGACCTTTCGAAGATAGCGCCGAGTTGTTTTAAGTTCGTGTCGCCGCATGTTACAAGAGCGGACTGCTTCATCATGCTTCCTATACTTTCGGCAAGTTCCTTCTCTCTCGTGCCTCCGGTTATCACAACCTTCGCGTTATACTTCTGGGCCAGCATATCCGCAAGCGCGGCAAAGCTTTCTTTCGGCCATCTCTTAGGGCCCCAATTACCTCCGGGGCATAGCGCTATAAACTTATCGTCGGAGGCTATGCCGCGTACGGACAAGTAATCTTTTATATAGCGCCTATCGGCATCGTTGACAAAAAATTCGTAGGCTGGCTCTTTGGCCGCAGCCGCCGGTTCTCCGGCGAGATTTAGAAAATACCTCACACTATGCGTTCCGACATCCGGTTCGTCAACCGCTATTGTCAAAAGCCTCTCTCTGCCTTTTGTCGGATAACCTATCCGTGCCCTGGCGCCGGTCAGGAGGCCTATGAACGCCTTTGTAAATGACCTGTGCAATATATATACCGTGTCGAAATGCTTGCGGCGCAAACTCAATATGAGCTTTAACTTGCCGAATACGCCCCTGTGCAGGCCTCCTTCATCATAGCTTATTATCTCATTTATTGCGGGGTTGTCTTCCAGGATCTCTTTACACCTCGGATGTACCAGACAGGCTATATATCCATTCGGATCCGCATCACGCACCGCTCGTATGAAAGGTGTCGAAAACAGAACATCGCCCAGCCAGTTGACCTCTATGATAAGAATTCGTTTACCGATCATCCACCACCCCTAATACTTTTTTAACCTTTGCCGCACGAGTCTTTTCTAATCACGTTCTCATACAACCTCGCGATATCGTCCGCCATTCTGTCCAGCGTGAAGCGCGATTGGACAAGCCTACGGCCGCTTTGACCCAAACTTATTCGTAAATTTTCGTCCGACAAAAGTTCTAAGGTCGCCGCGGCTATGGCGCCGGAGTCTCCGACGTCCACAAGAATACCGCTCTCCCTGTCTTTTATAATATCCTCTATACCGCCAGTCCTGGAAGCGATGCAGGGCCTTGCCGCCGCAAGCGCTTCGAGGAGCGCTATACCAAGGCCCTCTTTTACAGAAGGAAATACAAAGATATCGATAGCGGAGAGTGCTTCTCTGGTATCCAGCACCGAATCCACAAAAGATATCCTGTCATCTATCCCGAGCGCCATCGCCAGGCTCTTTATCGAAGGGCCTTCGGGACCGCTGCCTACCACAAGTCCCGCAATATCCGACCCAGTCTTCAACACCTCGACCATAGCTTGCAAAAAGAATTTCTGTCCCTTTACAGGAGAGAGCCGGCCTATAGTCCCTATTACGGTCTTACCGCTTAGGCCCAGATATTTCTTTATCTTTGTGATCTCAGTATAGGAAAACTCTTTCGAGAATTTATATGTATCGATTCCGCTATATATAAGCTCTATTCTCTTATCCTCTACCCCAAGGTCTTCTTTTAAATGTCCATAAACGGCCGCGCTTATAGCTATCACTTTGTTGCCCCAGGTATCGACAACGGATCTCAGACGCCTCCTGAAATAACCATGACAGGTAGTTACCATAGGTATACCCGTCATACGCGAAGCGACTAGCCCGGCTACCTGCGATACCCTCGTATGGGCATGTATTATATCAACACCCTCTTTTTGAACTATACGTTTTATGGCAAAAGCCGCCAGAAGAACCTTTGGCGAAAACTCAAATTTAGTTTTTATATTGAGTCTCTCGTGCGGTATGCCTGTCTTATCAAGGCTTCCTTCAAGATCTCCACCGGCAGAAGCAACGATCGTATCCACCCCCTTATCTTTAAGGGCCCTCGATAGCTCAAATATGTAGTTGGCGATGCCTCCTATGTTCATGTCCGTGGTAAGCTGCAGCACCTTCATCCCGTTAGAAACATAAGTCTTACTGCAGTTTCTAATGGGATTCATATGGGTATCTCATTTACTGGTACGTTTTTCTGCGAAAGATGGGATGCGATAGCGGTGAAGACCTCTTCAACGGTTATCTTCTTCATGCAGCTGACTTTTTTGGAACAGCCCGGGCGATAGCATGGGGCGCAATCGAAATCCGCCTCTTTCGATATTATGGTACAATTATCCAGCACCGCAACGTGCCTCTTGGGATCGGTCGGGCCGAATAGCGCTATGCAGGGAGTCCCTACGGCGCAGGCTATATGCATCGGCGCCGAGTCAGAAGTAAGATATGCCCTGAAGCGCTTAATAAGTGCGGCAAGTTCATTTATAGAGGTCCTGCCTGCAGTTACCAAGGGTTTGGATTTCGTCATCTTAGCAACGGCCTCAGCGAAGGCCGCGTCATCGCTTGAGCCGGTAAGTACGCTTCGCACATTGAACTCTTTCGCCAATTTGTCGCAGAGTTGGGCTATAGAGGCCGCCGGCCAGTTCTTTGAAACCCAACGCGGGGATGCCCTGACATTTATGCCCACGAGCATCTGTCCCTGAAACGCCCATGCCTCTTTCAAAATAGCGTCCGCTCTTAGCTCGTCAGAATTTGAGGGCCACATCTCGAGTGTCTTGTCCATATTCTTTACGCCACAAAGCTTCAAGACACGCATCTGATGGTCGAGAGGATCCAGATACGGAGCGTCATCCTTGACCGAATTATTAAGAAAGAATGATAATTTTCTGTTGTCGTAACCGTACCTGGATGCGGCAAGGCTCAATGCTCCGAGTATATGGCTAATTCTATTATTCTGCAGATCTATTACGATGTCGAACATCTCCCTCTGCAGCTGCCTTGAAAGAATCCATGCGCCTTTCACGCCTTTATGCCTCCCATTAAAATCACATACAATCAGTTCATTAATGTAAGGACATCTATCGAGTGATTCTCTTGCCTCGAGACTCACAAGCACCTTTATTACCGCATCGGGGAACCTCTGTCTTATTGCCCGAAACGATGGTATCGCAAGGATAACATCCCCTATAGCGCTTATCTTTATAACTAATATGCTCACTGCTTTCACCGACTCTTCATAGACCCGAATCGTCTTCTCCATCATCATATCGGACTTGAAGTGTTTATCAACCTTCCTTTTGGCCTCCGCGGCAAGCCTGGCGCCAAGCGACCTATCCCCATAAAGTAACAGCAATTTTTCAGCCATATCCTTGGGATCGTGAGGTGCGGAAAATAGCCCGTTTGAGCCGTCATCGATTATGTCTACCACCCCTCCGACTTTGGTTGAGACGACCGGCACTCCGGACGCCTGAGCTTCTATGATGACCCTGCCGAAAGCTTCCGGCGTCAATGTAGCGGATACCAGGACGTCAAGTTTCGCCATGATGGAAGGGACGTCGCTCGTCGCAGGCACAAATTCGACCACCTGCCCGAGACCAAACCTGCGGACCAGAAGCTCAAGCGACTCTTTATATTTCTCCTTCGGGGCGTCACCTACTATAAGGGCTTTCAGCCTTGGTATCTTGCGGTTAAGGATCGATACCGCCCTTATAAAATCGGCATGGCCTTTAAGCGGAGTAATTCTGGAGATCATTCCCACGGTAAAATATTCCGAATAGATCGAAGAGTGGTCAACAAACTCGAAACGGCTTACATCGACGCCCTGGGGTATAAGCCGCACCCTGTCGTAAGGCACACCGAAATTATCCATCATATGTTTCGCCATTATATTCGAGGCGACTATGACGCGTTTACCCCAGCCCATCGATTCACTTAAGAGATGTTTCTTGTAATAACCGTGTGCCGTCGTTATGAGCACTCGGCCCGACAATTTGCATGCAAAATATGCTATTAGCGCCGGAACGCGCGAGTGGGCATGCACTATATCTATATCCTCTTTACGGATTATCGCCCGGAGCTTGCCTATCATAGATATGATCGTGAATAAAGATTTCTTCCCTACCGGCAGAGTATAGTGTCTGGAACCCGCCCGATCAAGCTCGCGCACAAGCCGGCCGCCGCCAGAGACAGCTATAGCCCTATGGCCATGTTTCACCAGATAGCACGCTAGGTCAACCGTCCCGGTCTCTACGCCGCCTATATCAAGAGACGGCAATATCTGCAAAATGTTCATAACGCGCTTTCCATCCACACCGGGGGTGGAATCGATCCACACCGGGGGTGGAATTAAATCAGTCTTCGCACTGCCTCAAATATCCGCTCATTGTCGTCGGTCCTCCGCGCCGGACGCGGTGTATTCCAGACGCTCAAAAGCGTCGAGGCGATATGGCCGGCATCACATACCGTAACATATCCTCTCTTTTCGAACGCCGCAAGAGCCCTCTCGTGCTTTGTCGTACCGGGCTTCTTCTTCGTAAGCCTAAAAACCACAACCGGCTTGCCGGAACTGACAGCCTCCGATATCATCGATATCGACTCACCCGATACCAAAATCACTCTGCTTAAATCCAGCACCCCTCCCACAGTCTCCGGAGGATTCTTTTCATTCGCCACAACCAGCAGCTTGAAATACCCGGAAGATTTCGATCGTTTTTTAAATAACTCTTCAACCTCTTTCGGCGTCCTTCGGGATGTGGTCATAAGTATACCGGCGCCGGACTTATCACAAAAATCGGTAAGGCTTTGTGCGACAGACAAGGCGAGTTCATCCGTAAACGCATACTCCGGATTATCCCCCCCTATAAAGACCCCGACCGCACCATTTGTCCCCAGATGAACTCTTCTTGAAAGAAGTTCGCCGTCCTTACGGATCTTCTCTTCATTTATCAGATTAGGGGCCAGCACGGTCCTTACAACATTTCTCTTCTGCGCCGGCCTGTCATGTTCGGGTATGAGCGCTAGTTTAAATTTATTAAGGCCCATAAATATACCTGGTCGCATAACCACTATATTCTTCGCATTATTCTCTTTGGACATAAATATGTTAACACCGGCCAGGCTGGACCCGCATGATATCACAAAATCCGAATATGTCTTCATAAGCGTTTCGTACGTATCTTCATCAAGGCATGCCTTCATGCACTTCATGCATCCGTGGCACCGCCAGCTTGCAAATGAAGCCGATACTCCCAATAAAGACCTTGCCCACGGACTCTTAAACTTTACCCTGACGACAGTTATCCTGATATCTTCCGGCTTGTATCCATCGACCATCCTGGCCTTCCTTATATCCTCGGCAATGGCCATAGACTGGTTCAGATGTCCGGCCTTACCATCGTCCAATACGAGCACGGTCCTTACGGGCGTCGACTTCCATCTCTTGTGAAGCCACAGCCACTGGTCCGGATACTTCCTTATGTATGATTCGAGTAAACCGGTGAACTCTGAAACCCCCTGTTTTATATCCTCCTTTGAAGACGAAAGGTCCTTAAGATCTATATACTCTTCGAGAAAGAGCTTATGACAGGCTCCTTTCGTCCTGACAATAAAATTAGGTAATACAAGGGAGTTCGTCCTCTGGGCTATCTCGAACGGTCCGGAATGACATGAAACGGGGCGGCCGAAAAAGTCTACAAATACACCGCTCTTACCGGCATCCTGGTCGGAGAGTATGCCCACTATATTCTTTTCGTAGAGCGCCCTTAGGATACTCTTGGTCGATATCCCCTTTCTTATCACCTTGCAGCCGTTAGATTCCCTCAAACGGTTCAAAAGCTCGTTTAAACGTTTCATCTTCTGTTCGCGCGCCAGCACCATTATCGGGAAACCCTCCACCGAACTGACAAGGCTCGATAACTCCCAGTCTCCGAAGTGCCCCGTAAGAAGTATCGTCCCGCGACCGGACTTCGCAGCGTTTTGTATGCGATCCATATTAACGACTTCGACGTAACTGTCAACATACCTTCGGTTTACCTTGGTAAGGTTAAGAATTTCTACGAACGTCTGCACGAGGTTCTGGTAGACGCGTTTTGTGATAGCCTTGAGCTCCTTAGGGGGCTTCTCCTTTGCGAACGCCGCCTTCAGATTTGCGTAGGCTATTAGCCGCCTCTTCTTATTAAAGAAGAAGGCCAGCCGGCCTATCTGCCTTCCCAACCATAACGACGCGTTTATAGGAACGAAACCCAATATGAAATTCAAGACCCTAACTGTTATATAGGCTATGTAGTCTGCCAATCAAGGCCTCCCTGCCTTTTGTTATATCGGTAGCTATAACTAGAACAAGAACGGTATGATCCGAAAAGATTATACTCATCCTTGCCAGTTTTACAGCATCTTTTTCTTTCTGTTGTCACTATAAGATCGAATGCTCTCTCGGAACACCTTTTTATTATACGCGATTTGTCGGATTCGCTGTAATTATGGTGATCGCCGAAAGCTATATGCTCAACTACGACAGCGCCCAAGCCTTTTACGGTATCTTCGAAATATTCCGGGTCGCCTATACTGGACAATAGCATGACGCGCTTCCCGGATACCCGCGAAAGATCGACATCCTTCCTCTGTTTCGTATCATAGAAGTGTCTAGGTCTGTGCACCGCCTCCAGAATTTCAATATCGCCCCTGATCTTCCATATCTCGGCTTTTAACTGCTCTGTATCGCCTGTGCCAAAATTAACTTTGGTCAATACCACAATATCGGCTCTTTTAAGAGAGCTCTTCCTTTCTCTCAATACGCCTCTCGGGAATAAGCACCCATTACCGAAAGGATTGCGCGAATCGACGAGGACTATATCCAGATTGCGTCCAAGCTCCCAATGCTGGAAACCATCGTCGAGTATCGCCGTATCGCTGCCGTAAAGTTTTATGGCACGGCGGGCAGACCTGGCCCTCTCCTCTCCTACGAGGATCGGTGTATCCTTAAGCTTGGCCTTAAGCATCGCGCTTTCGTCCCAGCCGTAGCCGCGTATAAGGACGGCCGGTTCTTTACGGAACTCTTCCCTGAATATTCGTGTAAGCTCGACTACAAAAGGCGTCTTTCCTGTACCGCCGAGGGTTATGTTACCCACACTTATTATCTTCATCGGCACTGAATGGATCTCGAATATTTTGTACTTGTAAAGTAATGTCCTTACCACCATTCCCAGGCCATATAGAACGGACGCCACACGTAAGATCGCCTTCAGGATCTTGAAGACCCCTCCGTTTCGTTTATCAGTCATCAGCGAATATATGAAATCCCACATAGATTAGTTATAAGTTGCCTGCCTACCGCAGGTAGGTAAGCTTTAGGTTATCCCCTTCGGGGAGGCTCCGCTTCGCTCCGCACTAAGACTTTCTAACTCTTTCATATTCCGCTGCGTCGCACCGCGCTTCTCGGTTATGGCCAGCCCGGCGCACCTCGTCATCTCCGAGAGTCTCTCAGGGGCCGTCAACAACATCTTTATGCTGTCAAATAGCTCTTCTGACTCTTTCACGAGTATCGCCGCTCCGTTATCGAGAAACGCAGCCGTTATCTCTCGAAAATTGAACATGTAAGGACCAAATATCACGGGCTTCCCCAGGGCCGCGGGCTCAATAGGATTTTGCCCTCCGTGCGGAACGAGACTGCCGCCCATGAATACAATAGTTGATATTGAATATATATCGCGCAGTTTCCCTATACTATCGAGTATAAATATCTGAGGAGCTCTTTTTAAATCCTGTGTACCGCATATCGAAGAGAACCGGACCGACGTCAAGCCGAACGACTTGATCGCCTCTTCGACCTCCCCGGTGCGCTCTATGTGGCGCGGTGCTATCAAAAGCTTAAGCCGCGGAAATTCCGCGGATAGCTTCTTGAATACCTGAAGAACGATCACTTCCTCGCCCTTATGAGTACTGCCGGCGACCAAAAGCGTGTCGCTATCGGCCATCCCCATTGACCTCTTAATATATTCTGACCTGCCGATATCAACTGATACATCGGCATCAAACTTCATATTCCCCGTAACCCTCACCCTCTCTTTGGGCGCACCCAAGCCTATTATCCTTTCGGCATCCTGAAGTGACTGCATGCAAAATACGCCTATCCTCTTCATGGTCTTCGATAGGAACGGTTTTGCTAGCTTATATTTACCGAAGGACCTGTCCGATATCCTCCCGTTCACGATTGCCGAAGGTATACCGCGCAGAGATACCTCTCGTATCATATTCGGCCATATTTCCGTCTCGATCATTATGTAGAGGCTCGGATTTACCAGCGACACCGCTTTCTTGACTATCCAACTTAAGTCTAAAGGAAAATATATTATGACGGCGTCATTTCCAAATAGCTTCCTGGCAAGATCATTACCGGTCTTAGTTATAGTCGACAACAATACCTTCCTATCCGGGAAGACGATCTTAAGTCTATCTACGAGGCCCCTACAGGCCGCGACCTCTCCTACGGACACGGCCTGTATCCATATAGCCCCTTTTAGAGAGGCAAGCGCTTTTCGCTTATCTTGGGCGTAATGACCAAACCTCTCGCCGAAATCCGCGTGCATCTTGCCCTTAAATATCAAAGTCGGCAGGTAGAATAGCGAAAATATTAAAAACGCAGTATCATATAACATATTTTATGCCCTCGGATGCGCTTTGTCGTACGCTTCTCTGAGCCTCTCCATAGTTATGTGCGTGTATATCTGGGTCGTTGAAAGGTTCATATGCCCCAATAGCTCCTGAACGCTGCGTAGATCGGCGCCCCTGTCCAAAAGATGTGTCGCGAAACTGTGCCGAAGTGAGTGCGGAGAGATATGCTCATTTATGCTGGCGACCTTTATATATTTGTCTACTATACGCCGCACGCTCCTGTCGGTAAGCCTTCTTCCGGACTTGTTAAGGAAGACAGCGCCCTTATCGCGAACTTTCTTTTCGTTTTTGGATTCTATATACTTTCGTATGGTGCCCAGCGCCATATCCCCTATCGGTGAAATACGTTGCTTAGAGCCCTTTCCCAATACCTTTATGACCCCGCTTATAAAATCGACATCACCGGTATCCAGTCCGACAAGTTCACTCACCCTGACACCGGTAGAATATAGCGTCTCGAGTATTGCCCTGTCCCTTAATCCCGCCGGGTCGTCGATCCGCGGCGCCTGTACGAGCCGCTCCACCTTACCTTCGTCCAGAACTACCGGCAACCTCTTATCAAGCTTCGGGGTTGACACGGCCGTTATGGGATTTGTCTTTATATGCCCTTCGCGATACATAAATTTGAAGAATGTGCGAAGGCTTGCCAATTTTCTGGCTATGGTACGCTTCGCGTAATTCTTAGATCTCATCTCGGCTAGGAATTTGCGCAACGCCAAGTGATCTACCGAGCTTATATCCTTATCACCCAAAAAAATAGCAAAAGCCTCGAGGTCTAGAGAGTAGTTCTTCACAGTATGTGAAGAAGAACCCTTCTCCACTCTGAGGTAGTTTATGAATTTCTCTATGAACCGCCGCATTATACCGGATTTTCCTTTTCGGGAAGCTTACGGGCAACATAAATGCACTTCGGATAATTCGTGCAGCCGTAGAACGGGCCACGCTTTGAACGCCTGGCGACGAGTTCGCCGCCGCAGCCTGTCGGGCATTTAACGCCGCTTGTGATAGATTTTGCATTCTTACATGTAGGAAAATCGGAACAACTTAGGAACTTGCCCCTTCTGCCCCACTTTATGATCATAGGTTTTCCGCACAGGCCGCATATCTGGTCGGTAGCAACAACCTCTTTCTTGACGTCCTTCATATTCAGTTTTGCCTGGTCGGCCGAATGTATGAACGGGGAGTAGAACGCCTTCAGCACGATTTGCCAGTCAGCCTCGCCCTCTTCAATGCCATCGAGCTCGTCCTCCATCCTTGCGGTGAACTCCACATCCAGTATCTTTGGGAAATGTTCCAAAAGCAGTCCCGTTACTATCGTCCCGAGTTCTGTAGGTTTAAAATACCCGGACTCGCGCCCCACATAATCCCTTGCCGTTACCGTCTGTATAATAGGAGCGTATGTAGAAGGTCTCCCGATACCCAGTTCTTCAAGCGCTTTGACTAGCGACGCGTCTGAGTACCTTGGCGGAGGCTTGGTGAAATGTTGACTTGGTAAAAGGCCCATAAGGTCCAGGGGTTCATCCACCGAAAGCTCCGGCAGCTTATCCTTATCCTTATCACCATCGCCTTCCTTGGACTCCTCAACCTCGTAAACTGCGGTATATCCGTCAAATACAACCTTCATCGCTCCGGCCTTGAATATATAATCCCCGCACTTTATATCCACGGTAGTTTGCGAGTATACGGCCTGTGACATCTGGCTGGATATAAAACGGTTCCATATTAGTGTATACAACTTCAACTGGTCCGGAGAGAGCACATCTTTTATGGAATCGGGTTCCCTCAAAGGAAGGGTCGGACGTATCGATTCATGTGCCTCTTGCGCGCGTTTTTTCGATTTGTATACATTCGGAGAATCGGGATAATATTTTTTCCCGAACTTTTCGAGAACATACACCTTTGCGGCGTCACGAGCGTCATTCGATATCCTTACCGAGTCCGTCCTCATATAGGTTATAAGACCTACCGCTTCCTCCTTACCTATCTCCATTCCTTCATAAAGGGTCTGAGCTATATGCATCGTACGCGCGCCGGAGAACCTGAGCTTGTTGAAAGCCTCCTGCTGCAGTTTGGAGGTCGTAAATGGCGGATACGCGCTTCTCTTCTTTTTACCCTCTTTGATTTCGCCCACTATAAACGGCGTATCCTTTAAATTCCCTTCTATATCGTCGGCCTCTGCCTTCGTCTTAACCTCTATCTTCTTATCCTTGTAGAGAGCCAGCTTTGCAGTAAACTTATCTTTCTCGGTATCGGCTTTTCGTTTTAATTCGGCGGCTATCTCCCAATATTCATCGGGATTAAAAGCCCTGATCTGATCTTCCCTCTCGACTATGAGTCTCACCGCGACAGACTGTACCCGGCCGGCGCTCAAACCCCTGGCCACCTTCTTCCATAGTATCGGACTTATCGTATATCCAACCAGCCTATCGAGTATCCTGCGGGCTTGCTGCGCATTCACCAGGCTCATATTGATATCGCGCGGATGCTTAAAAGCATTCACTACAGCGTCCTTCGTTATTTCATCGAACGACACACGATAGAATTTCTTCTTGGGGTCGGCCAGCGCATTGCCTATATGCCAGCTTATAGCTTCTCCCTCCCTGTCAGGGTCGGCCGCAAGGTATATGGCCTCCTTACCCTTGGCCTCCTTCTTCAGCGCCGACAGGTTCTTCTTTCTATCGGCTATCACAACATATTCCGGTTTGAAATCGTTCTC
The DNA here is from genome assembly GCA_026387155.1 of Candidatus Omnitrophota bacterium. Classification (GTDB taxonomy): domain Bacteria; phylum Omnitrophota; class Gorgyraeia; order 2-01-FULL-45-10; family 2-01-FULL-45-10; genus JAPLMF01. The sequence goes on from JAPLMF010000091.1 coordinate 13,713, forward strand.
AACATCTATGCCGAGCTTAGATTTAGGAAGATCTATGATATGGCCCATGCTGGACGTGACCATAAAATTCTTACCCAGGAATTTATTTATCGTCTTTGCTTTCGCCGGTGACTCGACTATAACTAGGTTCTTTGCCATCTTCTTTATGCATCCTTTCTGATGAATTGCTTTCCTGGCACTTCTCTTATAAGATTTTTGAGCTCCAGCGACAACAGGGCTTTCGATGCCCTGCCTATATCGATACCGGAGGAGCCGATTATGTCATCAATATATATAGGCTCGTCCGACAAGGCTTTATAGACCATTCTTTCGTCTTCGGTAAGCGAGTTGTATACATACGCTTTCGTCATCCTAGCTATCTTGCCATCTGTCTTACCGCATATTTCATCATTTAAGGGTTTTATCTCTTTTATCGAAAGCTCCTCAATAACATCATCGACCGATTGAACAAGGCCCGCACCATCCTTTATAAGCTCATTCGTCCCGGCAGATGTATGGGATGACGCTTTGCCGGGAACGGCAAATACTGTCCTGCCTTGTTCGGCCGCAAAATTGGCAGTTATAAGCGCTCCGGAATTACGCGCGGCCTCGACCACCACAACGCCCAAGGATAGGCCGCTTATTATGCGATTTCTCCGTGGAAAATTATACGGCAGCGGCTCGACGCTCTCTTCATATTCGGTCACGACCGCCCCCGTACCGGAAATCTTTTCATAAAGTTTCTTATTCTGCGACGGATATATATTACCGTGACCTGAACCCATCACCGCTATCGTGCGCCCCTTCGCTTTCAACGCGCCCCTGTGGGCCGCGGAATCCACCCCTATAGCCATCCCGCTCACTACGGTTACCCCGCGCAAGGCAAGTTCATATCCAAACTTCTCCGCCATTTCGAGGCCATAAGGCGAGGCTCTGCGCGAGCCTACTATCGCTACAGCTATACTGTCGCGCTCATCGAAACCGCCTTTAACATATAAAACTTTCGGCGGGTCATAAATATTGCGCAGGTTCGCTGGGTATTCCTTATCATCCGGCGTTATCTGACGTATCATTTGCTTTTTTTAATAAAATCGAACTTCAGTATAGAGAATGCCGTATCAACAACACCCTCAACCATCCCAAAGAGCCCCTTCTTCGTCTTCTTCGTATCTAGCATAGGAGTGGCCGACTCCTCTTCGGCGGTTTTCAGCACTTCAGACTCTTTGGGCTGGAGAGTCTCCGCCTCCGTCTTTATCCTAACTATATCGGCTTTATTTTGTACAACCGTCCCACCGTCTATATTTATAGTTACCATGCTACCGTTATCCTTTATGACTTTGCCGATTATTCTGCCTCCGTTCTTAAGATATACTGTATCGGCGCCGGCTATTCCGGCGAGAAGAATTGCAAATAACAAAAGACACGCCGGTATGCTCCTATGCAGTACGGTCATCTCGACCTCCCCTTATTTGATATCATTCCGAAAAGCGTCCAACTCGCAATGACTATCGCGAGGCTCGCGGCCGCCATATTTAGCATCCCGAGCTTCCCATCTATTACAGCTTTCTCCTTCTTCAGTATCTGGAGTATGTAATCGTTCTCAGAGCCCTTGAGCGCCTTCCCCGACTCGAAGTCTTCGCGCATCATCACCATAGCCCGTTCTTCTATGGAAGAAGATCTTTTAGCCAGCGGTATCGCGAACGTGGCATAATTGAGGAGCAACAGGACAATCATCGTAACTCCGGTCCATAACCGCGCCTTCCTTGTCATGAGGAGATCTCCTTATCCATCCCCTCCGGAGAGGTTCCGCTTCTATCCGCTCTATCCTGTATAACGATCCTTATGATCTCTTCCACGACCTGTCTGGCCGTGAGCTTTCCCGTATCGATCGAGTGATCGGCCTTAGCATAAAAATCTCCGCGCTTCGCGAGAAGGTCCCTTATCTTTCTCTTCGGGTCTTCAACGTTCAAAAGAGGCCTGTGTTTGTACTTCTTCGTGCGCTCCAAGATAGTCTCGGGATCGGCTGTAAGGCATACAACTATTCCCCCGGATTTGAAGCTCGCAATATTCTCTTCCCTTAAAACAGCCCCACCGCCTGTATCTATCACGATATTTTGAGCTCGAGATATCTCGCGGACCACATCGGATTCAATACCCCTGAAGTACTCCTCTCCGGAATCGGTAAATATCTCATTTATCGTTCGCTTTTCACGCTTCTCTATTAGGCTGTCGGTCGAGACATACTTCATCTTGAGACGGTTGGCGACCTGAGTCGCTATGGTAGTCTTGCCCGTCCCCATGAAACCCACCAAAACTATATTCTTCACGCTAGAACTTTCTTATCTGTTTCAGATAACCATCTAAATTGCGCTTCATTTCGATGATAGAATCCCCGCCGAACTTTTCTATCATAGCGCCTGCCACCTCTATAGCCGCGACGCTCTCCCCCACAACTCCGGCCGCAGGCACCGCGCACGTATCGGATCTTTCGACGGACGCCGCCGCGTTCTTCTTCGTCTTCATATTTACGCTGCCCAGAGGTTTCTTAAGTGTCGCTATGGGCTTCATCGCGGCCTGTATGATCACATCTTCGCCGTTAGTCATACCGCCCTCGATCCCTCCTGCGTTATTCGTATTCCTGAAAAACCCTTTAGACCTGTTAAAATTTATTTCGTCGTGCACCATGGAGCCGCGAACCGAGGCGGCCGCAAATCCCATTCCGAAGCTCACTCCCTTTATAGCCTGTATCGATACGAGAGCCATCGCAAGTCTCGCGTCTATCTTCCTGTCCCATTGGGCATGACTTCCCAGTCCCGCTGGCGCCCCGCTTATTACTATCTCAAAGATCCCGCCGAGCGAGTCGCCGGATGCGGAGGCCTCATCTATCTCCCTCTGCATGAGCCGCGACGCAACCGGATCGGCACACCTGGCCGGCGACCTCGAGGCCATAGTCTCTATCTGGCGCACACCGAGCCCCCTAGTCTTGGCCTCGATACGTCCTATCCGCACTACGTGGCTCGTCACATTTATACCAAATTCTTTCAGCAGGATCTTGGCCAGCGCCCCGGAAGCGACCCTCGCCACCGTCTCCCTGGCGCTTGCTCTTTCCAAAATATCCCTTGCGTCCTTTGTATTATATTTAAGCGCTCCGGCAAGATCCGCATGCCCGGGACGCGGGTCCACAACAGCCGGAAGCCTGTCTATCGACTGATCGGCATTCTCTATGGATAAAGCGACGGGACTGCCTATGGTTCTGTTCTTCCTTAGGCCTGAAAGTACATTTACCCTATCCGATTCTATGGACATGCGTTTACCCCTGCCGTAACCGAACATGCGCCTGGAAAGTTCGGCGTCTATCAGTCTCTTGTCGACAAAGAGGCCGGCAGGCAGACCGTCTAGTATAGTAAGCATGCACTTCCCGTGTGATTCACCGCTTGTCAGGTACCTAAGCATAAAATACCTCCTTTTATCACATACCGTAGAACAGCATCCGGAGCACCTTATCTCCCCAGAATATAGAAGTAACGGCCGCAAGCGACAGATACGGTCCGTAAGGCATGATATCCCGCCCGTCCTTTACCTTCAGTATCAAACCTGCTATCGATCCGAATAATGGAGCGATGAAAAATGTTAATAGCGCCAATTTCCATCCTAAAAACGCGCCTATCATAGCCATGAGCTTGACGTCACCTCCACCCATCGCTTCTTTCTTAAATACCATCTCTCCGAAGAACCCCATGAGATATATAGAGCCGCCGCCGGCAAAGGCACCCAGAGCCGATCCTATTAAGGCCCTACTCCATGACGCGGCCCCTAATGTGCCGGGTAATATTGCCACAAATACGAGTCCTACGACAAGACCGCCAAGCGATATTTCATCCGGTATCTCGCGTATCTCAAGATCTACAAATGTCGCAACTATCAATCCGGCGGAAAGCAGGCTGTACGCCGCGAATTTCGGCCCTAGGACGAACGCGGTGAATAGCGCTACCGCGAGGGAGGCAGTAATGACTTCGACTATAATATAACCGGGGCTTATCGGTATTTTGCAAAACCTGCACCTGCCCTTAAGAATGACATAGCTCAAGATAGGCACATTATCGTACCAAAATATCGGTCTTCTGCATTTAGGGCAATGCGATCCCGGACTTACTATAGACTCACCTTTCGGCAGTCTATATATACATACATTAAGAAAACTGCCGACTATCGCTCCGGATATGAATATAAGTATTTTATCCATTTACCTTTAACGCTTCCTTTAAAGCTTTCTTCATGACAGTGACCGGCGCCGGCCGGCCTGTCCATATCTCAAAGGCTATGGCTCCCTGATATAGGAGCATGCCTAGGCCTGTGACGGCGTGAAGTTTCAGACGAGTCGCGTCTCTGACGAGCTCTGTAGCGGGCCTGTTATAAACAAGGTCGTATACACGTAACCCCTTGTGAAGCATGTCTTTTACTATAGGCGATGGATCACCGTCCTTCATGCCTATCGGAGTCGCGTTCACCAGAAGGTCGCTTGCATCAAGATCTTTTTCCATCTTCATGGGGTCCACTATAGAGATCCTCGATCTGTCATAATACCCGTCGTAATGTTTTTTAAGCGCCGTGGTCTTCTCTTCATCAACATCCGATATGAATATCCTCTTTGGCCCGTTTCCCAGATACATAACGACCGCTGTAGCAGCGCCGCCGGAACCGAGCACGAATACCGACTTGCCTTCCGGTTCGAACTTAAGGTCTTCGACAAGCGAGCGGTAGAACCCGGGGCCGTCCGTATTGAAGGCACATAGCTTGCCGTCAGGACCCGGTTTTACCGTATTGACGGCGCCGAGCTTCCTGGCAAACGAATCGAGTGACCCGTTTTGCTCAATATATTCTTTTGTTTTTATCTTATGGGGTATCGTTACATTGAGGCCAGATATGCCTTTTCTGGATAGGTTCGACAAAAAATCCTCTAGGCCTTCCGGCGCAACATCATAAACGCCGTACTCGGCATCTATGCCAGCCGCTTTAAAGGCCGCATTCTGCATGGCGGGTGAGAGCGAGTGCCCCACCGGGTGGCCGAGGACACCGTATATCATCTTTGTCATTTGCGCGCGATCTTATTGACGGCATTTATATACGCCTTGATACTCGCCTCTATTATATCGGTCGAAGCTCCCCTGCCGGAGACGACGCGGCCTTTAAAGGATATCTTCACCGAGACCTCTCCCAGCGCATCCTTACCACCGGTAACGGACCTTATCTGGTAGTCCAAAAGTTTCCCGCTAGAACCGGTCATCTTGTCGATAGCCTTATAACACGCATCTACCGGACCGTCTCCGGTGGACGTAGCCTCGATAGTCTTGCCATGGGACTTAAGCTTGATCGTGGCTTCGGGCTTAACCTCGTCGCCTGATGAGATATGAAAGTGTTCGAGTTTGAATTCCTCGCTCGTTTTCGAGAGCTCTTCATCGACTATCGTCTCGAGGTCCTCATCAAATATTTCTTTCTTCTTATCGGCAAGCAATTTGAATCGGTCAAAAGCTTTATCGAGGTGTTCTTTATCGAGCTCGAACCCGAGTTTTTTCAGCCTTTCAACTACCGCATGCCTGCCGGAATGCTTCCCCAGGACGAGTTTCGTCTCGCCGAAGCCCACATCCTCAGGCCTTATTATCTCATAGGTGCTCGGTTCTTTAAGAACACCGTCCTGGTGTATGCCCGATTCATGCGCAAAGGCATTGGCGCCAACTATCGCCTTATTCGCTTGAACCGGCATGCCGGTCAGCTTCGAAACAAGTCGGCTCGTCTTATATATCTCTTTCGTGTTTATCGATGTCGTCATACCTTTGAATATGTCGCGGCGGGTATATATCGCCATGACTATCTCTTCGAGCGAAGCGTTCCCGGCCCTTTCTCCGAGGCCGTTCATCGTGCATTCAACCTGCCTCGCACCGCTTAAGACCGCCGCAAGCGAATTAGCAACCCCAAGCCCGAGATCGTTATGACAATGAACGCTTATGACGCAACTTTCTACGTTAGGCACATTCTCTTTTATGCCCTTTATAAGCTCGCTATATTCGAACGGCGTCGTGTATCCGACCGTATCCGGTATATTAACTGTCGATGCTCCTGCGCTTATTACCGCATCCACGACCTTATAGAGAAAGGCCTTTTCGGTACGGGACGCATCCTCCGGAGAGAATTCCACGTCGACGCACTTTGAGCGGGCATGTTTGACCGCAGCGACGGCGAGCTTGACTATCTCATCCTCAGCCTTCTTGAGCTTATACTTCATATGTATCTTCGACGTCGCCAGAAAGACATGTATGCGCGGACGGTCCGAATATTTGACGGCGTTGTACGCCGCATCTATATCCTTCTCAATAGATCTGGCAAGGCCGCATATGATCGGCCCTTTGACCTGTTTCGCAACGGCCTTTACAGCATCGAAATCACCGGGGCTCGATATTGGGAATCCCGCCTCGATGGCGTCTACTCCGAGGACGGCGAGCTGCCTTGCTATTTCAAGCTTTTCGGCATGGTTAAGGCTCGCCCCCGGCGACTGTTCTCCGTCACGAAGCGTCGTATCGAATACTATTATCTTTTCCATAACTTTACGCTTTTCGTTTTACGCTTTCTCCATCCACGGCATCATCTTACGAAGATCCGCGCCCACCTTTTCTATTTTGTGCTCACGTTCGGCCTTAAGTATCGCGTTAAAGTTGGGCCGTCCAAGCTCGTTCTCTTTTATCCATTCACGCGCGAACTTGCCGCTCTTTATCTCTTTCAGCATCTTCTCCATAGCCTTGCGGGTTTTATCGGTAATTATCTTCTTGCCGCGCGTCACGTCGCCATAACACGCAGTATTGGAGACCCTCGATCTCATACCGTCTATGCCCTTCTCCTGGATCAGATCTGTGATGAGTTTCAACTCATGCAACACCTCGAAATACGCTATCTCAGGCTGGTATCCGGCGTTAACAAGCGTGTCGAAACCTGCTTTGATAAGCTCCGTGGCTCCACCGCACAATACCGCCTGCTCTCCGAAAAGATCCGTCTCGGTCTCCTCTTCGAAAGTCGTTTCTATGACACCGGCCCTGGTGCCGCCTATACCCTTCGCATACGCTAAGGCTATGTTCTTGGCGTTACCGGTCGCGTCCTGAAAAACTGCGACAAGGCACGGAACGCCTTTGTCTTCTTCATACATACGCCTTACCAAAGCGCCCGGACCTTTTGGTGCCACCATAATAACATCTATCTTCTTGGAAGGCTTTATCTGTTTAAACCTGATATTGAATCCATGCGAGAATAGAAGCGCCTTGCCCTTGGTCATGTGCTTTACGATCTTATCTTTGTACGTGATCCTGCGTCAATATCTGCACCACATCAGCAAGTTTTGCCGCTTCATCCGCCGGAAGGGGATTAAAACCATCCTTCTTGGCCTGCTCAAAATTCGGAGTATTGGGAAGCTCGCTTACGATAACATCGAGGCCTGAGTCACGCAAATTTAGGCTCTGCGCCCGACCCTGTATACCGTATCCTATTACCGCTATCTTCTTTCCTTTCAACAGATTCAAATCACCGTCCTTGTCATAATAAATCTTTGCCATCTTCGAACTGCTCCTTTCTACTCGTTAACTTCCGGCTTTCCGTCTGCCTTCAGTATCCTCTCATCTATTCCCATAGCTATCCGCCCGGTCCTGACGACCTCGAGTATGCCGAACGGCTTCAAGAGCTCTAAAAGATCTTTTATGCTATTCTGATCTCCTGCAGCCTCGATCGATATCGACTTAGAACCGGCGTTGGCAACCTTGGCTCCGGAGGCGTCTATCACCTCGAGAGCTTCTTTGCGGTTCTTTGTGTTGATAGCTATCCTTATGAGCACCAGCTCCCTGTCAACAAACTCCCCTTCTTTAAAATCAACTACCTTTATGACGTCTATGAGCTTATTGAGCTGTTTTTTTATCTGCTCAAGCGTCTTATCATCCCCTTTGGAAACTATCGTCATGCGCGAGACGCTTGGGTCCTCGGTCGGTCCGACCGCAAGCGAATCTATATTGAACCCGCGAGCGCTGAATAGTCCCGCTATCCTCGCCAATACTCCGAATTTATTCTCAACCAATACCGATATCGTATGTTTCATATCTTATGCCAACCCATCTACGCCGAGCATCTTGTTTATGACACCGCCTGCGGGCACCATCGGGAAGACATTCTCTCCCTCGACGACACGAAAGTCCATGACGACTACATTCTTCGTCTTTATCGCATTCTCTATCGCGGGCCTCACATCCTTCTTCTTTGTTATCTTCATACCGACTGCTCCGTAGCTTTCGGCAAGCTTCACGAAGTCCGGCGAATCGTAACATAACCCTGTATAGGAGTACCTCTTTTTATAAAATAGCTCCTGCCACTGCCTCACCATACCGAGACAACAGTTGTTAAGTATGGCTATCTTGATCGGCAGTTTATTTATGACCGCCGTTGCAAGTTCCTGTATATTCATCTGGATCGACCCGTCCCCGGCTATGTCGAATACAACTTCATCCGGGCAACCAACCTGCGCGCCTATTGCCGCTGGGAAGCCATAACCCATCGTACCGAGACCACCTGACGATATCATCGTACGCGGTTTCATGAATTTATAGAACTGCGCGGCCCACATCTGATTTTGCCCGACCTCGGTCGTTATTATCGCGTTACCCTTGGTCGCTTCGTATATCTGCTCAACGACATATTGTGGTCGTATAGCCGGATGTTTATTACGCCAATCTTCAACCCTGGCTATCCAATCCTTAGTATCCGGCTTCTTCACCGCCTTGTTCAATTTCTTCAAAATAGTCTTCACATCGCCGACTATCGGTATGTCAACGTCGACGTTCTTCGAGACGCTGGCCGGATCTATATCTATGTGTATGACCTTGGCGTGCGGGGCGAACTCGTCAAGCTTACCCGTGACACGGTCATCAAATCTTGCGCCGACCGCTATTATGAGGTCAGACTCCATTATAGAATGGTTCGCATACGCGGTACCGTGCATCCCAAGCATTCCGAGCGCTAATCTATGTGTAGCCGGAAATGCGCCGAGCCCCAATAACGTCATCGTTACCGGTATGTCGTTGGTTATAGCAAGCTCCCTAACTTCCTCGGAAGCATTGGATATAATAGCTCCGCCCCCAACATATAGTATCGGACGCTTGGAATCCGATATCGCTTTCGCGGCACGCTTTATCTGCCCCGGGTGACCTTCATAAGTCGGTTTATATCCCCGCATATCCACCTTTTCGGGATAACTAAATTCCGTCTCCTGCATCTGTATATCACTGGGTATGTCTATTAAGACAGGTCCGGGCCTTCCGGTAGAAGCTATATGAAAAGCCTCCTTGATCACTTTGGCAAGGTCTTTAATATCCTCAACCAGATAATTATGTTTTGTTATAGGCCTGGTGATACCGGTTATATCGGCTTCCTGGAACGCGTCGTTACCTATCAGAAAACTCTTGACCTGGCCGGTTATCGCGACCATCGGTATAGAATCCATATATGCGGTAGCTATTCCCGTGACTAGGTTTGTGGCGCCTGGCCCGGAAGTCGCAAGGCAGACCCCGGTCTTTCCCGTGGCCCTGGCATAACCGTCTGCCGCATGCGCCGCACCTTGTTCGTGGCGGGTCAACATCAGCTTTATCGGCGCATCGTAAAGCTGGTCAAAAATTGGCAGAACCTGGCCACCGGGGTAGCCGAATATTATATCTACACCCTCTTTTTTAAGAGACTCTATCAGTATCTTTGCTCCGGTCATCTTCATGCTTCTAACACAGCTCCTTTTGACGCGGATGACACGGCCTTGGCATACCTTGCCAGATACCCTTCGGTCTCTTTGGACACAGGTGCCTTCCATTTTGAGAGCCTCAATTTTATCTCATCCTCCGGGACTTTCAACTCCAGCCGCCGGGCCGGTATATCTATCGTTATCTCATCGCCATCCTGGACTATAGCTATCACGCCGCCCGCCTGGGCTTCAGGCGCAATGTGCCCGATACACGGCCCTTGTGTGCCGCCGGAGAAACGTCCATCGGTGATGAGTGCAACATCGTTGGCCAGCCCCAGACCGACAATCGCTGCTGTGGGCGAGAGCATCTCCCTCATGCCGGGACCGCCCTTCGGGCCCTCATATCTTATTACAACACAATCGCCTTTCTTTATCTTTCCGGCCATTATAGCCATCATCGCGGCCTCTTCCGAATCGAAGACCTTCGCCTTGCCTTTAAACTTCATCATGGCATCCGAAACAGCCGTCTGCTTTATGACGGCCCCTTCCGGCGCGAGATTACCTTTTAAGACCGCTATCCCGCCTTCTTTATGATAGGCGTTCTTGTAGTCTTTGATGACATTCTCATCGAGTATCTGAGCATCGTTAGCTATCTGGCTGATCGTCTTTGAACTGACAGTCATGATATCACTAAGCTGATTCTTCATACGTTTCATTATCGCAGGTATCCCGCCTGCCGAATCGAGATCCTCCATAAAGTGCTCTCCCCCCGGTAATATGTTTGTTATGTGAGGGGTCGCCTTCGATATCTCATCGAAAAGCTCAAGCGGTATATTTACACCAAATTCCTTAGCAACGGCGATTATATGTAAGACGGTATTCGTGGAGCCGCCGAGCGCCATATCGATCTTAATAGCATTCTCGAATGCCTCGCGCCTTGCAATAGATCGCGGCAGTATGTTCCTGCGAACCAAGTTAACTATCTTCTCGCCTGACTCCTGAGCGATCCTGTCCTTCTTAGCCGAGACGGCAAGGGCGGTAGCACAGCCCGGAACACTCAAACCCAGCGCCTCCGTGACACAAGCCATAGAATTTGCCGTATAAAGCCCCTGACAGGCTCCTGCTCCGGGGCATGCGCACATTTCAAGAGTATTTAACTCATCCTGCGATATATCGCCTGCCTTGAACCTGCCGACGGCTTCAAAAGTGTCCTTTACGAGCGAGAGTCTTCTGCCCTTATGATTTCCGCTCATCATGGGTCCCGCCGTAACGACTATCGTGGGGACATTGAGTCGACCGGCCGCCATGAGCATGCCGGGAGTTATCTTATCGCAATTGGTAAGACAGACGAGCCCATCGAGGCAATGAGCCTTCATTATGCACTCTATCATATCGGCTATTAGCTCGCGCGAAGCAAGAGAGTAGCGCATACCAGAGTGCCCCATAGCGATACCGTCGCATATCCCCGGAACGCCGAAGAAGAACGGCACCCCGCCTCCGGCGCATATACCGCGCTCGATGAAACGTTCCAGCCTCGGCATATGGATGTGACCGGGTATGAGATCCGTCCTCGAAGTGACGACCCCTATAAAGGGCTTAGCCATATCATCTTTAGATAGACCGGTAGCGTACAACAGGCTCCTTGCGCCTGCCCTCTCAACACCTTTTTTGATCTTATCGCTCTTCATGCCTGGACCCTCGTTTTTAAACGGTTAAAGGTACATATGGAATATTGTTGTTATTATATGATAATAGTGCAGAATGTGTCAAATAAAATAGCCCCGGGGGCTAGCCCAGGGCTGTCAAAATATATCCCGGGAAAGAGACAGTAAAACTGACCCATTCCCATTAAAAATCCATTCCGGGAACGAAACCGATATTTAGCGGCTCCCTTCCCGGAATGAAACTACAGTTTACGCCGCTATCCAGAATGCTTTCAGTATCCTCAACTGCTCCCCTATAAAGGTGGAGAGCACTACTATATTGCCCAGGAAATAGTTTATCCGATCCCTGACCCTTTCTCTGGATATAGAGCTATCTTCAACCTTTGAGAGATTCAATACAAACTTCACCGGGTCATCGATCCCTCTGCCTTCAAGTTCCGCTCTGAGTGTCGCACCTATAGTAACTATATTACTCTCATCAAGAAGAGATACAAGTATAGCTACCTTAATAAGCCACGCTTGGTTGACAGTCTTTTCTGTCTCACCTCTTCCTGCCGGCACCGCAGCGGTAAATATGCGCGCGCCCCTTAATAGGTCAAGCCCACCCTCACTGTCGGTAAGTCTTCTAAAGTCCGCAGTCATCGAGATATCATTTACAAATATCCTTCTAACCCCATCCCCTTTCCGGCCAAGGCAGGATTCCAGGTTCGACGAATTATAAGGCACTACTTTTATAGGGTCGTCTATATTATCCGTACGCGCCGTATGTTCTCTTATCCTTTCTCTTATCACTATATTTATACGTCTTATCTCTTCAGTCACCGATCTTGTCAAAGAATCACTGATATTCTTAGGAAGGTAAACTTCGACCCTCTCACTCTCCAGCATACTTATAGCCGGGTAAAACGAGGCTATCTCTGTCGGGCTTGGCATCAATACGCCGGGTCCGTTCTCTCTTGATATCGGCGCGCCGTATTCGTCGATAACTTCGAGGATGGACTTAACGGGCGTCCCGACCTGCGCTACGTTTGTTCTAGCCGCCCTCGTATCGTACGTAACCTCGACGAACTGCCTTTCGCCATTAGGGCCCTTTCCGGGAAGCTCTCTTATAAATCTCATCGCCAAAAGAGAATTTATCGCTCCGAATAGATCGCGCTCTATCGTACGTAACGCCGAATCCCTTTTAGCGGGAGCCTCAAATCTTAACTTTTTATACTGCGCTAAATAGAAGTCGTAAAGTATTGGCGCCGAGATAACATCTCCCGGCTTGATATTCCGCCTGATAAGCGTCAACAGATCGAGAGGGCTCTTGCCGGCTTCACGCGGGCGCCCAACTGTATTATTTTGTTGCGGTGCGACTGACCTAGTTCGCTTGACAAAAGTAATGGCAGCATCCAGAGTACCTCTACTTGTAAAAAATTCGGAACCAATCCGCCTTGATCCGTCGCGCGAAACGGGTTCGAGACCGATATATCCCCCTTTACTTGTTTGCGTTATTTCATAACGGTTGTAATAATGTTGGCCGCGCCTAAAAGCATCTGTAAGGATATGATACCCTTTCCTTAATGGTACATGGCCATCCCTCTTAACAGCTTCGAAAGAGCGGCTTCTCTGAATTTGCTCAATGGTCCAGCTATCGTCAGCCATACCCAGAGATGACTTTTGTTTCGGCAACGCATACGCGGGCGTTATTGAAACTGCTTGCGCAACAGGCGCTTCGCCATTAAGCCCGAGGTCCCTGCGCAGCGCGTTCTTCGACGTATCGCCTTCACCAGTCATCTCATCGCGCGAATCTGGCGCGGTAAGGTCGATAGTTTGCCCGTCTACGCTAAATTTATTGGTTTGGGGTTCATACACATAGCCAGCGCAAGAACTTGCGTAGAAAGGCCTGGGTAAAGAATCGGTTTTCAGCAGCTCTCTGATGTCGTACAGCTCTATATAGCATGATTCTGCGCTAGGCAAGTATTCCATCAATAGATAATGTCCACCTATGATCTTGATGTCTTGTAAATTACTTAAATGTTCCCGTGAAAACCAGTATGAATTAAGGCTATGAATAGCCCTTCTTCCCGTAAGACTATGTATATTTAATTCTACATATGCTTCGTGGGCCTGCTGTTTTTTATCCACATAATGGGTATTGTAGTTAACTCCTCTTTCCAGCAGAACGCAATAATCTCTACCGACTACTGTTTTATAGCTTTCAGGGCCATTGTAACTACGCGCAGCACCGCTATCAACAACCACTCTTCCGGCTTTTGTATCCAACAATAAATAATGTTCATACAACCCGGCATTGTCGTCCCAACTGGTTCTCTCCGTGTTATAAACTGCTATAAGATGCTGCGCTTTATGTAGACGCACTACCGTCGAACCTTTGTACTCCAACGGATAATCGCGCCCCTTGGCAAACCATTCAGGGGCTTGTCCGTTTGTTTTATCATATACGACAATAAAATGAGCTTTTTCCCTACCCGGCATATCATACCGACATACGACATAGTCACCCGCCTCGCCATAGATCTTGGTTAGATTGGCCTTGGCAGGAATAAACTCCGGCCTTGAAAATTTTGTCTCTATATCCTTTATTGTTAGACCGCTCGCT
>JAPLMF010000033.1:0-17338 GCA_026387155.1 Candidatus Omnitrophota bacterium
CGATTGATTCAGCGAAAAGCGATAATGCCAGTATTAAATTTAAGGTGTTGTGCCAATCCTCAAATAATGGGATTTATGGAGCGTTGAACATGGGAATAGGGGCTTTAGAAGCCGATGTCGTATTTATACTGCACAGCGACGATTGGTATGAGCCCAAAGCGGCGGAAAATGTTATTTCCGTTTTTGATAAGAACCCGGAAGCTGATATTGTCATAGGGCGTGCTATGTTTTACAAAAATGGCCGGGATGCCAGCCCTGTTTTAAAAAACAACCGATCCTTTTCATTATTTCCGGTCCTTCATCCCGTCATTCACCCCGCGTGTTTTGTAAAGAGAGACGTCTACGGCCGGATTGGAAACTTTAATGAGAATTATCTAGTGTCGGCAGATTATGATTTTACTTACAGATGCTATAAGTCCGGGATTAATTTTTTGAAATGTCATGAACATTTGGTAAATGTACAAAAGGGAGGTTTTGGCTGGAAAAATAAAAATATTGCTATGTGCGAGAACCTCCGTATCGGATTAAAGCACGGCCGAAATAATATTTTTCCAAAATTAGCGTATTTACTCCGTGTACTGTTAAATCGGTAATCTGTGTCTGCAAGAAATAGACAGGAAGATCCTCAATGAAAAAACTGACTGCCTCGATCACCGGCGCAACGGGTTTTGTAGGCAGACATCTTGTCGAATCTCTTCTGAGCAGAGGTGTGCAAGTTAAAATTTTGACTCGGGATGCCGCCATAATTCCACGGGATCTTTTAAATCAGAAGGTTACGGTGATCGAAGGGGGATTGTCCGACAGGTCCGCCTTGGCGTCTCTTGTTCTTGATTCCGACTGGGTTTTTCATCTTGCTTCAGAGATAAGAATCCCGGAGTTGATGAGTATGACCAATGTTGGTGGCACAAAGAATCTGTTAGACGTCGTGAGAGAATCCCCGATCAGTCGTTTTATTTATTTGAGCAGTGCCGGAGTATGCGGTCAGGGTAAAATGATTTTCATCGATGAAAAATCCGTATGTGAGCCTATTAGTGAGTATGAAAAGACTAAGCTTGAGGCTGAATCGGCGGTCTGGGGGTATTTCCGGAATTTTAACATCCCTGTTTCTGTTCTTAGGCCAACCAATATATTTGGGGAAGGAAAAGACGACCCAGCAGATAGTTTTTATCAATTGCTCAAGGCGATTAAACAACGAAAATATTTCCTGCTTGATAATGGTAGTGGAATAGCAAATTACATATATGTTAGAGATGTTGCCGACGCTTTGATAGTACTAGCCGAAAATGACAAAGCGATAGGTGAATGTTTTTTAATAAACGACGAAACAACTATTGGTGACTTTAGTGAAAAAGCAAAAGAATCTCTAGGCGTTTTCTATAAAAACTTTAGTGTACCATTTAAGCCCGCGCTATATACAAGCTATATCTTGAGCCGATTGATTCCAAGCTACCCGCTTACTCCAATGCGCGTCAGGGCATTATGCTCGCTTTACCACTATTCTTCAAGAAAAATTACGGAGCAGCTCGGGTTTACTTATGTATACGGATTAAGCAAAGGGCTTGAACGCACGGCTTCATGGCTTAAATGCAAAGGATGGCTATCAAAGATGGTTGATGTCTATTCAGATAGTTATAAACGACCTGTGCGGATGTGTATTATGACCACGGTTCCTATCACACTGGTTTTTTTCTATAACGGCCTGCTAGATTTTTTTGTTGATAAAGGATTTGAGGTTACCGTAATTACATCTCCCGATGAACAGCTTATTAATAAACTTTCATCCCGTGTTAAATATATTTTTCTTCCTATGCGCAGGGAGATTTCACCCTTGAAAGATTTGGGGGCATTTATACGCCTCGTGCGTGTTTTAAAAAAAGGAAGGTTTGATATTATTCAATATTGTACGCCAAAAGCTGCGTTTTTAGGAAGCACTGCATCCTGGTTATGCAGGATCCCGGTTCGATTATATCTTATGTGGGGGGTCTATTATACAAGTCAGACCGGATTACTCAGGGCGGTAATGAAAACAATTGAGAAATTAAGCTGCTTTTTTAGCACTCATGTTTCGCCGGATAGCTATGGTAATTACCATTTTGCGATTAGCGAAGGCTTGTGTTCTTCTGAGAAGATAAGCGTAGTAGGCGAAGGGAGTGCCAGCGGTATAGATTTGGATAGGTTTGATTCTGATAGGTTTCAGGGAAAAAATGTCAAAGTCAGAAACGATTTAAATATCCCCCCGGATTCTATCGTCGTCGGTTTCATTGGGAGGTTGTGCAGGGATAAGGGTATAAATGAGCTAGTTCTCGCTTTTAAAGAGCTGGTTAAAAAAAATGTAGGTTTATATTTACTACTAGTGGGGTCGATGGAAGATAGTATTTGTAAATTTGAAATCGCAGTTCAGGAGATGCTTCAACATAATCGGAATGTTCTGCGCGTGGGATATCAGGATAAACCCGAGGAATTCCTTGCTGCTATGGATATATTTGTGCTGCCATCCTACCGTGAAGGTTTTGGCAATGTAAATATTGAAGCCTCAGCCATGTCGTTGCCGGTTATTGCAACCGATATTCCAGGTTCACGAAATTCAGTATTGAACGGCGAAACCGGGTTGTTGATCCCCTGTAAATCGGTTGGCAAGCTTAAGGAAGTCTTAGAAACTTTGATTGAGGACAAAGGGCTACGCGGGCGTATGGGTATGGCAGGGAAGCAATGGGCAAAGAAGTTTGAGCAGCGCAGCCATTGGAAGAAGATCCTTGAGCACCGTTTACGATTACTTTCTACTACCGGATATGTATCTTACGACGATAAAACCGGCAAGGTATTTGCTCGAGCTAAAAGATGAAGCGTATTTTTGATATAATCTTGGCTTTGGTTTTGGCGATTCTGCTTAGTATCCCGATGTTAGTCATTGCCGTGTTTATTAAACTGACGTCTAAGGGGTCGGTTATATTCTGGACAGATCGTGTCGGTAAGAATAATGTTATTTTTAAAATGGCTAAATTCAGGACCATGAAATTAAATACGCCTCAGATAGCCACTCACTTAATGGAAAATCCCCGAGATTATTTGATCCCCGGAGGAGGATTTTTACGTAAATACTCGCTTGATGAGCTGCCACAATTGTTTAACGTTTTAAAGGGGGATATGAGTTTTGTAGGCCCTCGACCTGCACTATACTTTGACTCCCGGAGTCACCGGTTGGGCCCAGGTAAATGGAAGAGATGACTTACCGATTTCCGTAAAGGTGTCTTTTGATGAGTATTACCTTAACCACCGTTCCTTTGCCTTCGACCTCTATATCATCCTTTTGACTGCTATAAAGGTCTTAAAAAGAGAAGGCGTCCAGCACTAAAAAATCGCAACAACTGATTGCTAAAACCATACCTTGGTGTATAATAACAGACTATGAATCTGAAAGAGCTATTATTTAGATGCCGGCGTTTAATCATCATAGCTATCCATTTAGCTTTGGTGATTTTGGCATATATACTTGCCTTTAATCTGCGATTAGATTTTAAAATTGATAGCAGCCAGTGGCAGGTGATAGTCAAAACTCTTCCAATTCTCATCTTCATTAAAATGATAATTTTTGCGCATTTCGAGCTTTATTCAGGTTTATGGAGATATGCCGGCATAGATGATATTTGGAGAATCCTTAAGGCGAATGTCTCAGCTACGCTTTTGTTTATTCCCGCGATTATGTTTATCCATACCTTTGTTGGTTTTCCGCGCTCGGTTTTTATCTTGGATTTTATCTTAAGTTTTGGCTTTGTAGCGGGCATTCGTTTTACTAACCGGTTAGTCAGGGAGAAGTTCCGTCCCGAAAATAAGACTAAGCGTAAAAAGGCTTTGATCGTAGGCGCAGGTGAAGCAGGGGTTATAATATTAAGAGAAAGCCGGACAAATCCTAAAGCCAATATAGAGGTAGTTGGGTTTATTGATGACGATCGAAGAAAAAGAAATCTACGTATCCAGGGAGTAAGTATTTTAGGCTCTCGCAGCGATATCTCTTATATCGTTGAAAAATATGGTGTAGAAGAAATCATTATTGCTATTCCCTCCGCTAAAGGCGAGGAGATAAGAAATATCGTTAAACATTGTAAGACCCCATCTGTTAAGATCAGGATCGTTCCGGGATTACAGAAGATATTTAGCGGAGATATGGAGGTTAAGCCCAGAGAGATAAAATCCGAAGACCTTTTAGGTAGAGAAACAGTTACCATTGATGAAAAAGAGATTAAAGGGTACTTATTTGAAAAGGTGGTTTTAGTTACCGGCGCCGGCGGCTCAATAGGGTCGGCTTTATGCAGGCAGATAGTGAAGTTTAACCCTAAAGAGATCTTGCTCTTTGACCACAATGAAAATAATGTCTACTATTTGGGGATTGAGTTTTTGACAAAATATCGGCATATCAAGTTCAGGACTATAATCGGGGATATAAGAGATGTAGGCCTACTAAAGAACGTTTTTTCTCTCTATAAGCCTGAGATAGTTTTTCATGCGGCAGCGCATAAGCATGTGCCTCTTATGGAAGAGAATCCCGCTGCGGCAATTAAAAATAATATTATCGGAAGCAGGAATCTCATTTATGCGGCGAACCACTACAAGGTAGAGAGGTTTATCTTTATATCTACCGATAAGGCGGTAAACCCTACGAGTATTATGGGGATGACCAAAAGAGTTGTGGAGATGATCCTACAGGCCAAAGCTAAGATCTCGAGAACTAAGTATATGGCAGTCAGGTTTGGCAATGTTTTAGGCTCAGACGGAAGTGTGATCCCGCTATTTAAGAAGCAGATCGAGGAGGGTGGACCAATAACCATAACCCATCCTGAGGTTAAAAGGTATTTTATGAGTATTAGTGAGGCAAGCCAGCTTGTGCTGCAGGCGGGGAGTATGTGCAAAGCCGGAGAGATCTTTATTCTGGATATGGGGGAGCAGATAAAGATTCTGGACCTGGCAAAAGAAATGATAATTCTTTATGGCTTAAAACCAGATGAGGATATAAAGATAGAGTATATCGGACTCAGGCCCGGTGAGAAGCTATTCGAGGAGACGCTTTTAAATAGTGAAAAAGACAAAGCTACCAAAGCGGATAAGATCTATATTGCGGAATTAGATACTTTTGACCCGCGGATATTGAGAAAGAAGATAAAAGATTTAGAAACGGCTGCTAATGTTATGGATAGCGCGGCAATAGTTAAAAAACTGCAAGAGCTTATAAAAATATGAAATTAAGGGTACTCGGATTTTTAGATGCAGCAGTCGAGTATGCGCTTTATGGGGTTATCTTTTTCATTCCGATCTCCATATCTCTAGTCGGGATCTTTGCCGGCCTGGCGATCGTATGCTTTTTGATCAAGAAGATCGTGTCCCCGGATTTCTCCAGTATAAAAGCTAATAAAATATTTTTTATAGCACTTTTGTTATTTTTTGGCTTTATGGGTTTATCGTTATTTAACAGTGGGCCTTTAATGGCTAAAAGTTTAACAGCGCTATTTATAAAATGGGGCAGGTTTCCTTTGCTTCTTTGGATAATAATCGACACGTTCCGGGATATCGGGCGCATTTTAAAGGGAGTGCAGGTTCTTCTCTTTAGCGCGGCGTTAGTGGGGCTTACAGTCTTTTCGCAAAAGTTTCTTGGACTTGAATTCTTAAGAGGGAGATTTATAGAAAACTATTCGCCTAGCATAGGCCCTTTTAAGAATCAAAATAGTTTGGCAGCTTATCTAACTTGTATCATTCCTATTGCTTTGGCATTTTCTCTGTGGAGATGGAAGAAAGGCGTCGTTAAATTATCACTTTTGCTAGTTACCGGACTGCTTATTTTGGCTTCGGTTTGGACTACTTCTAGAGGCGGGTTGTTGGGCCTTATAGCAGGCTTGATTTTTATAATCCTGGTCTTTAGCTACTCTAGAATTAAAAAAGTATTTTGGCCCATCTTTTTATCTAGTTATCTATTTTTCATGCCGCTGGTAGGAATAGTTTTATTATTCAGTCGGAATAAACAGGGTAGTAACAGCGAGAGACTCACCCTTATTCATGGTGCTTTGAGGATGATTAAAGAACATCCTTTTCTTGGTAAAGGAGTCGGGACCTTTATGGATTACTGCGCTCTCTACACCAATAACTTCGGTGCCTATTACGTGCATAATTGTTATCTTCAGATATGGGCGGAGTCAGGTGTCTTCTCGTTACTGAGCTTTCTTTTGTTTGTGGGGTATGTTTTTTATAGGAGCATCGAAGTGTGTTTAAGAACACCCAAATCCCTAAATCTCTTTATTTTTATAGGATTAAATGCCGGATTATTGGCATTTTTGGTACATAGCTCCTTTGAGGTCCATCTCTACTCTTTTCAGCTGAGTTTCCTTTTTTGGGTCGTGCTGGGCTTGACGGTTGCTCTAGGTGCCAAGCTTGATCCGAAAGCCGCTTTAGTGGACAAATAAAGAAGACCCTGCACCTCCAGCTTGACAATCTGCTATCCCTATGGTATATTTCTTATAGATGTTATAAATAGCATTTTGGAGAAATGTATGAATTATATTGAATTTCAAAAGATAATGGGGTTGTTTACGGTCTTTTCTATAGCTGATATACGGCAGGCTGACCCTACGTTTTATCGCAGGCGGCTTAACGAATGGCAGAAAAAAGGATATATTCGCAAGGTTGTCAGGGGATATTACATTTTTGCTGACAGGGCACTTAACGAGAAAGTTCTTTTTGAGATCGCCAACCGGATTTACGCGCCTTCGTATGTTTCATTTGAAATGGCACTTGCTTATTATGGGCTTATTCCGGAAAGCGTCTATGGATTTACTTCCGCGTCAACCCGTAAAACCAGCCACTTTAAAACTCCAATCGGATCATTTATTTACAGAACTCTCCGGCCAAGGATGTATTTTGGATTTGATTTTTTAAAAAATAATGAAAAGATATTTAAGCTAGCTTCTCCGGAAAAGGCTTTTCTGGATCTTTTTTACATTAAGACCCAGCTTCGCGATGCCGCAAGTTTCGAGGGGCTGCGTATTAATCGCGAGGCATTTCTTAAACTTATGGATCGAGATAAGATCAATAGCTATTTAGGTACTTATGGACAGTTATCTTTGGTGCGCAGGGTAAATAATTTTTGGGAGTATATTAAGCATGCTTGAACTTAAAAAGATAGAATCATTTTTTCCTGAACAGCTGCGGCATTTTAAGCGCAATCTCTTGCGGGAGTATTTACAATATAAAATTCTGGAGGCGGTCTTTGCCAGTCGATACGGGCAAAAGCTGGTATTTATGGGGGGCACAGCAATTCATATCGTGCATGGGCTGCCCAGATTTTCTGAGGATCTGGATTTTGATAACCGGGGGATGACGAAGGACGATTTTAGAGATCTAACTCAAGAAGTGGCAAGGAAGCTTACTCTGGAGGGGTATGTTATTCAAACCGGCACTTCTTTTAAAGGGGCTTTTAGCGCGGATATCAAGGTTATAGGGGTTTTGTTTGATGAAGGACTTTCCAGCCATAAAGACGAAAAGATTTTGATTAAGCTGGATGCTGAGCCTCAGAATGTTAAATATTCCGCCGAGCGGGTAGTCATTAATAAGTTTGATGTTTTTACGGGTATTAGCGTTGTCCCTGTTGATATTTTGCTGGCTCAGAAGTTTTATGCTATTCTTGCCCGTAAACGGGCGATGGGCAGGGATTTTTATGATGCTGTATTTTTGGCCGGGAAAACAGAAGCAAATTTTGCGTATTTGAAAGAACGAGCCGGTATTAAAGATAAGGAGATGCTGAAATTAGCTCTGCTTGAACGTTCGATAAAGCTTGATTTTAAGCTCTTGTCCAGAGATGTGGAGCAATTTGTATTTTCTCCGAAAGATGCGAAAAAGATGTTCTCTTTTATCGAGTATGTCCGGGGGTGGTAAAAGGTTATACCGAAGACGCCGATACGGGGCGCTTGATCAGGGCGAGATGCCGGTGGACATGGCAGTGTGTAGAGAAATTATAGATACTTAAGAGACACTTACAGCTGGGTAGCCTGCAGAACCTGCGTTTTTTATTCGACTTTATTATCTTGGACATTTAGGGTCTCGATCGGGTTAGGCGCGGCGGATTCGCCGGACACTCCATCCGGTGAACCATTAGCCAGATTTTTCTTATCAAGTTTACGCTGCATCTTCTCTTCTTTCTTCTTTTTCTTCGTAAGTTCTCTTTGGTATTTTTTGTATGAATAATTATCTCTTGCCAAGAGAGTTTGCCTTTCTGGAATTCTTCGTAAGGCGTGATAGGATGGCCATCTGACGCTTGGTGTGAGCTATCGATCTTGCCGGATAGCCCCAGACGACAGATCCTTTTTTTATGCTGCCTATGACGACACTTGCGGCGCCCATCGTCACGTCATCGCCTATCATCAAATTGTCGGCTATACCTACCTTGCCGCCCATTGTAACATTATCCCCGATGATGGTGCCTCCGGAAATGCCGCACTGGGCCGCTATGAGTCCGTTCTTACCGATCTTGACGTTATGCGCTATCTGGCAAAGGTTATCGATCTTTGAACCAGCGCCTATGACGGTATCGCTCAAAGACCCTCTGTCTATGGTGGTATTCGCGCCTATCTCTACGTCGTCTTCTATGATAACCTTGCCTAGCTGGGGGAACTTATAAATCTTACCCTTATCCTTTACATAGCCGAATCCGTCCGAACCGATCACCGCGCCGCTATGGAGGGTTACGTTTTTTTGCAGCTCGGTATTATCGTACAGCGTGACATTCGGGTAAATGCGGCAGAAAGAGCCGATTTTGCAATTCTTCTTTATCGAGGAGTTCGATTCTATGATGACATGGTCGCCTATCTTTACGCCTTCTTCGATGGAGACGTTCGGGCCTATCCAGACATTCTTTCCCATGGTAACCGAGTCTGATACCGTAGCCATGGGGTGTATGAACGATTCCCTGTCTTTTGGCGCGTTGAAGGTGTTGTAGATTATGAGAAAGGAGAGTTTGGGGTTCGTTACCCTGATGAGGGCTTTTGAGGACTTTCTTATCGTTCTATTCGTGAGGATACATGAGGCGTTACTCTTTTCGGCTCCCGCGAGCCTGTCCTCATCTATGGCGAAGGTGAGATCTCCGGATTTAGCCTTATCTATGCCGCTCAAACCTTTTATGTCGATGTCACCCGAACCCTCTACTTGGCCTTCTATAAGTTCGGCCAATTCCTTAATCTTCATATTATTCACTAACCCTTTCCTGGTGTATTGTGTATATTATAGCAGATGTCTCCGGATTAAGATACCTATTTAATCTAGAGGCACCCCGCCACGCTATGTTTATAGCGATGAGGCGGGGTTGGAGAATTTTCTTGTTTCCGGGAATAATTGCCATATAATAGATGCTTACGCGTAGACAGGAATACCAGAGATAATGGACATAGCAGGAACCGAGATACTTAAAAAAACACCCCTATATGAAACGCATGTGGCGATGGGCGCAAAGATGGCGCCTTTCGGAGGATGGCTCATGCCGATCCAATACGATGGCATACTCGCCGAGCATGCGCATACCCGAAGCGAGGTTTCCATATTCGATATATGCCACATGGGTGAATTCGAGCTTGAAGCCGACCCCCTCTCAAGCGGTCTGGATAGGGTAGTCACCCAAAATATAGTTTCGATGCCTCTGGGGTCCTGCCGCTACGGTTTTATCCTGAATGAGACCGGTGGAGTGATCGATGACCTCATCGTATATCGTGTAAAAGATCAAAGTTGGATGATTGTAGTGAATGCCGCCACTATTTTCGGAGATGAAAAGCATTTTTTAAAGAACATGACCGGTAAATGCAGCTTTAAGAATGTTTCCGATAAACTGGGGAAGCTAGATGTTCAGGGCCCTAAGTCCAAAGAGGTCCTCGTAAAGATATTCGGCGATAGGGTGAAGAGCCTGGGTTACTATACATTTAGCGAGTTCTTCCTGTGGGGCGAACGTTGTATAGTAAGCCGTACAGGTTATACGGGAGAGCTTGGATATGAAGTTTACATCCCGGCTGATCATGTGGTAAGGCTATGGAAGCTTCTTTTGGAGGATAAACGCGTAAAGCCGGCGGGTCTCGGCAGCCGCGATACGCTGAGGCTTGAGATGGGATATCCATTATATGGGGAGGATCTTGATACGGCGCACACGCCTCTTGAAGCGTCTTTCGATAAGTTTGTAGATTTCTCAAAAGATTTTATAGGTAAGAGTGCTTTGTTGGAAGAGAAGGAGAGAGGATTGAAAGATAATCTCATCGCTTTTAAGGCTGAAACCCGGCGTTCACCGCGCCATGGTTTTGGTATATTTTCCAAAGGCCGACGCATAGGGACCGTTACGAGCGGATCTTTTTCACCGAGCCTTTCGGTAGGTATAGGTATGGGATACGTTTCCGAAAAGCAGGAGGCCGGCGCGCGGCTTATAGTAAAAGAGGCCGCTATCGAGATACCCGTAGAGGTAGTTAAAAAACCTTTTTATAACAAGACGTCGCTCTAACAGGAGGAAGAGAAGAAATGGATATACCTAAAGATCGTTTTTATACAAAAGAGCATGAATGGGCGAGCATCGAGGGTGGTACCGCATATGTAGGTATTACCGATTATGCTCAAAGTTCTCTGGGCGATATAACATTCATAGGATTACCTAAGATAGGGGATATGATTAAACAAACGGAATTCTGCGCTACAGTCGAATCGGTCAAAGCCGCTTCGGACGTATATGCGCCATTATCCGGGAAAGTCACCGCCGTAAATAAGGATCTCGTCGCGCACCCGGAGCTCGTAAATAAGCATCCTTATGATAAAGGCCAAATCTTCGTCATGGAGATTTCCAATCCAGACGAAAAGGCAAATCTTATGGATGAAGAGGCTTACCGAAGCTACGTAGAAGGACTTTCAAAATGAGCTATGTTCCGCATACGCAGGAAGAGATCGGCCAGATGCTTAAAATCATCGGGATATCTTCTGTTGAAGAACTATTTAAAGATATACCGAAGAGCTTAAGGGCAAAGTCTTTTGATCTCCCGCCCGGGATGTCTGAGTTTGAGGTCACCGGGCGCCTGAAGAAGCTTGCCGCGAAGAACGCGACAGGCCTTGTAAATTTTGTGGGTGCGGGGTTTTATGATCACTTCATACCGGCGGCGGTCGACGCGCTTGTCAGCAGATCGGAATTTTATACCGCCTATACTCCGTATCAGCCCGAATGTTCTCAGGGGTGGCTCCAGGCGATATACGAATACCAGACGATAATATGCGAGCTTACGGGCCTTGATGTTTCAAATGCCTCGCTCTACGATGGCGGCACCGCTCTTTACGAAGCGGCGATGATGGCGGTGAGATCGACCGGGCGTAATAAGATAATAGTCGATAGCGGGGTCAATCTAATATACCGCACGATGCTCTATTCCTACACGTCGAACCTGTCGGTCGAGTTTGTCGAGATACCGGTAGTGCACGGGCAGAGTTCGCGAGACGAGCTCGTGAAGCATCTCGACGATAAGACGGCGGCAGTAATAATGCAGAACCCTAACTTTTTCGGTGCCGTCGACGACCATAGTGATGTTGTTGAGAAAGTCCATAAGTTCGGTGCGCTTGCCATAGCTTCCGTATACCCGATATCTTTGGGGATGCTTAAGTCCCCGGGAGAGATGGGCTTTGATATCGCTACGGGCGAAGGCCAGTCCTTAGGTATTCCACTTTCTTTCGGGGGGCCGTATCTGGGTTTCATGGCCGCCAAGCAGGAACTTGTAAGGCAGATGCCCGGCAGAATAGTTGGCGCTACGGTAGATACCGATGGTAAAAGAGGATTTGTCCTGACTCTCCAGACGCGCGAGCAGCACATCCGTCGCGAGAAGGCGACGTCTAATATCTGTTCTAACGAAGCTCTATGCGCGCTTCGCGCGGCGATATTTGTGGCCCTCATTGGTAAGGAAGGTTTAAAGGAGCTGGCCGAGCATAATTACAGGAATGCGGAATTTGCTAAAGACACACTATCAAAAGTTTCCGGAGTCGAAGTAAAACGCAGTTCTCCGACCTTCAATGAATTCACAATATTATTGCCGAGGCCCGCCAACGAAGTAGTATATCGTATGATCGAGAAGGGATTTGCGCCGGGATTCCCACTGGGGAAATTCTATAAAGGCATGGACAATTATCTTCTGGTCGCTGTTACAGAGAAGAGGACTAAAGAAGAGATACGTAAATTTTCTGATAGTCTCGAGGCGGTGTTATGAAACTCATATTTGAAAAGCACAAGGAAGGACGCCGCGGGCCTTCGCATGCGAAAACAGGAGCTCCCAAGGCTAAGGGCCTAGACCCAAAGTACCTCCGTAAAAAAGATACGAATCTCCCGTCATTGAGCGAGCTGGATGTAGTCCGCCATTATACGAACCTTTCGAGGCTTAATTACTCAGTAGATACTAATTTCTATCCGCTCGGTTCATGCACAATGAAGTATAATCCGAAGTTTACCGAGCGCATTGCCTTGTTCGAAGGGTTTTCCGATGTGCATCCGCTGCTTCCCCAGCTTTCAGGCGGAGGTGTACTCGCCCAAGGGTCTTTAGAAGTGTTGTATGAAACAGAGCGACTCCTTTCGGAAATAACGGGAATGAAGGCTTTTACGATGCAGCCGATGGCAGGCGCGCACGGTGAGCTTACAGGCGTCATGCTGATAGCCGCTTACCATAAAGATAAGGGCCGAAGGCGTAAATTTGTATTAGTCCCGGACTCGTCGCACGGCACAAACCCCGCAAGCGCCGCCATTGCCGGTTATCAGGTCATAGTGATCCCGACCGGTAAAGACGGTTATATGGATTTGGCCGAATATAAGAAAAAACTGAACAATGAGACCGCGGCGGTTATGTTGACATGCCCCGATACGCTCGGTATATTTAACCCGCATATAAAAGAGATAGCCGATATGGCGCACGAGGCCGGAGCCTTGGTCTATTATGACGGCGCTAATTTGAACGCAATGCTCGGCAAAGCGCGTCCGGGTGATCTCGGCTTTGACGTAGTGCACATAAATCTACACAAGACTTTTGGCACACCACACGGCGGCGGGGGGCCGGGCGCGGGTCCGGTGGGGGTGAGCGAAAAGCTTGTCGAATATCTGCCGATATCGCGTGTCGTGCGCCGCGGCGACGGTACATACGCGCTCGATTACCAGGCGCACAAGTCGATAGGCTATATAGCGCCGTTTTACGGCAACTTTGGAGTAATACTTAAGGCTTACGCGTACATGCTGCGGTTGGGAAGAGAAGGTTTGATAGAGGCGGCAGAGATGGCCGTCCTTAACGCGAACTATTGTCTGGCGAAGCTTAAAGATTATTATGATCTCCCATACGATAGGACTTGCATGCACGAATGCGTCTTTTCGGCTTCACGCCAAGCGAAGAACGGCGTACACGCGCTCGACATAGCCAAGTATCTGATAGATAGAGGGTACCACCCACCTACTATATATTTCCCGCTCATAGTAAAAGAGGCGCTTATGATAGAACCTACCGAGACCGAGTCCAAAGATACCCTCGATGCTTTCATAGATGTTATGATCGAAATAGCTCGTCTCGCTGAGCAGGATCCCACCAAAATAAAAGAGGCACCTCTATACATGCCGGTGAAGCGTCTCGATGAAACCAAGGCCGCGCGCGAACCGAACCTTCGCTGGCGGCCATGATATGTAAATAGCATGAGAAGATTCAGACTTCTACGGTCCCAACCTATGTCGGCCGCTGATAACATGGCGTTCGATGCCGCAATACTATCCCGCTACATGGAAGAAGATATCCCGGTACTGCGTCTATACAGATGGCTCACCCCCTCTTTTACATACGGCGTTTCGCAAGACCCAGCAGGCGAGATCGATATGCATCGGTGCGCAGAAGACGGAATAGGCGTAGTCGGGAGGATGACCGGCGGCGGGGTTCTATTCCATAACGATGATGTTACTTACAGTTTCGTCTGCGGTAAGGAAGACATCGGGGAGCCGAAATCTTCCTTAGTTTCATACCGCGAGATATGCGCATTTCTAATTCGGTTCTACGGATCACTGGGACTTAAGGCTTCTTTTGCTCTCGAAGCACCGGACTTTAAAGACAAGTCCCGTCCACATGAACTCTGCGCCGCATCTTGCGAAAAATATGATATTTTGGTTGGCGGAAAGAAGATAGGCGGCAACGCCCAAAAACGGAAAAAGAACGCTATATTTCAGCATGGGTCGATACCATGCGGTATAGATTGGGAGTTCTCGGCACGCTACCTCAAGTCTCCCATAGACGCTATCTCACCCGGCGTAACTTCTCTTTTCGAAGAATTGAATAATGTCCCTGATAAAAAGATTCTAGAGAGTAAGCTTATCGAAGCCTTTGGTGAGGCCTTCGGCGTAAAATTTAGTGAGGAGTCGGGTTCGTTATATGAAGCCCGAATGGTTAAATAAGAAGATAGACCTTAAAATCTATTCCGAGATGAAGGGTCAGCTTCGCCAGCTAGGCGTTGAGACAGTCTGCGAACAGGCAATGTGTCCGAATGCCGGTGAGTGTTTCGGCCAGGGCGTTGCGACTTTTCTGATATTGGGGCGCCATTGCACGCGCGCATGCAGCTTCTGTAATGTCGATAAGTCCGTGCCGCTGCCTCCGGATAAGGACGAGCCTGGCAGGGTGGCGGAAGCGGTATTAAAGTTTGGGCTAAAGCACGTCGTGGTCACAAGTGTTACGCGCGATGATCTGCCGGATGGCGGTGCCGGTATTTTTGCCGATACTGTATTGTCAATCCATAAAAAATCTCCTGATACCACGATAGAGGTTCTTGTGCCGGATTTTAAACTTTCCTTAAGCGCCTTGGAAACGGTAATTAGATCCGCTCCTGACATATTTGCCCATAATGTCGAAACTGTGCCATCTCTTTATAATGTGGTACGCCAAGGTTCAGACTATGGCCGATCACTTGAAGTCCTAAAAATAGCAAAAGAGATGTTGCCAAAGATGAAGACGAAGTCCGGTATCATGCTGGGCCTCGGAGAGAGCGAAGGAGAGGTCTT
Organism: Candidatus Omnitrophota bacterium; assembly: GCA_026387155.1. Lineage (GTDB taxonomy): Bacteria > Omnitrophota > Gorgyraeia > 2-01-FULL-45-10 > 2-01-FULL-45-10 > JAPLMF01. Next base: position 15,050 of record JAPLMF010000033.1, read on the forward strand.
GCAGGTAATGAGAGACCTGCGCTCGGTAGCATGCGATTTTTTAAGTATTGGGCAATATCTGGCGCCGAGCCTGCGTCACTATCCTGTAAAGGAGCACATTCCACCGGAAAGGTTTAGGTATTTCAAAGAAAAAGGTATAATGCTCGGGTTCCTTCACATCGAAAGCGGGCCGTATGTGCGTAGTTCCTACATGGCGGGAATGTACTTGTAGATTAAGAGTAATGGGTTATAATATAGCAAAATAATAATAAGGGGCGTCGCGTATGAAAAACATATTCGGGCATATCGGTAAGGTATTTCGCGAACTCTTGCCGGCCTTTCTCTTCTTTTTTGTGATGTTTCACATGCTTTCGGCAAGTAGGGCCCTCATGTACAATGTTATTGTAAAGACTATAGCATTCAGTATAGCAGCGATAATATTCTTCGTGATAGAAGAGATGTTCCGTCTTAGCATAAAGACCGGAAGTCCGTCCGCAGCATGGGAGAGGCTCGCCGGCGATATAAACTGGCTCGCATTCTGGCTCAGACAGGTATGGCTAACCTTGCTCATATCGGTCTACTGTGCGGCGGTCGAACTTATACGTTTGCTCGGCGTCAATAAAGTAAAAAATATATTTTTTGGAATAGTTAAGAAGTGATTTAACGGAGTATTCTACGAAAGGAGAATGTATGTTTTTGAAGAAGAGTTTTGTTTTGACGATGTGTATGGTCGTCATGTTGGCGGCATCAGGTTATGCCTGGGCTCAGAGTATGGATAAGCGCGCTCTTGACGAACTGAAGCTCATGAGTGATACGCTTTCTCAGGCAAAGACCGTCAGTTTCCAGGCGCGCAGCATGGTTCCTATTAGGACGCAGGACGGAATATGGATAAATCTCTACGGGACCTCACAGGTGGTCATGCAGGGCCCCGATAAACTATTTGCCAATACGGCGGGTGACTTCAAGCCGTACGACTTCTATTTTGACGGCAAGACAATCACCAGATATTCGCCGGATAAGAACCTATACGCCGTAAAAGAGATGCCCGGGACCATCGACGATATGATCGAAAAAGCGTATCGCGAAGAAGGCAAGTCATTTCCGTATGCCGACATACTCATTTCCGAGCCGTATGCAGCTATGACCGATGGTCTTGTAAGAGCCCTCTATATCGGTCAGTCGACTATTAGGCCCTTGTCAGGCCCAGGAGGCGTTAAGACCAACCACCTGGCATTATCGAATAAAGGGGTTGAGTGGCAGATCTGGATCGGCACCGAGGATCACTTGCCGCGGCTGGTGTGCGCAACATATCTCGATGACGCGAGTGAACCGAGTTATACGGTGGAGCTTGGTGACTGGAAGTTGAACGCAGAAGTGAACGCGGAGACTTTTATATTCAAAAACGTTTCGAATGCGGCTAAAGTCGAGTTCCTTGATCCGATGCGGCAAGGCCGAAGGATTCCCGGCGATACTGCGGATGAAAAAGCAGCGAAAGGAGGCCGGCCATGAAATATATAAAACTGATCGCGATCGTAATGGCGGCCGCACTGATGATGCTGCCGGCGTTTAACGGCGTATATGCGCGCGGAGGAGGCGGCGGAGGACATTTTAGTGGAGGCGGACGTGGGGGCGGTGGATGGGCGGGCGGCCGCGGCGGCGGAGGCGGTGAGTTCCACGGCGGAGGGGAGAGGCCCGGCGAACACGGAAGCGGCGAGTATCACGGCGGCGGACAGGGAAGACATAACGGGAACAACAACAATAATAATAACAATAACAATAATAATAATAATTATTACGGGGGTGGCGGTTGGGGCTGGGGTGCGGCGGATGACGCTTTGGCCGGGATGGCCATCGGGGCCGCAATAGGCGCAGCCTCGCAGCCGTCGACCATTATAGTGGAGAACCAGGCTCCGGCTGTATCCTCAGATCAGCAGGCATCGTCTAACTCGATGCCTCAGATAGGTAGCCAGGTTACGGTGCTTCCATCCGGTGCGGTGTCGAAAAATGTGAATGGCGTATTGGCTTATGAATGTCGGGGGGCGTGGTACAGGCCTTACTTTGGTTCAAACGGCGTATACTATGTCGTCGTCTCTCCGCCACCGGAGAATAGCAGCGTCCCAACGAATCAGGGCCAGCAGGGAATATAAGGTGGCCAAGGAGAGAATAGTAAGTCTAGTTCTGGCAACAACATGAAAAGTAAAAAGCTAGTACCTATAGCTATAATAACTCTCCTTTTATTTTCAGGTATTACCGCATGTGCATACCAAAGCGGCGACTTCCAGATCTGGAACTCGAATGCCCAGGATATAA
>JAPLMF010000033.1:17374-19408 GCA_026387155.1 Candidatus Omnitrophota bacterium
ATAAAGATAGGCAAGGCAACGAAATTTACACTGGAAGAAGAATTCCGGTACGGTGATACGGCCAGCGAATTATTCTACCAGCATTACGACTGGGGCTTTGCCTGGGCGTTCGACAAGAGGTTCGAACTTGCGCTTGGGTATCGCCTTATATACGAATGGTACAAGACCAAATGGATGGAAGAAGATGAGCCGTATACTAACCTCACCTGGAAACAGGATATATGGAAGCTCAAGTTCGAAGACCGTAATCGCATAGAATACCGGCACTTCAGATGGTTCCCTGACCAGGTGAGATATCGTAACAAGTTTGCGCTAAAATATCCATTTGAGTTCAAAGGGATAGGGATAGCTCCGTATGCTTCAAACGAAATATTCGTGTCTTCCAACAGCCGAGGTTATAATCAGAACAGGTTCCAGTCCGGCCTCGAGATAGAGCTCACCAAGTATGTAAAGCTCGATATTTCATACATGAGACAGTCAGTCAGGGGCAAAGGCGATAAGTGGTATGATGCGAACGTCCTATGGCTGAGGAATAAGATATCATTCTAGAGGTGAAGGTATGGGGGAAAATATAGCCAAGGAAAGATATTACAGCATAGCTGTCGATGAAGCGGCAGTGCTTTTAAAGAGCGATCTTAATTTAGGGCTTCTGTCCGTCGAGGCCGCAAGACGCCTTGCCGAATACGGGCCTAATGCGCTTTCTGCAAAAGCTGCAATAATCCCGCTCCAGATATTTTTCGATCAGTTCAAGAATTTCATAATATGGGTCCTCATAGGCGCGGCCCTGGTGTCGGGATTTCTACAGGAGTGGATCGACGCCGTGGCAATAGTCGCCATAGTTGTATTGAACGCCATCCTTGGTTTTATTCAGGAATACCGCGCCGAGAAGTCGTTAGCTGCGCTTAAAAAACTCTCAAGCCCCACATCAAAGGTTATAAGAAACGGTGAGCGCGAGATCATTCAATCCCCAGACCTGGTTTTGGGAGATCTTATAGAACTTGAAGCAGGCGACAGCGTGCCGGCCGACTCAAGGCTCATCTGGGTGACTTCGAATTTCGGCGTACAGGAGGCAAGCCTTACAGGCGAGTCCACGCCAGTAATAAAGACGGCCTCGGCTCTTATAGAGAAAGATGTGCCGCTTGCGGACCGCGCCAATATGGTCTACACCGGGACATCAGTTATTTCCGGAAAAGCCCGCGCGCTTGTAGCTGATACCGGGATGCGGACGGAGCTTGGCAAGATCGCTACGATGGTAAGTGAAATATCACGCGAGACCACACCACTACAGAAGAAGCTCGAAGATTTTGGTAAGTGGATAGTCTATCTCTGTTTTGCGCTTGTAGCGATCGTATTTCTCCTCGAATGGCTGCGGGGTGGGAAAATCATAGATGTATTTCTGACGGCTGTAAGCCTTGCGGTCGCGGCCATTCCCGAAGGGCTGCCTGCAGTAGTTACGATAGCTCTAGCCCTTGGCGTTCACAGGATGGTGAAGCGTAACGCCCTTATAAGAAAGCTGCCGTCCGTAGAGACTCTCGGATGTGCCACAGTGATATGTTCCGATAAGACCGGTACGCTTACAAAAAACGAGATGACCGCGCGCGCTGTATTTGCCGGAGGAAGACTTTTCGATGTGACCGGTATCGGATACGCCCCTAAGGGAGAATTCCTATTTGAAGGAAATAGTATAAAACCATCATCCGAGACGGATCTCGTGACCGCGCTTAAGACGTCGGTCCTGTGTAACGGGGCCGAGCTTAAATCTCAAGACGGAGTCTACAGGATCGTAGGGGATCCTACGGAAGGGGCACTGCTCACAGCCGCCGCTAAAGCCGGGCTCTTTAAAGATGATCTGGAACAAGAGTTTGTATTTATCGACGAGATACCTTTTGATTCCGAACGCAAGCGGATGACTATGATAAGAAGCGCACCGGGACGAGTGACCGCTTTTGTTAAGGGTGCGCCCGATATTCTCATCGGCATCTGCACAAAGATCCAGGATAGAGGTGTTGTCAGGCCTATCGGTAAGAACGATAT
>JAPLMF010000033.1:19446-22578 GCA_026387155.1 Candidatus Omnitrophota bacterium
AAGAACGACATAGTCCGTATTCGTGAGATGAACGACGCTTTAGCAAATAAAGCCATGAGGGTGCTGGCGGTTGCCTATAGAGAACTGGACAGCGTATCCAAAGATATGGACGCTGCCGAGGTAGAGAGCGACCTGGTATTCGCAGGCCTTGTTGCGATGATGGACCCGCCCAGGGAAGAGGTGAAGGCCGCGATGAAGGAGTGTGAATCCTCCGGCATAAAAGCTGTGATGATAACAGGCGACCACAAGAATACAGCCGTAGCTATAGCTAGGGAACTAGGTCTCTTCAAAGCGGGTTCGCTAGCGCTCAGCGGCGAGGAGCTGGCGGCATTAAGCGAAGATGAGCTGTATAAGATAGTGGAAAAAGTTGCGGTCTATGCCCGCGTATCCCCGGAACACAAGCTCCGGGTTGTTCGCGCATTTAAGAAGCATGGCGATATTGTGGCTATGACCGGAGATGGCGTGAACGATGCGCCCGCTATAAGAGAGGCCGATATTGGTATAGCGATGGGCATAACAGGCACCGATGTTACCAAAGAAGTTTCTGACATGATAATTACCGATGACAACTTTGCGTCTATCGTTTCTGCGGTTGAAGAGGGTAGGGGGATATACGACAATATAAGAAAATTTGTGCATTATCTGTTGTCCTGTAATGCCGGAGAGATACTAGTGATGTTTACGGCTTCCCTTATCGGATTTCCAGTACCACTTTTACCTATACACATATTATGGGTCAATCTTGTTACCGATGGATTGCCGGCGCTGGCCCTTGGAGTCGATCCGGTAGACCCCAATATAATGAAGCGCCCGCCGCGTAAGCCCAACGAGTCGGTGGTGACAAAACCCATGGTATTTAGTATGCTCATCCAGGGGTCCTTCATCGCTTTCTGCAGTTTACTTGCTTTTGTTCTTGTGCTATTTGTGGAGAATGAAGGTATAGGACGGGCTCGGACGGCGACGTTCATAGTACTTGCGTGCAGCCAACTATTTCATTCTTTTAACTGCCGAAGCGCTACGGAATCGATATTTAAATTGGGGTTATGGACCAATAAGAAACTCATAGCTGCTTGCGGGATATCATTCTTACTACAGATATCTGCGGTGTGTGTGCCTTTTATGCAGAAGGTATTTAAGACAGAACCCCTGGGATTATTCAACTGGATAATGGTGATAATGATATCCTCTCTGCCTTTATGGGCCATGGAGGCCTGGAAGGCCGCCAGAAGAGTCGCTTATTCCAAACCAGGTGTGTAAACACTATAACGACTGCTTTCACACCTGGTTTGAATATGATCACGTAAACCGCGTTTAACCGCGTAAGTTAGAATTCTACAAAAGAATTGACATCGCAGGCTCAGGTGCTATAATAACGCCACAGTTTGAAGATAATGATGTCTTCTGGGCATATGCTAGAAGACATTTTTCGTAAGGTCACAATTTTGATAAGACAAAATTGTGACTTATTGATAGACAGTTGTACGTCCAGGATTTTCTCCGAAAATCCTGGATAATACTGAACTCATGAAAGGAATGGGCAGATAAGATGATTTTCGGTCTCAGTATGTTCGAGCAGGTGGCCATATGGAGCGTTCTAGGGATATCGCTCGTAGGGCTTTTGTACGCACTATTTTTAAGAAATCAGATCCTCCGCGAGGATAAGGGCAGCCCAAAGATGCAGGAGGTATGGGGCTCTATCCGAGAAGGGGCGGATGCTTATTTAAAGAAACAGCTATTCAGCATATTACCTTTAATAGCGATTCTCACTTTCGCGCTATTCTTTTCCGTATATATAGTTCCTCCGTCTTCCGAGGCTATGCAGAGGTTTGCCGGAAGGTCGGAAAATGATGTGAGGCTCATAATAGGTATAGGCAGGGCGATAGCGTTCATAATGGGCGCCTTGTTTTCGCTTATCGTAGGCCAGCTTGGTATGCGCATGGCCGTACAGGGTAATGTCAGGGTTGCGGCAGCTTCCAAGGTATCTTTTAGCTCGGCTCTGCGCATAGCTTACCGTTCAGGAACTATCACAGGTATGCTCACCGATGGTCTGGGCTTGTTCGGCGGAACGATAATATTTATAATATTCGGCATAGCCACGCGCTTTTAGGTTTCGGTTTTGGTGGAACGCTCCTTGCTCTATTTATGAGAGTGGGAGGTGGTATATATACGAAGGCCGCCGATGTCGGCGCGGATCTCGTAGGTAAGGTCGAAGCGGGTATACCCGAAGACGATCCGAGGAACCCTGCGGTAATTGCCGACCTTGTAGGTGACAACGTCGGTGATTGCGCCGGTATGGCAGCCGATATATTTGAATCGTACGAAGTCACGATAGTAGCGGGGCTTATACTCGGATTGGCCTTATATCACATAACCCACAGGCTTGAATGGATAATTTACCCGCTTCTTGTACGCGGAATCGGAGTGGTCTGCTCCATAATAGGTACTTACGCGGTTAAGGCAAGCACCTCTTCTGAAAAAAGCGGCGATGCAATGAAGGCTATATTTAAGGGCTTCGTCACATCGGCAGCCATATCGATCGCGCTTTTCGGAGTGCTTGCCTTCTTCTACATGAATAAGCTCCCCGGAGGATGGTGGAGGACTTTTGCGGCTACGACGATCGGTGTGCTCTTGGCGATAACGATAGACAGGCTCACCGAATACTTCACCGGCACGGAAGGTAAGCCGGTAATGGAGATCAGGAAGGCCACGAACACCGGTCCTGCAACTACGATACTTTCCGGCATAGCGATAGGTTACGAGTCCAGTGTATGGGCTATCTGCGTGATAGCGGCCACGATATTTTCCTCGATACTCATATTCGGTTCGATACCCGGCATAGTCGGTGCTCAGAGGGTTACCTATATACTCTACGGCGTCGCGATGACCGGCATAGGGATGTTGACTTTAACGGGTAACAACGTAGCCATGGATTCGTTCGGACCCATAGCCGATAACGCCAACGGTATAGGCGAGATGGCCTGGCAAGGCGAGAAAGACAAGGCCACTGTCAATGCCCGCAGGATTCTGGCGGACTTAGACGGCGTAGGAAATACCACTAAGGCTATAACAAAAGGAGTGGCGATAGGGTCCGCGGTTATAGCGGCGGTAGCATTATTCGGTTCCTATATGGTC
>JAPLMF010000033.1:22630-32531 GCA_026387155.1 Candidatus Omnitrophota bacterium
CGTAAGCAAGGTTCAGGCCGCAATGGGCGTCCCATTAGCCGAACAACTTAGTTCTGTAGGTATACGTGTATCGGTGCCTCAGGTATTCGTCGGCATGCTGCTGGGCGGCGCGATCCCGTGGCTATTTTCGGCATTCTCTATCCAGGCAGTGAGCCGAGCGGCATCTCTTATAGTAGAAGAAGTTCGCAGGCAATTCAGACTCGGAGTTCTGGAAGGAAAAGTGAAGCCTGACTATAAACAGGCCGTTGAGATATCTACAAGAGCGGCCCAGAAAGAACTCATAAGCTTGGCCATAATATGCGTGGTAAGCCCGATACTGGTTGGATTGGTTCTGCAGGTCGAGGCACTCGGAGGGTTCCTGGCCGGTATAATACTCTCAGGCCAGCTTTTGGCGGTATTCATGTCTAACGCCGGTGGCGCGTGGGATAATACCAAGAAGACGATAGAAGATGAAATTCGCGATACCTTAAAGAATACCGGAAAAGGTTCGGAGAGGCATAAGGCCGGAGTGGTTGGCGACACCGTAGGAGATCCTCTTAAGGATACCGCGGGCCCGGCCCTCAATCCGATGATAAAAGTCGTTAACCTCGTATCCGTAATAATAGCGCCTATAGTTGTACAATATAATAAGCTCGGTATAGGCGGATGGATAATCGTAGCGGCTCTTTCCGCGGCGATGGTATTGGCGATACTCCATTCCAAAAAGCCGGCGCTGGAATTCGCAATACAGGCACCCGGTAAGAAATAAAGGAACCAATTCCACCCCCAGTGTGGAATAACTCCACACCGGGGGTGGAATTTCAATGGAGGAGAGCGGATGAGTGGCGATCGCGAACCGACATTATTCGGAAAAATTAAGGCCCTCTTCATAGGAAGAGCCAGAAGCCTCCAAGAGCCGAACCTATTTCATAATATATCCCTGATAGCTTTCTTTGCCTGGGTTGGACTGGGAGCGGACGGTCTTACCTCTTCATGTTATGGTCCGGAAGAAGCTTTTCTAGCGCTTAAGAGTCACATATTCCTCGGGATATTTGTGGCTCTTGCGACTGCAGTCACAATCTTCATAATTAGCTACAGTTATTCCCAGATAATAGAGCTCTTCCCTTCAGGCGGCGGCGGTTATCTTGTGGCAAGTAAACTTCTGTCGCCGTCGCTCGGCATGGTCTCCGGATGCGCCCTTATAATAGACTACGTTCTTACGATAACGCTTTCAATATCTGCCGGTGCCGACGCCCTGTTCAGTTTTCTACCGGCTGGATTTTATTCGTATAAGCTCATGTTTGCGGTTTGTGGACTCGGAGCCCTCATAGTGCTCAATATGAGAGGCGTGAAAGAATCGGTATTGCCCCTCGTCCCCATATTTCTTATATTTATGATCACCCACTTCATCATTATAGTGTACGGCGTCGGTATGCACCTGTCCGATATCAATACAGTTGCGCGGACTACAGTTGTCGATGTTAAGAGTACCGTATCCGAAATGGGCGTATTTGGGATGCTCCTTCTAATAATGCGGGCTTACAGCATGGGAGCCGGAACTTATACCGGTATCGAAGCCGTATCGAACGGCATTCCTATACTCAGGGCTCCGCGTGTTGAGACGGCTAAGAGAACGATGAAGTATATCTTCTATAGGGTCGGACATGTTCCGGGGAAGACGCTCAATGCCGTGCTGGTGGAGAATATTACATCAGGCTGGGGCCATTGGGGCTACATATTTCTTTTAGTGACGCTCGTGTCGGAAGCCATCCTTCTATTTGTGGCGGCGCAGACCGGTTTTCTGGACGGACCTCGCGTTCTCGCTAATATGGCGACAGACAGGTGGTTCCCATTCCAATTTGCGCTTCTTAGCGAACGTTTTGTTACCCAAAACGGGATACTTCTCATGGGTGGGGCCTCCCTCATACTAATGATTTTAAGCCACGGCTCGGTAAAATTTCTTGTAGTCCTATACAGCATAAACGTTTTTATAACATTCTGCCTGTCCCAGGCCGGTATGGTTCGTTACTGGTGGCGTAAAAGGCGCAAGATAAAGACATGGTTCAAAAAGATAGCAATAAACGGTATAGGGCTCGTCATGACGACATTCATCCTTGTGTCTGTCATTGTATTGAAATTTAACGACGGAGGGTGGATAACAATATTTATCACCGGGTCTCTTGTGACTATCGCCGTTTTATTCAGACGATACTATAAACGTAGGCTGGTATTATTGAAGCGCCTTGATAATTTAATAAACGCCGCAGATATATCTAAGTTGACCCCCGGCGGCATAATGAAGCAGGATATGCCGCTGGAGTACGACGCCGAATCAAAGACCGCTGTGATACTCGTGAGCGGTTTTAACGGTATGGGGCTCCACACGCTCTTTAACGTTATACGTCTATTCGGCAAGGACTTTAAAAATTATTTCTTCATACAGGCAGGAATAGTCGACGCCGGGCATTTTAAAGGAGCCGAAGATATAGATAAGCTGAAATCCCATGTTGAGAGGGAACTCGAACGGTATGTTCTATTTATGCAGAACCAGGGATTTTATTCCAAGAGTTTCGCCACTTTCGGTATAGACATTTCAGAAGAGATATCGAGCACAGCCGCAGAGATATTTGATAAGTACCCTAACGCCATATTCTTCGGCGGCCAGATAGTATTCGCGCAGGAGACGATATTTACCAAGATGATGTATAATTATACGACGTTCTCGGTCCAGAGACGGCTGCACCAGAAGGGAATACCGTTCATCATAATGCCGGTACGCGTCGATTAAATGATTTTCCTTTTTATTTATCTTGCGAAGCGATATAATCTATTTAATGGCGGATGCAGGGAAGAAGCGCGAGGTTTATAATTGGATCAAGGTGGGGAGCCTCCTCTCCCTTATACCTTTTGTGCTCGCTTGCGGTCCACTTATGGGATATATAGCTTTCGATTACCTGCGCAATTCTTTCGGCGCACCGCTTTATGTGTCCTACATATTGATAACCGTAGGGTTTGTTGCAAGCGTCAGAGAGACGATCAGGATAATAAGGATAACATTGCGAACCAAATAAGGCTTAAATGTCAGAGGCTCCTAACCTCGTAACGATTTTAGCTGAAGGACTCAAAGGAACGCAAATAGGGGAAGGCCTATTGGTGTGGGAGAGCATTATATTCTCCCTTCTTGCCGTAACCGTTATAATGCTGGTGGCTTACCTGGCATCCCGAAAGGCAGAAAACGTTCCCGGCAGGCTCCAGGCGGCCGTGGAGCTATTCGTATCCGGAATAGACGATTTTGTATGCGGGATAATAGGCCCTAAAGGCAGGGCGTATGTACCATTCATAGGAACACTCTTCGTCTATATTCTTTTTATGAATCTGATAGGCCTGGTGCCCCTATTCAAATCCTCAACGGCCAGCTGGTCGGTGACTTTGGCACTGGCACTTTGCGTGTTTTGCTACGTACAATACGCCGCGGTAAAGGAACTGGGATTTTTGGGCTACATCGACCATCTTCTGGGCAGGCCTCGCGGGATAGTTGCATTCTCCGTGTTTATACCGGTAATGATGCTTATACTGCATGTGGTATCTGAGCTTGTAAGGCCGATAAGCCTCTCCTTGCGTCTTCGGAGTAATATATGGGGAGACGATATGCTATTATCATTCATAGCCGGTTTCGGACTGAAAGGTCTGCCGCTTCTCATATTCAACAGCTTTTTGGCAATATTGGCGTCGGTGGTTCAAGCTGTCGTCTTCTGTCTTTTGACCACCATATATTTCACCCTCGTGCTTAGCCATGAGGAAGAAGAGGTTTTAAACTAACCCCTGAGTAATTCTCGTGGGCAGGGTAAAAAAAGAGGAGGAGTAAAAGTGGATTATAAAGCGGTTCTTGCAATAGGTTTGCCGCTCGGGCTTGGGCTGGTGGGCCTGGGTTCAGCGCTTGCTTTAGGAAGGGCGGTTGCCGCAGCGATGGAAGCTACCGGCAGGCAGCCGGAAGCGTCTACGAAGATACTCATAAATATGGCCACGGGATGCGCGTTCATCGAGGCGCTTACTATATACGCGCTCGTATTTGTATTCGGGCTTGCGGGGAAGATATAGATACAAACCAGGTGTGAAAGCAGTCGTTAGAATGTTCACACACCTGGTTTGAATAGTAAATGAAAGAAAGCCGACTATGGAACTCTTTAAGCTATTAAGTGCGAGCCAGATCTTTGCGCAGGTCTTAAGTTTTCTGTTCCTCGTCTTCGTCATGCGCATATTCGTATGGAAAAAGTTCCTCAAAATTCTAGACGATAGGAAAGCCCGTATAGCCTCGGAACTTAAGAGTATAGATGAAGCGAGGCTCGAGGTCGCAAAGGTGATGGGCGAGTATGAAAAAAAGATGGGTTCGATAGATAGCGCGGCTAATGCCAAGATAGAAGAGGCGGTGGCCGAGGGCGAGAGGATAGCTAAAGAGATAATAGAGAAGGCCCGTTTTGAGGCGGAGAAGGCCGGAATAGATTCGCGCGAGGTAATAAGCGCCGAGATCAAGAAGGCAAGGGAAGGGCTGAAGAGAGATATAGTGGATATCACGATAGCGGTCGCAGAGAAAGTCATAGCCGAGAAGCTTACCGGCGCCGAAGACCGGAAGTTGGCAGAAGATTTTATCCAAAAAGCGGAAGCCCTGAAATGATAGTAGAGCGTATGTATGCCGAAGGTTTTTTGGAGTACGCCGGCCAGACGATCGGATTTGATAAAGGTTTAGGTGAAATCTTAGCCGTAAAGGACATCTTCAGGGATAATCCCGACCTGAAAAATTTTCTGGAAAATCCGGCGATCATGAATCGCGAAAAATCGGAATTGATAGAAAGGGTTTTTACGGAAGGTTTTTCACAGGAGACACGCGATTTTTTGAAATTATTGCTCAAGAAGGACAGAATCGATAAATTTTCGGATATCGCCGAGTACGCGAGAGTCAAATATTCCCACGGCAAGGAGATAGACGCCGTGATATCAGCCAGCTATCCGCTTGACCTGGATATTTTGGAGTCGCTTAAATCGGTGTTGGAAAATAAATTGCATAAAAAGCTGCACCTCTATTCTGACCTTGATTCGGATCTTCTCGGCGGAGTAAAGGTGACGATGGACAATCTCGTTCTGGACGGTTCGGTAAAGAAGAGGCTCGAGGATATGAGGGATAAACTGATGGCTGTGAGGATTGACTAAAATGGCGCTTAGACCGGAAGAAGTAACGTCCATTATAAAGAAAGAACTCGAAAAGTACAAGACCCGTCTCAGGATGGAGTCTACAGGGACGGTCCTGCAGGTAGGAGACGGTATAGCCCTGGTGTATGGCTTAGACGATGTCATGGCAGGCGAGCTCGTGATGTTTCCTAAGGACGTCATGGGAATGGTCCTTAACCTCGAAGAGGAATCGGTCGGTATCGTTATATTCGGCGATGAGAAGAATATAAAAGAAGGCGACATAGTAAAGAGGACATACAAGGTGGCTGAGATGCCTGTCGGCGAGGACCTGATAGGTAGGGTCGTAACACCGCTCGGGGAGCCCATAGACGGCAAAGGGCCTCTACATACGTCAAAACACAGGCCGGTGGTATCGGGAGCTCCCAACGTAGTGCAGCGCCAACCGGTGAAGGAACCTATCCAAACAGGTATAAAAGCTATAGATTCGATGACCCCAATAGGTCGTGGACAGAGGGAGCTTGTAATAGCCGACCGCCAGATAGGGAAGACCGCCATTGCGATAGATACCATTATCAATCAAAAAGGGAAGGGTGTTTATTGTATATATGTCGCCATAGGGCAGAAGATGTCCAATATAGTCGAGGTGGCGGAGACACTCAAAAAATACAATGCTATGGAATATACCACTATAATAGCCGCCGCTTCGCGAACTTCGGCATCGCTCCAGTATCTGGCGCCGTATTCCGGATGCGCGGTAGGCGAAGAGTTTATGTATTCTGGGAAACATGCGCTCATCATTTATGATGACCTGTCGAAACACGCGCAGGCCTATAGACAATTGTCGCTGCTCCTACGGCGTCCACCGGGCAGAGAAGCGTACCCCGGCGACATATTCTATCTGCATGCCAGGCTTCTCGAACGCTCGGCCAAACTCTCCGACTCGCTCGGGGGTGGGTCACTTACCGCGATACCTATAATAGAGACACAGGCCGGTGATATCACGAGCTATATACCTACGAACGTAATATCTATAACGGACGGCCAGATATATCTTGAAAGCGACCTATTCTACTCAGGAGTAAGACCGGCCATCAATATAGGGCTTTCGGTGTCACGGGTGGGCGGGAAAGCGCAGACAAAGGCAATGAAACAGGTTGCGGGACGCCTCAGGCTCGATCTGGCGCAGTACAGGGAACTCGTAGCGTTTACGCAGTTCGGCTCCGAACTCGATAAATCCACACAGGCGCAGCTTACACGCGGAGAGAGGATGATAGAGATACTGAAGCAGGGCCAGTATGAGCCTCTTAGCATGGCAAAACAGGTGATGATAATATACGCCGGCACGAACGGACACTTAGACGACCTCCCGGTAGGATTTATACGAAAGTTCGAAGCCGGTTTCTACAAATATATTGATAGATTGCACCCGGATCTGGAGATCAAGATAGAATCCAAAAAAGAGCTCTCACCGGACCTCGCCTCCAGGCTCGAGATAGCGATATCGGAGTTCAAAAAAGAGTTTAAGATAAGATCCAAGATATGATTCAGTCCTTACGGAACATAAAACTCAGGATGAAGAGCGTGGAGAATACGGAGAAGATAACCCGCGCCATGGAGATGGTATCGGCGTCGAAGTTAAACCGTATGAAGAATATTTTATATACCGCGCGCCCTTACTTTTCCAAGGTCGAGGTCCTCATGCGTAACGTGCTAAAGTCCGCCGATATGCCGGACCACCCGCTTCTTAAGAAGCGCTCCGAGGCGAGATCAATAGCGATCTTCGTCGTGACCTCGGATGCCGGACTATGCGGAGTGTACAACCATAATATGATACGCCTCACCGAGGAGTTTGTGGCTAGAAAAGGTAAAGATGCCGTGGAGCTCATAGCGATAGGCCGGGAGGCGTTTAATTATTTTAAGAGAGCAGGTTACAGAATATCTGAGGGGTATGGGGATCTTCACAGCCGTTATTCCGTTGAAGTGGCCTCGGAGATAGCGGAGTCGCTTAAAAGAATATTCTTGGATGGCAAAGCCGATGAGGTATATGCGGCGTACACGAGATTCGACAGCACGCTGCGTCATAAGCCGGTCGTAGAGAAGCTACTTAATATTGAGTCCTCCGAAATGGGGGGGGTAGAGTATATTGCCGAACCGGATATGGCCTCGGTGCTTGATGAACTCTTTTCGTGGTATCTTCATGAAAGGATAAGGATAATAATACTTAACTCTTTTACTTCCGAGCATTCCGCGCGCATGATAGCGATGAAGATGGCTACGGATAATGCCAAGGATCTTATGGATTCGCTGACGCTTTCTAGGAATAAGGCGCGGCAGGCTATGATAACAAAAGAAGTGATAGAGATCGCCTCTTCCGCAGAAGCATTAAAAGGGCCCGGTAGTAGATATAGCTTTTCCCGAGGGCGAGGCTCCGCAGATATTGAATGCGATAAAGATCGAGGATCCCGATAAAGGCATCAATCTTACTCTTGAGGTCGAGCAATTGACCGGTAACTATACGGCCCGCTGCATAGCGCTAGGCCCCACGGATGGCCTCGCACGCGGCATGAAGGCTGTGGATCTCGGAGGGCCGGTTACGGTGCCGGTGGGGGAGCAAACGCTGGGTAGGATATTTAATCTCCTGGGAGAGACGATAGACGGTAAGGGTGATTTGCCTGATCCGAAGAAGCGTTCTTCTATACACAGGGCGCCGCCTACTTTCGAAGAGCAGGTACCGGCGATATCGATGCTCGAGACGGGTTTAAAGGTAATAGATCTGCTCGCTCCGTATCCGAAAGGGGGCAAGATAGGCCTCTTCGGCGGCGCCGGCGTGGGAAAGACCGTTATAGTAATGGAGTTAATAAGAAATATTGCATCCGAGCACGGCGGTGTTTCGGTATTCGCCGGCGTCGGCGAAAGGACTAGGGAAGGTAACGAACTCTGGCTTGAGCTTAACGAGTCGAAGGTTATTAATAAGACTGCCCTCGTTTTCGGTCAGATGAATGAGCCTTCAGGGTCAAGATTCCGCGTGGGGTTGTCGGCCCTTACGATGGCCGAGTATTTCCGCGATGAAGAAGGAATGGATGTGCTTCTATTCGTGGATAATATCTACAGGTTCGTGCAGGCTGGATCCGAGGTATCAACGCTCCTCGGACGTATGCCTTCAGCAGTCGGTTACCAGCTGAGCTAGGCATTTATCCGGCCGTAGATCCGCTCGATTCAACATCTCGCATAATGGACCCGCGTATATTGACCGAAGAGCACTACAATACCGCCGTCGGGGTCCAGAAGATACTGCAGAGGTATAAGGACCTTCGTGATATAATATCGATCTTAGGCATAGACGAACTTTCAGAAGATGACAAGCTCATAGTTGCCCGCGCCAGAAGGATACAGCGTTTCTTCTCACAGCCGTTCTTTGTGGCCGAGGCGTTTACGGGTATAAAAGGTAAGTATGTGCGTCTTGCCGATACAATAAAAGGTTTCAAGATGATAATGGAAGGGAAACTCGACGATCTCCCGGAACAGGCTTTCTACATGGTCGGGACGATAGAAGAGGCTATAGAGAAAGGGAAACAGATTAAGGCCGGCGATGGCAAAAACGTTTAATTTAAGCATAGTCGCACCCGATAAGGTGCTTGCCGAAAAAAAGTGTGTATCGCTCGTCGTACCCTCGGAGCTCGGCTACATGGGAATACTGGCAGACCATGCGCCGCTAGTGGCAAACCTCGCGAAAGGAAAGATAGTCTTAAAAAACCCATCGGGCAAGACGGAGGAGTTTTCATCGGCCGGCAAGGGTTTTATAGAGGTATTAAAAAACGAAGTCGTCATAATACTAAAATCAAATTAAAGGAGAAGTCATGTTATTTAATTTCATACCCAGGGAGTTCAATTTCTTTGATCTCTTTGAAAAACAGATAGATTGCGCAATAGAGGCGGCGATGCACTTAAAGGAGATTGTCAGAAAAGGGTATGTGGATGAGGAATCCTTAAAGAAGATGCAGGATATAGAGCACAAGGGCGACGAGGCGGCGCATCTTATAATAGACCGTCTTAACAAGAGCTTTATAACGCCGTTCGACCGGGAGGACATACACTCACTCGCAAAAGAGATGGATGATATAGCCGATACGATAAACACTATAGTTAACAGGCTGAAAGTCTATAAAGTCACGGGAGCCGATAAGAACCTGATCGAATTTGCCTCTATAATAGAGGAGTCTGTCCGGACATTGGCGATAGCGGTAAAAGGAATGCGTAATATGGAGCACTCCAAGAGCGTCGTCGAGGCCTGTGTCGAAGTAAACCGGCTTGAGAACGTCGGCGACGATTTGAGAGATAAGGTCTTGGCAGAACTTTTCGAGAACGAGAAGGACCCGATAAAAGTAATAAAGATGAAGGATATATATCAGGACGCCGAGACGGTTCTCGATATATGTGAAGATGTAGCTCATGTAGTCGGATCTATACTCGTAAAACAAGCATAATACATGACGATAGATATAATATTACTGATATTACTGGCTCTCGCGTTCGACTTTCTGAACGGTTTTCATGATTCAGCCAATTCTATAGCCACTGTGGTATCTACGAGGGTGCTCTCACCCCGTTTTGCCGTAGTATGGGCGGCATTCTTCAACTTCATAGCGGTTCTCTTCTTTGGATTCCACGTCGCCAATACGATCGGCAAAGGAATAATCGATATTGCTATAATGGATAAAGGCATCATATTCGGCACCCT
>JAPLMF010000033.1:32599-34686 GCA_026387155.1 Candidatus Omnitrophota bacterium
CCGACGAGTTCTTCGCATGCCCTTATAGGCGGGTTGATAGGATCAGCTCTCGTAAAGGCCGGTCCCGGTGCGCTTGTATGGAAAGGCATACTCAAAACGGTAGCTTTCATTTTTATAGCTCCGGTGTTTGGTCTTGTCCTTGGTCTGGTGCTCGGCATATTTGTATATTGGATATTCAGGAGAAGCACACCGTCGAAAGTGGATCATATATTTAGGAAGATGCAGCTCCTCTCCGCCTCTTTGTATAGCATGGGTCATGGCGGGAATGATGCGCAGAAGACGATGGGCATAATAGCAAGTCTCCTCTTCAGCGCCGGCTTATTGGGTAAAAAATTCTATATACCGTTATGGGTCGTTATAGCCTGTTATTCCACCATAGCCATAGGCACGATGTTCGGAGGATGGCGCATAGTCAAGACTATGGGGCAGAAAATAGCCAAACTTAAACCTGTCGACGGATTTTGCGCCGAACTAGGGGCGGCCTTTACGTTATTCATGTCTTCGGCTTTTGGTATCCCGGTAAGCACGACTCATACTATAACAGGCTCAATAATGGGTATAGGCTCGTTGAAGCGCATGAGTGCTGTAAAATGGGGCGTTGCCGGCAGGATAATATGGGCATGGATCCTTACGATACCGTGTTCGGCTCTCATGTCAGCTCTCGCATATACGCTAGCTCGCCGATGGTAAAAGATACGATCGAATTTGTATTCCACGTAGATAAGCACCTTGCCTCGCTCATCCAGAGCTTTGGGACGTGGTCCTATTTTATTCTATTTGCGACAGTCTTTGCCGAAACCGGGCTTGTAGTAACGCCTTTCCTCCCAGGGGATTCGCTTCTATTCGCAGCAGGCGTATTTGCCGCCAAAGGGGTGCTCGATATCTGGAAGCTTTCAGTTATCCTGATGGTTGCCGCTATAATAGGTGACAGCGTCAACTATGCTATAGGTAAGGCCATAGGCTTAAGAATATGTAAGGCCGGAAATTCGCGATTCTTCAAAAAAAAGTATCTCGATAGGACCCACGCTTTCTACGAAAAACACGGCGGTAAGACTATAATACTGGCGAGATTCATCCCGATAGTAAGGACCTTTGCGCCGTTCCTAGCCGGCGCTGGGTCGATGAGCTACCCTTATTTCTTAATTTATAATATAGCCGGGGCTGTCCTGTGGGTCGGGATGTTCGTAGGCGGCGGTTTCTATTTCGGTAATGCTCCTATCGTAAAGGAAAACTTTTCAATAGTTGTATTTGTGATAATATTCCTTTCGCTAATGCCCCCCGTATTTGAGGTGTGGCGTCATAAAATGGCAAAAAAGAGAGCCGGCGGGAGTTAGTGTATGAATAAAAGGCCACTCCTAAATAGAGCGTCCCGTTTTTCCCGGGCCCTATACTTAAAACTATTCAGAATAGACGATTCTCCTAAAAAAGTAGCGCTCGGATTCGGGATCGGAGTATTTTTGGGAGTTATGCCGGGCATGGGGCCTATCGCGGCGCTTGCGGTCGCTTTCCTTCTTAAGGCAAACCGGATAGCGGCACTTTTGGGCAGCATACTTACGAATACATGGCTCAGTATCCCGGTCTTCTTCCTGGCCGTAAGGACCGGTTCCGTAGTGACCGGCGTAAGTTATGAAAGTATAAAAAGTTCCTGGTCCTCGCTTATGGGGAATTTCGGGTGGGACAGGTTGGTCCATCTATCCTTAAATGATGTCCTTATCCCCGTAATCGCCGGATACGCGATAGTATCTCTGTGTATAGGTATTGCCGCGTACGCGGCCGTATTCCTTATGGCAAAATACCGGAAAGACGGGCGTAACATATTTTCCCGGTCCTTGCTCTTAGCCGTATTGTCTCCGAAGGCCCGCGCCTTCGAAGAGGCGACCAAAGATCCTATGTCTGCCCAGAGGAAGACCCTTTTCGAATATCTGGTGAGGAATAGAGATACCGAATATGGCATTGCTCACGGGTTCTCCGGCATAAGATCCATAGAAGATTATCGTAAAGCTGTGCCTTTAAACGATTGCGAGTCGATAAGGTCTTATGTTAAAAGGATGACCGGGGGCCAGAAAAATATCCTGACCAAGGACCCC
>JAPLMF010000033.1:34772-54946 GCA_026387155.1 Candidatus Omnitrophota bacterium
TTGCGGACAGTAAGAAGGCTCTATTGACCGATATCTGGAGCTACTACGTAGTAAAAGACCACCCGCATGTATTGGATGGCAAGATACTGGTTCTTATAAGTCCCCAGGTGGAAGGGTATACTGAATCGGGAATATCATACGGAGCGGAGAGCGGCCATGGCTACAGGGAAATTTCGCCGTTTGTAAGGGGATTGTATGCCCTGCCTTACAAGGTATTTGAAATAGAGGATTATGACGCGAGATATTATACGATACTAAGGATGGCCATGGAGAAGAATGTAACGACCATAGCTACCTTAAATCCGAACACGATATCGCTATTATGCCAGAAGATAGGGCTTTGGCAAGACCGGATTATCCGCGATATGTATAGCGGCACCCTGGACGCCGGATTTAAAATAGAGAAAGATATAAGGCGGGAGCTGGAAGCCGTATTGCGGCCTAACCGTAAAAGATCCAAAGAACTCGAACGTATAATAGCCGAAAAGGGAGAGCTATTGCCGAAATATTTCTGGCCGGATATGGCGCTTATAGAGTGCTGGAAGGCCGGGATGATGAGTATGTATTTAAAAGAGCTCACCAAATATTTCGGAGAGATGCCTATAAGGGACATGGGATGTCTGTCGACGGAAGCCAGAAGTTCCATACCGATGACCGATTCCGGCGCGGGGGGAGTGCTTGCGATCGAGACAAATTTTTATGAATTCATTCCTAAGGAAGATGCCGATAAGAAAGATAAGAGGCTTCTTACATGTGACCGTCTCGAAGAGGCGAAGGAGTATTTTCTGGTAGTAACGACAGCCGCCGGGCTCTACAGATATAATATAGATGATCTGGTACGCGTGAACGGATTTTTTAACAAGACCCCGGTGATAGAATTCGTGCAGAAAGGGATCGGGGCCTCATCGCTTGCAGGTGAGAAACTTTATGAATCGCAGGTCAACGACGCGCTAAATAGAGCTCTTACACGCATGAGCCTTATTGTCGAATTCTTCTGCGCGCTGGCGGAAAAGGAGAAAGGCCCGAGGTATTCTTTTCTGGTAGAATTTTCCGGCACGTTGCCGTCGCCCGATGGGAAGAAAAGATTTTTGTATATATTGGAAGAAGAACTGCGCAAGCATAATAGGGAATACGACTTTACAAGGAGCGCTAAACTTCTCGGGTCTCCGGTGCTTAAAGTAGTGCGTAAAGGGGAATTTGAAAAATACCGCGCCAAGAGGATCGCATCGGGCGCCCATGAAGGGCAATTCAAGGCCCCCGAACTTACCCGGGACTCAGGTTTTCAAAACAATTTTTCAGTAGAAGAAGAGATACACCTTGATTGACAAGGATCTCGGAGCGATTTTCAGGCGCCCGTCCTACTTCGCAATCAGCTAAAAATAGCCCGAATGCTTCGTAGGGACTGGGCGCATGATTTAGATTAAGGCGCCCGTAACTTCCCGCCTGAGATAAGTTTTAGACATGACGGCGGGACCCCGCCAAACACATGTTAATGGACAGTTTCTTGAGATAAAGTTTGGCGGGGGAACCAAATAGTTTTTGTGCCTGTAGCTCAGCTGGATAGAGTAGCGGGCTTCGAACCCGTTGGTCGTAGGTTCAAATCCTACCAGGCACGCCATTGATTTAAGCAGCACAAAGTTGTATACTAAAAAAAGCGAACAAGACTTGCTGCGCCTATTGAGAGTTGATCGCAGCGAGATTTTTATAATGCGGGCGTGGCGGAACTGGCCCCGCTATAGCAGTCCCGTAGCAGTGAAGCGGGACAAAACCAATATAGTTTTCAGTAATGCGGGCGTGGCGGAACTGGCAGACGCGTACGGCTTAGGACCGTATGGGCAACCATGGGGGTTCAAGTCCCTCCGCCCGCACCATCTTATTCTCACAACACCATAGCACTCCCACCACATGTTTCGAGGCATTTGTTAAGATATAAAACATATAGTTTTTACATCTTGCCTTTAGCAATCTGTATGATACAATTATAAGCATATCATTTCTGTATGTGGTTATTTTTTTTATTTGTTAAGGAAATAAAAGTATAGTATGCTAGAAAACGACACACAAAATCTGAAAAATATCGAACGTTTTCAAAATCATAACGTGTGCCGGAGGCATAGTTACATATTAAAATATGTAGCATATCTTCTTATAGTAACATTCATGTCCCAGAATGTAGTATGGGCATATCCAGATATATATTCTACGGCTAATAAGCTTTCCACATCCGATAAGCTTGCCCCAAAGGATATGTTTACTTCCGATGCTTCAACAGGATCTATGGAAAGAGCAAATACCTTGCTCCTGGTCCGCGCGATCGAGAGACAGCTCGAAGCGCTTCCATGGGAAGCTAGAACCGTCAATGCGGTGATAAAGATTATCGATGGTTTCGCCCACGAAAGCTGGTTTCAAAATAATGTGAGCGTATCCTTTGGTGATATCGAAATCAATTTGATCATTCGGCCGTCAGGGCGCGTGCTTCGTTATTATCGATACAGCCCTATTCTTAAAGAAACTGTCGCCCCACGCGTCATCAGCGAATCCCCGATACCTCAGGAAGGCAGGCTTCACATGCAGTATCTGCGGACAGCTGAAGAAAAACTCGCCGAGCCTGTTCAGCACAGTCCCGCACCTATGGTAAAAAAGCCGACGACGAATAGAAACGACGCTATGTCACGCATGTTATTAAGCGAAGATTTTTTTCAGGCGAATCAAAGGCTTGCCGCTGCGGTAAAAGATATTATAGATCAACAAGTTGAGATTTCGGGAAAGAAGAAGATAAATGGGCCCTTTAAGCACTGGCTCGCAGGATTTCATCTGCCCGGAGGTTTTTCCGAATGGGTTCTAAATAAAGACATGCTTTACGGAAGCCGGAAGATGTGGTGGGGAAAGCGACGGTCACTCTGGAAAGCGAGCGGGAGCATAGAACTCGCTTATTATCACGGCGCGGATGGAAGACTGCGCAAGCTTTCCGAAGGCGCCAGGGTTGCACTAATCCACGACGGTACCATAGCCGCGATATCCGACTCTGTCCAGGGCAAGACCATATTCGTCCGCCATGACATATTTAACGCCGTGAAAGAGCCGCTATATACGATGTATCATTATGTCGATCCGCTGCCATTTCTTACGGTAGGCCGGAGATATCAGGCGGGACAGGCGATCGCGGAATGCGCGAGTCCCGGTAAGACAGGCGCTCCTTCCCGTATCGGTATTACGTTCGCATTTATCAGCGACAATGTACCGCCTGAAGATTTGAGGGATAGGGTGCTTAGAACACGTAGTGCTCATACGATCGATCCACTTCTTGGAATTGATGATGGATATTTGATCTCCGAGGATATTTCAATTCCTGATGTGAGCGATGGAAGTGTCCCGGTTTCTTCTGAGTACCGTCCGGTTATTTTAAGTAGGCACTTCATGCCGGATTATAAATTCAAAAAAGATGGCACTGGAACACTATCGGTTCCGGCCGGTGTTCTCGAGGATCTCCAAAAGGCTGCACAATATCGTAGGGAACTCGCTGCCGGGTGGGGTGCGACTCTCGTTTCGGACGGTGGAGGGCAGATCTCACAGGCGGCTTATCCGCGACGCGAAGAAGCTGTCGTAGTGCATTCCGCTAAATCGGAATCGAATTTAGACATTTCCGAGCATGCGCTTGATAAGGCCGTAACACTGATAAGGTCTTTGAAGAAATGGGCGAGCGACGCATCACGCGCAAGCAGTAATCCCGATTTTCTTAAGAATGGCGGCGAGGGATGGCTCCTGCTCGAGACGGCGCTTGAGCCAATAAAAAACGCATACCTTACCGAAGGTCTAATCGTCGAATACTATTGCTCTGCCAAAGGTTCGATGAGCCGACTGGATTATACTACAATATCCGAGATACTCGGATCTGATGAAGCGACACTCGCGAGTTTTATGCGTGATTTATCCGGTGTTAAAGTGTGCGTGTCGACATGGGGCAGCATGCGTTTATTTGAGGATGGCTCCTCATTAGGTGAAGGACTTAGTGATATCCCGATCATGCTGTATCCGGCTGGATATCCGACGCCTCCGCTCGGAAGCGATCTAGTCCGGGCCCGGTCCGGGCGTCGGGAGGGTGTTTTTAAAGGACTCTTCGGCATCGTGATTGATACGCCAGCCGGAGACGAACTTCTTATTTTTTATGAACCTGACCTGACTAACGATTCCCGATACCGCGAACTTTTTAACAGGTTCTGGGACGGGGGGGAGGACGTGACCGATGGGCTTCGCGCCCTGGCGATGATGCCCGTTCCCGCAGGCAGGCCAGGTATATCGAACGAGACGTCTGCACAGGACGTCTTTACGCAGGATGAGCCGATGATCAATTGGTGGCAGATGGTATTCAGGGTCGCGGCATCGGCCGCAGTTCTTATAATATGTAATTTAGCCTGTAAATTTATCCCCGAACCGGTTTACGCAATTATGGCAGTATGTGCAGCGTTCGTGATTCTGTTTGTGCCCGATATAGTCAGGACCTTCGATTACATAATTGATATATCTGCGGGCATAAGAAGCAGGAAGATTTCAGCTGCATTGTTCAGTCGTCAGAGGGTTACAATGACCCAGAATGTGCTTTCCCGAACGAGAAAACTGACTTGGATGGTCCGTGATAAAAAGATCCGGAGCGATCTCACGGGGTCCCTCCACACGCCGAATGTGCTTTTGGTCCTTGCGGGTGTGCTTCCGGCAACGGTAGTCAAGATCACGCAGCCGATGAAGATGGATTTTTTCTCCGACATGGATAAACTTATCAAAGATAAGTTTGGGGATAGCGTAAGTTTTTCCTACATGGCCGAGCCCATAGGGCTGAACGCCGAATTTTATACCGGGTATTACATATTGGCCAACCGCGCTATGGTCAAACGCATAATTCGGGATAATGTGAATTTATTCAGCGAAGGCGAGCGCGCGCTTGTAGATTCCGACGAAGGGCTCGACGGTTTCCTTGAGATGGGACTCACCCCGACCGGGCTCTATGATTCGCGGCGGAATATACTTTATGGGATGCCATTTAACGATACGATAGACCGCCTGCGATTTGAAAAAATATGTCTGGCCTCAAAATTAGACCTTAAAGCGGCGCTTGGGGAAGGTGATATTGGCTCGATAGAAAAGTTTGTCGCGTCATTTGCCGGTTCCAAAAACGATACGCGGTTTGTGCGCAATTATTACAAGACTGTGATCGCAGATTCTGGCGCTTTGCGATTCGATGATAGATTTAAGCGTATCGGTTTTAGCTGGAGGAGCATGCGGCCGAAAGAGCTGGAAAGATACCTGGAAAGATATATTCATGGAATTGATGTTATCAAAGGAGAGCTTAAGATAGCCGCCAAGATGAGTGACGAGCATTATGTTGAGAGAGACCGTATCGAAGATAAAGCTATGCATCCCCGTAAGGCCTCCGGCGGAAGGCCCCCACTTTCAGATAATATAAGTACGCCTTCGCCGGAAGAAATAAGGGTGCCGGTTGATCGTGATAAGATGAAGAAGGTGGCTGGAATCGAAAAGGCTAAAGTACCGATTTTCGAAGGTATTACCGCAGAACTCGCCGTGTTAAAAGATGCTATCGGAGAGTATCCGACGGATATTGCGGCTGTCGATGATATCAAAAGCTCTAATGGCCTCATCTTATACGCAGATAGTTTGCTGCGTAATACCACTGTAGTAGATATCGGTGCGGCGCTGCAGGAGGGCCGCTCTTTTGACAACGCTATTGTGTTGGTCTACGGCAGGACGCCTGGATCAGTACGCATTATCAAGGAGATGATCAATGCCGCCAACAGGACTATAAGGGTGATAGAGGTTGAAGCTAAAGATCTGGGAGTCGAGTTTAACATCCTTTATCCGGATGAGGAAAAGGAGTTTATACAGCTTATAAAAGCTGCGCGCGCGAAAGGAATAAGTAAAGCCATGCTATTTGGAATAATAAAGGGGAAAACCGATCAGAGTTATATTGACAAAGTAAAAACGCTGGCCAACCGAGAGAAGGCTCCTACGGTGTTATTTGCGGAGGGGAGCGGTATCTATTCTTTTTCACAGGCTCTAGTCCTTTTAATGAAGATAAAGGGAGGTTTAAACAGCGGGAAGGCCTGGTTCGCCGAGCTGCCTCCACTGGAGAAATGGTCGAACAAGATAAGAGATGCGCATGCGGCTTACTTAAAGGCGCTCGAGCTCTTACTCAACGCATAAAGATACTAACGATCGCATAAGACACATAGAGCCGAACTCCATTCCATTCCGGGATGGAATGATGGAAAATCCTTAATTAAACCGATTTTATCCTTGCCTACATATAGGTATTTTGATATAATTACGGCTCTGACTCCGTATAATAATCCTTATACAAATAGGGCTATATACTGAAACAACGGTTGATTTGTGCTGTAGGAAGGGGTGACAGCGAGGCCCTTCGGTTTATGGTAAGGCCGAGCGTCATCAGGGGGAACCATAGGTTCCCCTTATGAGGAGTAAAAATCGAGCAAGATTTACCATCTCGTAGGCGAGTTGATCGCAGCGAGATTTTTACGAAGCCCGCATAGCTCAATTGGCAGAGCAGGACACTCTTAATGTCAAGGTTCCAAGTTCGATTCTTGGTGCGGGCACCATCGTTCATTTACAAACAGGTAAGGCTCTTTGTCTGACACAAACGGCTAATATGTGTCGATAGGAGGGGGTGACAGCGAGGCCTGAAAGGCCGAGCGTCATCAGGGGGAACCTTGGTCGCAGCGAGATTTTTACGACGCGGCGGTAATTCAGTGGTAGAATGCGACCTTGCCAAGGTCGATGTCGTGGGTTCGAACCCCATCCGCCGCTCCATTATAGTAATTGATGGGCAAAATAGGAGGCATTTCCTTATGAAGATTATGGAATTCTTGAACAGGAAGGCCATGACGACCAACCTTAAGGCGTCCGACAAAGAGGGCGTTATAAGGGAACTCGTCGATCTTTTGGCAAAATCCGGAGAGATCAAAAAAAAGGAAGATCTTATAAAGGCTCTTCTCACTAGAGAGTCCTTAGGCTCGACCGGTATAGGCCAGGGCATAGGCATACCGCACACAAAATCCACGGCAGTTAAAAGCCTTGTCGCCGCTTTCGGCCTCTCACAAAGAGGCGTCAACTTTGATTCACTGGATGGCGAGCCAGTCTATATATTTTTCCTCCTGATAGCCCCTGAAGAGTCCGCAGGCCCGCACCTGAAGGCGTTGGCGCGTATATCCAGGATGTTGAAGGATAAGTACTTCCGGGAATTGTTGAAGAAGTCCAAGGATGAAAAAGAAGTACTTAAAATAATAGAGGAAGAGGATTCCAAGAAGTATTAATTAAATTTGCTTCACAAATTTTGATTTATTCCACAAATTTATAAGGTGCAGTTTGAAGATACTTCGGAATTTTAAATGGCTTTACCCAGGCATGTGGGTCAAACGCTGGATAATGCTGACGGTCTTTGGCGTTACAATGGTCTCTATGGGCTTCGTCATGGTCCTTCTGGAACAGCATCCGAATAACAAGATGTTTGCCTCCGGGGTCATTATAATCGGTATTTTAGCTGTCGTTACCGGCATAAAGAGGATAATAAAGTCCTTCGTTACGGTCTTCCTCCCAGAAAGGGAGGACGAGCTTGTAGATAAGATATATGAGAAGAGGGTGCTCGAAAAAGGCTCGCGTATAGTTGTTATAGGCGGCGGGACAGGCCTTGCAATGCTTCTCCACGGCCTTAAGGCCTATACGAGTAATATCACAGCGGTTGTTACTGTAGCAGATGACGGCGGATCATCAGGACGCCTCCGCAAGGAGTTTGATGTTCTGCCTCCGGGAGATATACGGAACTGTCTTGTAGCCCTTGCCGATGCTGAACCTTTGATGGGCAAGCTATTTCAGTTCAGGTTTGAAGAAGGCACGGAACTGGCCGGGCACAGTTTTGGCAACCTGTTCATAACGGCGATGTCGAAGGTTACTGGGGATTTAGAAGCGGCAATAAAAGAATCCAGCAAAGTTCTTGCAATACGCGGGAGCGTGGTGCCGTCCACACTCGATAAAGTGACCCTTGTGGCGGAACATGAGGATGGTTCCGAGACTGCGGGCGAGAGTCAGATACCGAAATCTTTAAGCCCTGTCAGGCGGATACGGCTGCAGCCGGTAAACTGCCGACCCACGGCCGAGGCTATAGAGGCTATAAGGAAGGCAGACGCTATAGTGCTCGGGCCGGGGAGTCTATATACAAGTATAATGCCGAACCTCTTGGTGGGCAGGATGTATCAGGAGATAATATCGTCGAAGGCGATAAAGATATACGTCTGTAATGTGATGACCCAGAAGGGCGAAACAGATGACCTCAAAGCTAGCGATCATTTAAAGGCGATAATAGAGCATACCGGGCCGGGGATAGTCGATTACTGTATAGTGAATACTGCAAGGATCCCGGCTGAGATGGTAGAGAAGTACAGGTCGGAAGAGTCAAGCCCGGTAGTGCCGGACTCGGAGAACCTGCGCAAAATGAAGACGAAAGTCGTAGAGGCCCATATAGTGAATAACAAAGGACAGGTAAGGCACGATTCGGCGAAGCTGGCCGGGATAATATTAGACCTCGTGGCAAGTTTAAAGAAATCCAAATAGGCACTAAAATATGACAATAGAGAGATCGGTAACCATAAAGAACAAGCAAGGTCTTCACGCCAGGCCTGCGGCTCTATTTGTCCAGATAGCGAATAAATACAGCTGCGATATAACGATACAAAAGGGCAAGCAGAAGATAAACGGCAAGTCGATAATGGGTATAATGATGCTAGAGGCCGGCGCAGGATCGAAGATACTTATAACGGCCGTCGGCGAAGACGCCGAAGCGGCGATCAATGAGCTTGAGGGGCTTCTCTTAAGCGATGATATAGAGGATTTTAAAATATAATGACTACCAAGAAGAAAGAGCTGATACTTAAAGGCATACCCGCATCTCCGGGCATAAACGTCGGAAAGGTGTTCCTTTTCGGCAGGGAGCAGTATGTTATCCCGCGACGCGGCATCCGGGAAGATCAAATACCAAACGAGGTGAAACGATTTAAGGATGCGCTTCTACAGACCAAGAATGAAATAGTGGAAATAAAGAAGCGCATATCCGAAGAGATGGGAGCCGAGCATGGCCAGATATTCAGTGCGCATCTTTTGGTAATAGATGACAGCATGCTTATAGAGGAAGTCGTCTCCCGCCTGAAGAAAGACAAATTATCAATCGAATATATCTTTCAGGACGTCATCAGGCGCTATATAAAAGTATTCCTCGAGATGGATGATGAATATTTAAGAGAGCGCATAAGCGATATAAATGACGTCGGAAGAAGGATACTGAAGAACCTGATAGGCGCCAAAGAAGATGTTTTGAGCAATTTGAAAGAGAAAGTCATAGTAGTGGCGTATGATCTTTCGCCTTCCGATACGGCTACTATGCACAAGAAGAACGTCACAGCCTTTGTTACCGATATAGGCGGCAGGACATCCCACACGGCCATCATGGCCAAATCCCTGGAGATACCCGCTGTTGTCGGGTTGGAGTCCCTGACCAAAAAAGTCGAGACCGGAGATACGATAATAGTTGACGGTACGCACGGCATCGTAGTTTTAAACCCATCGGCCAAGACACTCAAAAAATACGAAGTTGACAAGGAACGTATAACAGCTATTGAGAAACACCTTTTGGAGCTGAAGGATCTGCCTTCGGTAACGTTGGATGGTAAGACGATAGAGCTTGCGGCAAACATTGAAGTGCCTGAGGATGTGCTTTCGGTCATCGCGCACGGCGCAGCCGGGATAGGTTTATACAGGACGGAATTCTTCTACATGAACAGGAGAGATATACCTACCGAGGAGGAGCAGTTCAAAGCCTATTCGGCGGTCGCCAGGCGCATAAAGCCGGCATCGGTAATAATAAGGACGCTCGATATAGGGGGCGATAAATTCCTTTCACAATTGGATGTTCCTCAACAGATGAACCCTTTCTTGGGATGGCGGGCGATACGTTTCTGCCTGGCCAGGCCTGACATATTCAAAGCTCAGTTGAGGGCGATATTAAGAGCGTCTTCTTACGGTAAGCTTAAGATGATGTACCCGATGATATCCGGAGTGGAAGAATTAAGGCAGGCCAATGCGATGCTTGAGGACGTCAAGAAGGACCTTAAGAAGGAGTCGATACCATTCGACGAGGGCATGGAGGTCGGGGCGATGATAGAGGTGCCGTCAGCCGCGATTACCAGCGATATTTTAGCTAAAGAAGTCGATTTCTTCTCAATAGGCACGAATGACCTCATACAGTACTCTTTGGCTGTCGATAGAGTAAATGAAAAAATAGCGTATCTTTACGAGCCGGCGCACCCGGCCGTACTTAGGTTAATAAAGACCGTAATAGAGAGCGCCCATAACGCCGGTATATGGGTCGGGATGTGCGGGGAGATGGCCGGAGACATAGCGATGGCGCTCATTCTTTTGGGTTTGGGGTTGGATGAGTTCAGCGCGTCGCCTATAGCTATACCTGAGATAAAAAGGATAATAAGGTCTGTCACACTTAGGCAGGCCAAAGAGATCGCCCAGGAGAGTATGCTGCTTTCAACAGGGAAAGAGGTGGAGAAGTACGCCAAGAAAAGGTTAAAAGAGATAGTGCCTGACCTGGCGCTGGAGGTGGATTAGAAAGATGGGCAATTTGGATAGCGCGAAGTTGCTTGAAAAGTACGACGTTTCCGATATGTTAAAACTGATAGAGTCTTTCCCTAAACAGGTCAAGGAAGCCGCCGAGATAGGCTTGAGGTTCAAACTTCCCGATACGTACAGGTGCGAATATGTGAATATAGTCTGCGCCGGTTTGGGCGGTTCCGCGATAGGTGCCGATATTATGAGGTCCTATGCAGCCGATGAAGCGAGAATGCCGATATCGGTCTGCAGGAATTATACTCTTCCGAATTTTGTAGGCAAGACCTCGCTTGTGATCGTGTCCAGTTATTCCGGCAATACCGAGGAGACTTTAAGCGCTTACAAGGACGCCAAAGACAGAGGCGCTAAGATAATAGTGATAACCTCCGGCGGTCAGATCCTCCAGATGGCTAAGGCCGACGGGAATGCCTGCCTCATAATACCTTCAGGGCTTCCGCCGAGGTGCGCGCTCGGATATTCATTCTTTCCTCTTTTAACTCTCATGTCAAAAATAGGTGTTATAACGGATAAATCGACCGATGTCGATGAGACGATAAGGGTCCTTGAGGTTTTGAGGGATAAGAAGGTCGGCGCCGCGGTAGCCGGAACGAAAAATATCGCCAAGAAAATAGCTTCCGACCTTTATGAGAAGTACGGGATCATATACGGCGGGCAAGACCACATCGACTGCGTCGTCACGAGATGGAGGGGGCAGATAGCGGAAAATTCGAAGGCCCTCGCATCTAGTCACGTATTTCCGGAGATGAACCACAACGAGATCGTCGGCTGGGAGAATCCGAAGAAGGTGCTCGAGTCGTTCGTCGTCATCATCTTAAGGGATAAAGCGGACCATCCGCGCACCGCAAAACGTATGGATATATCGAAAGTCATAATGAAGAAGAAGGCCGCCAAGATAATAGAGGTGACTTCGATCGGCGAAAGCCTTCTTGCTAGGATATTTTCGCTTGTATACATAGGAGATTTTGTCAGTTACTACCTTGCTATACTAAATAAATGCGACCCCACTCCGGTAGAGAGTGTGACTTACCTTAAGAATGAGCTCGGCAAACAATAAGGTACATATGAATGTAGTAATACTGGCCGCGGGATACGCGGTAAGGCTGGAACCTTTGACACTTACGACTCCGAAACCGCTTCTGGAAGTAGGCGGCAGGCGGATAGTCGACAGGCTCATGGACAAGATATCCGGCCTTCGTGATGTAAACTCCGTTACCGTAATAACCAACGCCAAGTTTTTAGATAAGTTCGTATTGTGGAAAGACGGGTCCGCATATAAAGGGAAGTTGCTGCTTTTAAACGACGCCTCGACAAATAACGACAATCGGCTCGGTGCGATAAAGGACTTAATGCTCGCCACAAATTCTGTAGGGGAGCTCGAGGACCTTTTGGTGATAGCGGGAGACAACCTCTTCGATTTCGGCCTAGATAGGTTCGTAAAATTCGCGAAAGCCCACGATAGAGGGGTATCGGTAGCCCTGTATGACATAGGTTCGATAGATCTTGCTAAAAGTTTCGGGGTGTTGAAGATAGATAGCGGTAATAAAGTGGTAAGTTTCGAGGAGAAGCCGCAAACTCCGAAATCCACTCTTATATCGACCGGGATATATTACTTTCCTAAGGATAAGATAGGCATGATAAAGGAGTATTCAAGAACCCAGGAGAGACTGGACGCGCCGGGGTACTATATAAGTTGGCTGGCAAATAAGGGCGAAGTTTATGGCTGCCCTTTCACCGAGGATTGGTACGATATAGGGAATATTGAATCCTATAAAAAGGCCGACGCCGAGTATAAAAACAAGGAGAAGGAGAGATGAGTAAAAATAAATATCTATTTACCTCTGAAAGCGTGACCGAGGGGCATCCGGATAAGGTCTGCGACCAGATATCAGACGGCGTGCTGGACGAAGTGCTGAGGCAGTATCCCGATGATCCCTCTGAAAGGGTGGCATGTGAAACTTATGTAACCATGGGCCTTCTTATGATTGGCGGTGAAATAACTACCAAAGCCTATGTGGATATACATAAAATGTGCAGGAATATACTTAAGGATATAGGTTACACACATCCCAAGTACGGATTTGATTACCACACCTGTGCCATACTGAACGCGATCCATACCCAATCGCCGGATATAGCGATGGGCGTCGATGCGGGAGGCGCCGGCGACCAGGGTATGATGTTCGGTTACGCATGTAGGGAGACTCCGGAGCTTATGCCTCTTCCGATAATGCTCGCTCATAAACTATGCCAGAGACTTGCAGAGGTCCGTAAGAAAGGCCTTCTCGGTTATCTGGGGCCGGATGGAAAATCACAGGTTACGATAGAGTATATCAACGGGAAGCCGGCAAGAGCCACTTCGGTGGTACTCGCATCACAACATACAGAGACTGTTGTTGATAAAAAGACGGATATGATGTCCGAAGACGCGCGCCGCGAAATAATAGAGAAAATCGCCAAACCCGTGCTCAAGGATTATCTGGATAAGAATACAAAATTTTATATAAACCAGACCGGCAAGTTTTTAGTGGGGGGGCCACAGTCGGATACCGGCATGACCGGGCGTAAGATAGTAGTTGATACTTACGGCGGCATGATACCTCATGGCGGCGGCGCCTTCTCGGGGAAAGACCCCACAAAGGTAGATAGATCGGCCGCCTATATGGCCCGATATGTCACGAAGAACCTGGTGTCGGCTGGTGTAGCGGATAAGCTTATGATACAGCTTGCGTACGTAATAGGTAAGGCCGAGCCATTGTCGGTAATGGTAGATACATACGGCACGGGACGTCTGAGCGACGGAAAGATAGTGAAGATCATAGAGGATAACTTTGATCTCACCCCCGGCGGAATAATTCGCGCGTTAAAATTGCGCAGTTCGTCTAACGGTAGATATCGCAAGACGGCTGCTTACGGCCATTTTGGAAGAGAAGGCGAAGGGTTTACATGGGAGAAGACTGACAGAGTGAAGGACCTGAAGAAA
The DNA here is from genome assembly GCA_026387155.1 of Candidatus Omnitrophota bacterium. Taxonomy (GTDB): domain Bacteria; phylum Omnitrophota; class Gorgyraeia; order 2-01-FULL-45-10; family 2-01-FULL-45-10; genus JAPLMF01. Next base: position 48,469 of record JAPLMF010000033.1, read on the forward strand.
TTTATAAAATAGCTATAACCTAAAGCCGAAACGGAGATGATGATGAAATACGACATCAAAGATATAAGCCTTGCTAAAAAAGGCGCTCTTCGGATAGAGTGGGCCAACGAATACATGAAGGTTCTCGGCCTTGTGCGCAAGCACTTCAGGCGCGAGAAGCCGTTAAAGGGATTGAAGCTCGCGCTCTGCCTGCACGTTACTACCGAGACCGCGAATCTGGCCATAACACTGAAAGACGCAGGCGCCGAAGTATATATTGCGGCGTCGAACCCATTAAGCACGCAGGATGACGTCGCGGCATCGCTCGTCAAAGATTTTGGTATACCGACGTTCGCTATAAAAGGCGAGGATAATAAGACATATTACAAGCATATAAACGCGGTTCTCGACCCGAAGCCGAATATCACCATGGACGACGGCGCGGACCTAGTCTCTATAATACACAAAACACGACGTAATCTGGTTAAAGAGATACTTGGCGGTACGGAAGAGACGACGACCGGCGTTATACGCTTAAGAAGCATGGAGAAGAAAGGGCTGCTCCTCTATTTGACAATCGTTACGGCACGGGCCAATCTACAGTAGACGGTATCGTGCGGGCGACTAATGTCCTTCTCGCGGGATCGAACTTCGTCGTCTGCGGGTACGGTTGGTGCGGTCGAGGTGTTGCGATGCGCGCCCGCGGCATGGGAGCTCAGGTCATAGTGACCGAGATCGAACCGCTGAAAGCTCTGGAAGCCGTAATGGACGGTTACCGGGTCATGCCGATGAAGGATGCCGCCGTTATAGGCGACATCTTCGTTACACTTACCGGCGATATCAACGTGATACGCAAAGAGCATTTCGAGTCGATGAAAGACGGCGCTATAGTTTCGAACTCCGGCCATTTTAACGTAGAGATAGATATTGCGGGCTTAGAGAAGATATCGAAGAAGAAGCGCCAGGTGCGCGAATTTGTAGATGAATATACATTAAAGGATGGCAGGCGTATAAATCTGTTGGGCGAGGGGAGGCTTATTAATCTCGCGGCTGCAGAAGGCCACCCGGCTAGCGTAATGGATATGAGCTTCGCCAACCAGGCCCTCGCCTGCGAATACATGGCTAAAAATTATAAGAAGCTGGGTAGAAAAGTCTACAAGGTTCCGGAGCTCATAGATAAGAATATATCGAAGCTTAAATTAGAATCCCTGGGCGTTAAGATAGATACTCTTACGAAGGAACAGAAGAAGTATCTCGAAAGCTGGGAGATGGGAACATAAAAAGGAGGAGTGGTAGAGATGGGAAGGAAACCGATAGATATGGACAGGGTTTCGCTTAATCTTGCTTTAAGCGAAAATACGGAAGAGAAGAAGGCGATAGCGAAGAAGATAGTTGATCTCGCCTATAAAAAAGGTATATATGCAGCCAGCATAAACGAATTCTATATGGCAAGAGGTCGCGGGGAGATCCCGCCTACATTTACGGTACCGGCCATAAATTTAAGGACGCTTACTTACGATCTAGCCAAAGCGATATTTCGTGTATCGAAGCGTAACAATACAGGGGCATTTATATTTGAAATAGCGAAGTCCGAGATGGCTTATACCTCTCAGCCGGCTTTCGAATATACTGCGACGATCCTGGCTGCTGCGATAAAGGAAGGGTGGTCCGGGCCGGTCTTCGTGCAGGGTGACCATTTTCAGGTCAATCCAAAGAATTATAAAGAGGACCCTGTAAAAGAGATTGATAGCATAAAAGCGATCATAGTGCAGGCGCTGGAATCCGGATTCTATAATATAGATATTGACTCCTCCACGCTGGTCGACCTTTCAAAGCCGAGCGTTAAGAAGCAGCAGCAGTTAAATTATGAAGTTTGCGCGCTCCTTACAAACTTCATTCGCCAGAACCAGCCTCGAGGTATTCAAGTATCTGTAGGCGGCGAAATAGGTGAAGTAGGCCACCAGAATTCTACCATAGAGGACCTCCGCGCGTTCATGGAGGGGTACAATAAGGCTTTGCGAAAAGGAAGGGTTGGTATAAGCAAGATAAGTATACAGACCGGTACTTCGCATGGCGGTGTCGTTCTCCCGGATGGCACGATAGCGAAGGTTAAACTTGATTTCGATACCCTGAAGACCCTATCGAAGATGGCTCGCGAGGAGTATGGGATGGCCGGAGCGGTCCAGCATGGGGCTTCGACGCTTCCCGCTGAAGCCTTCGGGAATTTCCCGGAAGTAGGGACGGCGGAGGTGCATCTTGCCACCGAATTCCAGAATATGGTGTACGAATCGTCTAATTTTCCAAAAGAACTTAAAGAGAGGATATACGACTGGCTCAGGAAGACACAGACAGCCGAGAAGAAACCCGACCAGACCGACGAGCAATTTGTATACAGCACCCGCAAGAAAGCTCTCGGTCAGTTCAAGAAGGATATATTGGGGCTTCCGGTGTCTACTAGGGATGCCATCGCAAAAGAGATCGAGGTTAGGTTCGAATTTCTATTTGAGAAATTGAAGTCAGGCAATACCCGAAAAGATGTTGATAAATATACGGTATTGAAGCGCGTGATATCGAGAAAGTCCAAACCCGCCAAAGATGTTGAGATAGACGGGGAAGGCGCGGATTAAGAGCGTTTGTTGATAAGGTGTATCCCGAGTCCTGTGAAGAGCACGTTGCCGAGCCAAGCGGCAACTATAGGAGGAAGTAGGCCAGCTTTTCCGAACGCAAGAGATATGGCGATGAAAGCGTAGTACGAAAGTCCTATAGCGATGCTCATTCCGATGCCGACAAGCACTCCGCCGCGGGTAGTTATAAGAGCAAACGGGGCGCCTAGCAATATTATGATAAGGTTTATAAAGCAAAAAGATATCTTATAGTGAAGGTCCACGAGTAGGGTCTTCATCAATTTCGTTCCCGCTCCCTGAAAATTATTGATGTAGTCCCTGAGCTCCCTATAACTCATATAGTCGGATCGCCATTCATGATTCGCGAAATCGGCGGGTTTTTCTTTAAGGGATATCTCTTTCTCTTCGAAGAATAAAGGTTCGCCCAATATGCGTCCGGCATTATCTATCTTCCATACGATCACCTTATAGAACTTCCACGTATCACCGGTCCACTCGCCCCGCTGAGCCGTTATTTTAGAAATTAAGCTCTCCTTCTTATCGTGCTGGTGGATTATAACATCATTTAAGATTTTGTTCTCGGTGTCGTAGTTGCGGGCAAATAGTATCTTATTGCCCGAACCGTATATGGCGACGGATTCTATTATTTTCTTTTCCCCGGCATTCTGCTTTTTTTCAAGCTCTTCGCGTCTTATATAGTTAGAGATTTTAGAGCTTACAGGTATGATGCGGTCGTTGACTACGAATGTCACTATGCTTACGATCACGCCTATCAGAAGTATCGGCGCAAGGATGCGCCATAGGCTTATGCCGCTCGATTTCATGGCGATTATCTCGTTATTTTTATTGAGGTTCGACAATACATATATCGTGGAAAGAAGAGCAGCCATAGGGGTGACCTGTATAAATATGGTGGGTGTGTAGTAAACGTAAAAAGCTATTATAGAGGTGAGAGGTATCCCGAATTTAACTATGTCATCTATGAAAGAGAAGACGTCTATTATCACGGCCATGACTGTGAAGAGCATCAGGCACCATATGAACGGCCCGAGAAAGCCTTTGACCAGATATTTGTCTATTATCTTCACCCCGTTAGATACCTCCATCCCCGCTAATGTATCTAACGGGGTTCATGATCTCACAAACCTCTTGCCAGGGTAAGGCATCGCACACGAGCTGCCCCGGCTCGTGAGAGCGCTATTGCGCATTCATTTAATGTAGCCCCAGTAGTCATGACATCATCTACTATGAGGATCGTCAGCCCGGTTAAGTTCACGACACTTTTAGCCCGAAAGGCGCCCTTAAGGTTTGATAGCCTATCTTGTCTGGAAAGTTCATTCTGATTTTTGGTGGAGGCTGTCTTCTCGATGCAATCGACCATAGGTATTCCGTAACTATCCGATAAGTGCTTAGCCAGGATTTTCGATTGGTTAAAACCGCGTTTTATCATACGATCTGCGCCGATGGGTACGAAAGTTACCATATCGATCCCTTCGAGGATATCAGGATTATTATAAAGAAAATCCGATATAAGACAAGATAAACCGTCGGATAGCGTCAGTTTGCCTCCATACTTGAACTGTAGTATGAGCTCTTTAAGCGCGCCCTCATACAGACACGCTGAATAGGCTTTAGAGAATGCAGGCTTATTTTTCAAGCAATCGTCGCACGCGCATCCGGCCGTATCTACCGACCTGCCGCAATATATGCAGTAAGGTGAGGGGTTTGGTTTTATAAGTCCAATACAGTGGCCGCAGATAGCGCTGTCATTTTCCGGATCCAACGGTTTTTTGCACGAGGCGCAATGGAGAGGGTATATGAGATTGACGAAGTTCTTTATAAGGGAAGCTATGGCCATACCGAGTATGATAACACGCAAAAATCTACATTGTCAATCGGCCTTATGTCCAAACCAGGTGTATAAGCAGTTGATAGCGTATTTTCACACCTGGTTTGGAAAGCTGGAAAGGGTGAAGTTGTGGGCAATAAAAAAGCCCGGTGATTGCTCACCGGGCTTTGATCGTGGAAACAGGTTACTCCGAAATTTTCTATGTAAAATTTCGGGATTTAAGTCTGCTATCCTATTCCGAATTTTTACAGAGAAAAATTCGGAATTACAGCTTAACTACGTTAGCAGCCTGTTCGCCTTTGGGGCCTTGTTTGATCTCAAACTCCACTTCCTGGCCCTCCTCCAAAGACTTATAGCCTTCACCCTGTATCGCGGTGTGATGTACGAATACATCCTTACCGTCCTCAGGAGTAATAAACCCATAACCCTTCTGGTTCGAGAACCATTTCACTTTTCCTTTTACCATTACTATGCTTCCTCCTTTCAACTAAATTATGGCCAAAAAGGGACAAAAAAGCCGGAAAGGTTAGCTATCCATACCTTTTTCCGGCCTACAGAATTCTAATCCCTTCATTAACCACGCGTAAAATATATCATACGGTAGGTTTTCTGTCAAGAAGATTTTACCGAGATTTTATCTTTATAATTATATTGACCTCATACTTAGGCTAATATAGTATATATCATCATGTTGAAAAATCACTGGGCCAGGGTAGGTCAGGTTAAGAGGGCGGGGGTTCTTGTACCTCTCTTTTCGATATATTCCAAGGATAGTATTGGCATAGGGGACTTTCTGGACTTAAATCCCCTGGTGGACTGGTGCGCCGGCACATACAACTCCATATTGCAGCTTCTCCCGATGAATGAATTCGGTCCGACTTCGTGCCCATACGATGCCATAAGCTCATTTGCGCTCGAGCCAGCCTATATATCGCTATGTGATTTATCTTGCGGGAGGCACAAGGATGTAGCGAAATCTATCAAAGAGTTACGGGCGCAATTCCCACCCGGTAAGGCCCATGTCGATTACCGGATAAAAGACGCCAAGATCGAGCTTCTCCGCCGTGTCTATATTTTGTCTCAAAAGGACCTCGATTCGAAGGATTTCCGTAAATTTGAATCCGAAAACTCGTACTGGCTGAATGATTTTGCTTTATTCAAGGTGTTGAAATCGCGCAATGGGGGTAAACCGTGGTACGAATGGGCTCAGGCTTATAGGGACCGTGACGAGAAGAGCCTTCGGTCTTTTGAAAAGGCCAATAAGGAAGGCATTACGTTCGAGAAATGGGTTCAGTGGGTAGCCTTCACACAGTTCGCCCGGGCGAAGAAGCGAGCCGCATCCAAAGGCGTCTTTATAAAAGGAGATCTGCCGATATTGATATCGCGCGATTCGGCTGATGTCTGGTCCCATCCCGACTTCTTCAATCTCGGTTTTGCAGCGGGAGCCCCGCCGGATATGTACTGCGCAAAAGGCCAGCGATGGGGCATGCCCACTTATGATTGGGATAAGATAGCCTCCGATGGTTACCGATATGTAAAAGAGAAATTAAAGTTCGCCGGAAATTTCTACGACATATTGCGCATAGACCATGTGGTAGGACTTTTCAGGATATGGTCGATACCTTATGATGATCCAATGGAGAATGAGGGGTCAAATGGCGTCTTTGATCCAAAGGATGAAACTTTGTGGGCAGAACATGGCAGGCGGTTGTTGTCGATCATTTTGGGAGCCACCGATATGCTGCTATGCGCCGAAGACCTGGGGATGATACCGAAAGCGTGCCCGGAAGCTCTAAGGGAGATGGCTATACCGGGCAATGAAGTAGAGAGGTGGGTAAAGGACTGGTCCGGTACACATGATTTTCTAGGGCCGGAAAAATATAGGCAGCTTGCTGTTTCTATGCTATCGACTCATGATACAACGAACTGGGCCGCATGGTGGGAAAACGAGGCCGGTACCGTGGACGAGGCTTTGTTTTTGAAGAAGTGCGCAGAAAGAGATATCGATTACGAAAAGGTAAAAAAA
>JAPLMF010000033.1:54984-73144 GCA_026387155.1 Candidatus Omnitrophota bacterium
ACGAAAAGGTAAAAAAAGCTCTATTTGATCCGGCCCTTTCCGGTCACGGCAGGTTGAGGTGGCTTAGAATAATAAGTTCCGAAAAGGTGCTCCTGAATATACTTGGTAAACCACGCTCGGAGCTAGCCGATTTTCTCGATCTTTATTTGAACACATATAATGAGAAGGGAAAATTGTGGGCCGGTCTTGGATTTAAAGGCACTATGGAAGAGAAGTGCAGTCCCGGGCTTCTCGAAAAGGCTTTAAAAGTCACCCTGGATTCAGAGTCGGTATTCGCCATAAATATGATAGTCGATTATCTGTATCTGGGGGACATAGTAAAAGGAGATCCTTACCTATACAGGGTAAATAGACCGGGCACGGTAAGTCCTGATAATTGGTCACTCACTATTCCCGTGCCGGTAGAAAAACTGCCCGGACTTAAGATTTGCAAAAAGATAGGCGATATGATAAAGTCTTCTGGTAGAGGATAAGATGCAAAAAAAGTCAGATAATAAAAATAGGATAGTATTCTTTGATTTTGACAATACGATAACTCTTTCGGACGTATTTGACGATATCGTAGAGCGCTTTTCCGGGGATGACGGATGGAAAGACCTGGAAGAGAGGTGGAAGAGAAGCGAAATAGGTTCGAGGGAGTGCCTTAAAGGGCAGGTCGAGGGCATAAGGGTTACCAAGAGAGTACTAGATAGATACCTCACTACGATAAAGCTCGATCCGTATTTCAAAAAACTTGCGGGACTTCTCGATTCTAAAAACATAAGAACCATCATCCTGAGCGATAACTTTGATTATATATTGAATGGTGTGCTTAAGGCTCACGGTCTCGATAAAACCTTTGAGGTCTATTGCAACAGCATAAAATTTGAAGGTAACCGTATGGTCCCGTCGTTCCCTTTCTCGAACTACAAGTGTGGTAATTGCGGCCATTGCAAGAAGACGGTCCTTGGCAAGATCGCTTCGGCAGGAGAGGTTCTCTTTTATATAGGCGATGGTCTGTCGGACAGATGCGCCTCCAGACAGGTCGATACCGTATTTGCTAAAGCGGATCTTAAGGATTATCTTAAGAAAGAAGGGGTTCGGCATATACCGTTTGAAGAGTTAAAAGATGTGTATGAGCATTTCAAGGAAGCCACATAACGGGAGACAGCATGACAAAGACTAAGAATAAAAGTAAAATAAAAGTTAGGGCGGTGTCAAAGGAAGCGGAATTAAGAAAACTTGAAGCGCGGTATTGCTCATGGGGAGATACCGTACACTATGTATCTAAGCCTAATATAATGGTCCGTTCCAAGGGTAGTTATCTTTACGATATCGACGGCGTAGAATATCTGGACCTTCAGATGCTCTATTCAGGGGCGAACTTTGGATACGGGAACGATAGGATAGACAGGGCGCTAAAGAGACAGGTTGATCGTCTTCCACAGTTGGCGTGCCAATATATGCATGAAGAGAAGATAAGGCTTGCCGCAATGCTGGGCGAAAGGATGGAGAGGGTATTCAAAGAGAAGGGCAGGGTCCATTTCAATGTCGGCGGGTCGCAGGCCCTTGAGGATTCGCTAAAGCTCGTCAGGAACCATACGCATCGCAATCTTGTCTTCGCGTTCATGGGCGGATACCACGGCCGCACCCTTGGGGCTTCGGCTATAACATCGAGTTTCAGGTACCGCGAGAAGTACGGCCATTTCGGGGACAGGGCGCACTTTGTTCCGTTCCCTTACTGTTTTCGCTGTTTCTACGGCATGAAACGCAATACGTGTAATATGTACTGTCTTAAGCAGTTCGAAAAATTATTCGAAACCGAGTACTATTCCTTTTTCAACCATAAGACGCGGCAGTGTGAGTTTTCCGCCTTTTACATGGAAGCCGTACAGGGGACGGGCGGGTATGTGATACCTCCTGCCGGATATTTTGAAGGCTTAAAGAAGATACTCGATACATACGGTATATTACTGTTTTTGTGGATGACGAGATACAGATGGGTTTTTACAGGACTGGCAAGTTCTGGGCGATAGAGAATTTCGGTATCACGCCGGATGCCCTGGTCTTCGGCAAGTCACTCACTAACGGTGTCAATCCGCTATCGGGTATCTGGGCAAAAGAGAAGCTTATATCGCCGGTTGTATTTCCTCCGGGTTCGACCCACTCGACGTTCTCGTCAAATCCCCTTGGGACTACCGCAGGGCTTGAAACGATGAAGCTCATTGAAGAGTCTGACTTTGGCGCCTCAGTAGCTAAGAAGGGAAAATACTTTATAGCGCGGCTTCGGAGCCTGAAGAAGAAGTGGCCGCAGATAGGCGATGTTGACGGACTGGGGCTTGCCCTCAGGATCGAGATCTGCCGCAAGGACGGGTACACCCCCGATAAAGCCCTTACCGACCTTATAGAAGAGATAGGCTTAAGCGGGAAGCTCACCTCCGGCGGTAAAAGGCGAGGCCTTGTCCTTGACGTGGGCGGTTACTATAAGAACGTATTCACGATAGCGCCCTCTTTTTATATAACCGAGAAAGAGATTGATCTCGGTATAGACCTGTTAGAGGAAGCGCTGGTGAAGGCTATAAAAAAGACCTCCTGAATATAATCTGCCGATATACTTAAGGGTTTGAGTCGAAATGGCTAAGACCAGACAGAGATGGGGTACGCGGCTCGGGGTAATAATGGCGGTTGCCGGCAGCGCTGTAGGCCTTGGCAACTTCCTGCGTTTCCCGGTACAGGCGGCCTCTAACGGCGGCGGCGCATTTCTCATACCGTATTTTATATCTTTATTACTCCTTGGTATACCACTCATGTGGGTGGAGTGGACCCTTGGGCGTTACGGCGGCGGTTATGGCCACGGTACGGCGCCCGGCATATTTCATACGATGTGGCAAAAGAACCGTTTCATAAAGTATTTCGGCGTCATAGGTATATTCGGCCCTCTCGTCATATTTATCTATTACACATATATCGAATCGTGGACGTTGGCATACAGTTTCTTCGCTATTACCGGAAAGTACGCCGGGGCCAACACGGAATCGGCGATGAGCTCATTTTTAGCTGGTTTCCAGGGGCTTGAGAGGAACGGATATTTCGGGAGTATTGCGCAGGCATATATATTCTTCCTTATAACATTTGCTGCAAATATAGCTGTGATCTATTATGGAATAAAAGGCGGAGTAGAAAAGCTTTGCAATATAGCGATGCCGCTTCTTTTTATATGCGGTATAGCGCTTGTGATAAGAGTGTTATCCTTAGGTTCGCCGGATCCAGCGAGGCCTTCCTGGAGTCTTTCCAACGGATTGGCCTTCATGTGGAATCCGGACTTCAGGGCGCTTGCAAGCGCCAAGGTATGGCTTGCCGCTGCCGGGCAGATACTCTTCACATTGAGCGTCGGAATAGGCGTGATATTAACATACGCCAGCTATCTTTCAAAAGGCGACGACGTTGTTTTGTCTGGATTATCCGCGGTCAGCATGAACGAATTTGCGGAAGTTATATTGGGCGGCTGCATAGTCATACCGGCGGCCTTCGTCTTCTTCGGGCCGGAGAGGATAGGAAGCGTGGCATCAAGCGGGGCTTTCAATCTCGGGTTCGTTACGATGCCGCTCATATTTCAGAAGATAGCCATGGGCGCTTTCTTCGGATGCGCGTGGTTCCTGCTCCTTTTTCTGGCAGGAATAACTTCATCGGTGTCGCTTGCGCAGCCCGCGGTCGCGTTCCTCGAGGATGAATTTGATATAACGCGGCCGAAGGCCGTAACTATATTCGGTATCGCGAGTTTCATCCTGTGTCAGCCCGCGATATTCTTTCTTGGTAAAGGCGTCGTGAATGAGCTGGATTTTTGGGGAGGTACATTTTGTCTGGTTCTCTTTGCTACGATAGAGGTAGTCCTCTTCGCGTGGATCTTCGGTATGAATAACGCATGGGAAGAGATACACCGTGGGGCCGATATGCGGGTGCCCGCTGTATATAAATTTATAATAAAGTATGTGACACCTGTATTCTTATTGGCAATATTGGGATCATGGTTCATCCAGGAAGGAATACCGACAATATTTATGAAAAATATGCCGGGCTCTAACAGGCCATTCGTCTTTGCGGCAAGGGCGCTTCTCATAGGCATATTTGCAGTCCTCGCGATACTTGTCAAGATAGCATGGAGTAGGAAAAGGAGAGTAGTATGAGACCATCCGGATGGGCCTTTCTGGCTATCTCCTGGATATTTATAACGGCCCTTGTCATATTCTGTTTCTATAAGATATTTACCAAGAAGAAGATAGATTGACCCCGCCACGACAGTCGAACGGACGGGGCGGGATGTTGCAGGGATGGAAAGGAACCGTAGATTTCCATGGATAAGATAGATATAAAAAGCCTATCAAAAGAGGAACTGGGCCTGCGCCTCGAAGGACTGGGTGCCGAGGCGTACAGATCGCGGCAGATATTCAAATGGATATATGTAAAGCTCGCGAAATCTTTCGACGATATGACAGATATTCCCGTCGGTATGAGAGATACGCTAAAGAAGAATTTTTATTTAACGCGCATGACGGCGCTTGATTCGAAGTGCTCGAAGCTGGACGGAACGACCAAATATCTATTTTCCCTCGAGGATGGCAATACCATAGAGGCGGTTTTCCTGCCAGAAGGCAAGCGCGGCACGATATGTCTCTCCTCCCAAGTCGGGTGCAAGTACGGTTGCAGCTTTTGCGCCAGCGCCCCTTTCGGTTTTGTGCGCAATCTTACTACGTCCGAGATATTGGACGAAGTAATCCATGTGAAGGCCGCACACCCAAAGGATAGGATAACGAATCTGGTCTTTATGGGTATAGGTGAGCCGATGGATAATTATTCCAACGTGCTCGAGGCTATAAGGATATTTAACGATCCAGGCGCTTTCAATATAGGCGCGCGCAGGATAACCATATCGACCTGCGGAATAATACCGGGCATAGAGCGGCTTCAAAAGGAAGGTTTACAGGTGGAACTTTCGGTGTCGCTTCACTCCGCAAAGAATGATGTGCGTTCAAGCCTCGTTCCGATAAATAAGAAGTATCCGGTAAAAGATCTCATAGCCGCATGTAAGGATTATACTCGAAATACCGGCAGGGTCATAACTTTTGAATATGTAATGATAAAGGGGGAGAACTCTTCCAAAGCCGACTCGCAAGCTCTGGTGGATCTGCTTGGATGCATGAAATGTAAGGTGAATGTGATATCATATAACCCCGTTAGAAGTTACGGTAGAACCATTGCTTCTAACGGGGCAAGTATTCAACCATCCTCCGGGGACATCAGGTGTTTTATCGATGTTTTGAAGAAGAGCGGTGTCAATGTTACAAAACGCAAATCGAAGGGTGAAGAGATAGATGCCGGATGCGGTCAATTGAGAATATCAAAATTTTAACGGACAGGATAGCGCCTTGAAGAATACCGATAAGATAATGAGGTCGATAGCTTTCTACACCGCTTTAGCGGCATTCTTTATACTTCTTCCGATAGTCCTTTCTTATGCGCTCGGTTACAAGATAGATTATCACAGTCTTAAAGTGTATAAGACAGGCATAATCCACGTCTCAAGCCACCCGGCCGGCGCCAGCGTCTATATAAACGGTAAGCCTTATAATGACCTTACGCCGATGAGTATTGAAGATCTTAAGCCCGGCATTTACAAGGTTGAGGTGAGGCGCGAAGGTTTCTATCCCTGGGAGCGCGAGATGGAGGTGCGGCCCAATATGGTGACGAAAGCCGACCGTATAATACTCTTCCCGGTGACGAGAGAGATGAAGAAAGTTGCGACCAGCGAGATAGCAGACTTCGCGATATCCGAAAACGGTAAGATATATTATCTTACAAGATACGGCTTATTCAGGTCGGATCTGGATGGCGGATCCTTGAAGAAACTTTTGGGATATTCCGATTGGCCTAAAAATATAATAAGTAAGAAGTTCTCTCCCGAAATGGATAAGTTACTCTATTTTGATAACTACAAGGTCTTTGTGATACAGCTGGATGTGGGAAAGATGCAGCCAAAAGGCGGAGAGATAGCGAAGGTAGAAGAGGTTTTTGCAAGCCCCGACCCTATAGTGGACGTATTCTGGTATCCAGGTTCCAACTATATAATGACCGTGAGCGAGAAGGATATAAAGGTAATAGAGTTGCGCGAGGGGGTCTTAAAGCGTAATATAGCATCTATCTACAAGTTTAATTCAAGACCGCAGGGCGTATACTACAACGACGACGCGGGGATACTATACTTCACTGACAAAAAATCGGATGCCGTATCGGACGAGGACAGGTTTCTTTATAAACTCGAACTTAAAGATAATTTTTTCGAGAATATAATAAGAATGCTGGTGAAGAAAGAGACCAATGAGGGGTATGAAAAAAGATAGATTTTACAGACGTCTATTCGAGATCATCCCCGGGGCATTGACCTGGGGAACGATCCTTGGTCTCTTCGTATTTGCATTCATAATGCCTGTATGGGTCGCGATATTCGTAATAGTCTTTGATCTATTCTGGGTGACGAGAATGTTATACCTTACGACTTTACTCGTATTCGCTTACAGGCGGCTTGCCAGAGAGAAGGGTATAAACTGGATATCAAGATGCGAGGAACTCAAGCCTGTTGACGGCCTTAGGTACTCTCATGTATATCAGGCGGTGCTATTTCCGGTATATAAGGAAGGTATGGATGTATTGACCGCTTCTTTAGATGCGCTTATATATTCGAATTACCCGAAAGATAAGATGATAGTGGTATTGAGTGTGGAGGAGAGGGCCGGCGTCGAGCCATGGGAGAGTGCTATCCAGCTGAACAGGATCTACAAAGATAAATTCTTCCATTTTATTGCTACGAGACATCCGGATAACCTTCCGGGAGAGATAAAAGTAAAGGGCACCAACGCCACGTGGGGGGCGAAGATGCTGAAAGACTTTGTCGATTCACGGAAGATAGATCATAACCATGTTGTGATATCATGTTTCGATGCCGATACCTGTGTTGAACGCGAGTATTTCGGATGCCTGGCCTATCACTATCTCTCTAATCCGGACAGGAACCGTTCCAGCTACCAGCCAATACCGGTTTATAACAACAATATATGGCACGCGCGGTCTATAGCAAGGATTCTCGAACTGGCATCGAGCTTCATGCAGATGATAGAGACGATGAGGGTAGAGAAGTTTGTCACTTTCTCAAGCCACAGCATGAGTTTCAAAACGCTTGTCGACGTCGATTACTGGCCGGTGGACATGATATCTGACGATTCGGCCATATACTGGAAGTGTTTTCTATATTTTAACGGCCATTACACGGTGATCCCGATGTACGTGACCGTATCGATGGATGTCGCGACCGAGAAAGAGATAATACCCACGATAATAAAGCAGTATAAGCAGAAAAGGCGATGGGCGTGGGGGGTGGAGAACTTCCCGTTCGTCATGATGGGATTCAGAAAAAAGAACAAGATACCGCTCTCGAAGAAGATACGCCGGGCATTCAATATACTGGAGTGTCATTATACGTGGGCCGTTTGGGCTGTGATCGTGACGTTCATAGCGCCGTTGCCGCTATTATTCGGCGGCGGACTGTTTAGACAGACGGCGATAGGATACAATTTGCCCAGCGTATCGGCAGCGCTCTTCAGGATCTCGATGTCGACGATATTTATATTCATATTCATAACGGTGAAGCTCTTGCCGCCAAGGCCGCCCGATGTGAAGCCGCAGAAGAGTATAGTTATGATCGTGCAGTGGTTCTTCTCTCCGATCGTAGCCGTGGTGCTGGGTTCAATTCCCGCCATTGACGCGCAGACGCGCCTCATGCTCGGCAAGTACATGAAGTTTCAAGTCACCTCCAAGCACCGGCACAATCCAAAACAACACTCCGGTTAAATTTTTCTTGCATACAAAATATATGCGTGGTAAAATGTTGCAGTTGAAGAAAATATCGAAATATGGCCTTCCGGCGGTAATTTGTGACACCTCTACTAATAGTGTACCCAAGCAAAATAACCACAATATATAGTGTATTTTTTCTTGACTTGCCCCGGGTGATGTGATATATTTTACAACCGGGGCAGTTGTATTTTATAAAAAATTGAAAGGGGTGAAAGGTGAAAGAGGAATTTAACGGTATCAGTCCGGAGATCACTGATAACGCGAAGAAGGTTCTCGAGAAGAGATATCTGAAGAAAGATGATTTCGGTAAACTTAAGGAGTCTCCTGCCGAGATGTTCAGACGTGTGGCCGAGAATATAGCGGTCGCCGATTCGAATTATGGTAGCACAAAGGAAGACGTTGCGAATACCGCAGACGAGTTTTATGCGATGATGGCAAGGCTTGAATTCCTGCCGAATTCGCCGACACTTATGAATGCGGGGCGCGACCTGCAGCAGTTATCCGCTTGTTTTGTCCTTTCGATAGATGATTCGATGGAGTCGATATTTGAGACGATAAAAGACACGGCCATGATACATAAATCAGGCGGCGGTACGGGTTTCAGCTTTTCGCGCCTTCGCGGTAAGAACTCTCCCGTAAGGTCGACCGGCGGCATATCGAGCGGTCCCGTATCTTTTATGAAAGTCTTTAACGCTGCCACGCAGGCGGTGAAGCAGGGCGGCACGCGCCGCGGCGCAAATATGGGGATCTTGCGCGTGGATCATCCTGACATATTGGAATTTATAACCTGCAAAGAAAACGATAAAGAGCTCACAAACTTTAATATCTCAATAGCGCTGACCGAGGACTTCATGAAGAAGGCTCTTAGAAATGAAGAGTATGACCTCGTAGACCCTCGCTCGAAGAAGGTAGTGCAGAAGCTTAATGCCAAGGACGTTCTCGATCTCATAATCAAGATGGCTCACTCAAACGGGGAGCCCGGAATAATATTCATCGACAGGATGAATAAGGACAACCCCACGCCATCCGTAGGCCAGATAGAGTCTACCAATCCGTGTGGGGAACAGCCGCTGCTTCCTTATGAGAGCTGTAACCTCGGATCGATAAATCTGGCTAAGATGGTCACAGCCGGCCAGATAGACTGGTCGAAGTTGGGAGAGACCGTAAGAAAGGCCGCTCACTTCCTGGATAATGTCATAGACATGAACTCGTATCCGCTTAAGAGAATAGAGGAGATGACCAAGTCCAACCGCAAGGTGGGGCTTGGCGTTATGGGATTTGCCGATATGCTCCTGATGCTCGGAGTCAGATATGATTCGGATGATGCGCTGGGTCTTGCGGAGAAGGTGATGAAGTTCGTCATGGATACTGCCACCGGGTATTCCGAGGAATTGGCAAAGACCAGAGGGGCCTTTCCTAACTTTCCCAAAAGCATATTTGCTACGGCGGGATTAAACCCGAGACGGAATGCCACCCTGACGACGATAGCTCCTACAGGGACATTGTCAATGATAGCTAACTGTTCCAGCGGTATTGAGCCCGTATTCGCCATCTCTTATATAAGGACGATCCTCGATAACACCAAGTTCATAGAGGTACATCCTTATTTTGAAGCAATGGCCCAGAAGAAGGGTTTTTACTCAAATGATCTCATGAAGAAGATAGCGGAGAAGGGTACCATAAGAGGCGTCGAGGAAATCCCGGAGGATGTGCAGGAGCTATTCGTTACCGCGCATGATATAGTTGCCGAAGCCCATATAAAGATGCAGTCCTCTTTCCAGAAATATACTCATAACGCCGTGTCGAAGACCGTGAACCTTCCCACAGAAGCTACGACCGAAGATGTGCGCAATATATATATGCTTGCCTATGAATCCGGGTGTAAGGGAGTAACCATATATCGCGATAATTCAAGGGAGGAGCAGGTATTGAGTAAACCCGGGGCCGTGAAAGAGCCGGAGAAGGCGTCAGGCCAGAAGGCAACGCCCAGACCAAGGCCGAATGTCACGACCGGCACCACTACGAAGATATCGACCGGGTGCGGCAGCTTGTATGTAACGATAAATGAGGACGAGAAAGGGTTGCCTTTCGAGGTATTTATGTCGATGGGTAAAGCCGGCGGATGTGCAATGAGCCAGCTGGAAGCCATAGGAAGGCTCGTATCGCTTGCCTTAAGAAGCGGAGTAGAGACCGGCTCTATAGTGGAACAGCTGCGCGGCATAAGATGCCCTTCGCCAAGTTGGGAGAAGGGCGGGAGGATATTCTCATGCAGCGATGCCATAGCCAGGGTCCTCGAGAGAAGAGGTTTGGATGCGAAAGCTAAGCGTATAGCTGAAAATACTAAAAAAGATGGCCTCTCAGGCTCTGCCGATGTGTCTACCGGAACTGTTGAATCCTCCGGGGGTGCGGCAAAGACCCATACAAAGGCAAAGACCGAGAATATAGTGGGTGTGTGCCCCGATTGCGGAAGCGCCCTATGGCATGTAGAAGGCTGTATGGTATGCAAATCATGCGGCTATTCCAAGTGCGGGTAGAAAAAAATAGCTTCAACCCTTGCAAAAGGTAGATTTTGTGATAGACTATATATAATATAAAACGGAGGTGTCTATATGGAATGGTTGACGTTCGTTGTAGTTGATCCGGTGAAGGCGATGTTCGTGAAGATATTCGGTTATGTGCCTTCGCTTGCCGGTGCGCTCGTTATTCTGGTGGTTGGTTGGCTGGCTGCCAAGCTTCTGGAAGCTGTAGTGGTAAGAATCCTCAAGACCGTTCGCCTGGATACAATAAGTGATAAGGCCGGTATATCTAACGTCTTAGCTCAGGGTGATATAAAAGCGACGCTTTCCGAGCTGATAGGCGGGATGATCTACTGGATCATAATCCTCGTGGTCATAGCGACCTCGCTCTCCGCTCTGAATCTGGGTATAGCAGCAGACCTCGTAACGAGGCTCGTTGAATATGTGCCTAACCTGCTAGCGGCCATATTCATACTGGTAGTTGGGACCATTCTGGCGAATTTTGTATCCACAGTCGTCCGTACTACGGCTTCAAATGCCGGGATAGACAAAGCGAAGCTGTTGGCGCAGATCGCGCAAGTCGTTATAATCGTAGTCTCCGTCGTAATAGCGATAGAGCAACTGAAGATAGCGACTACCCTGATAATTCTATCGATCAATATAATATTGATGTCGTTAGGATTGGGAATAGCCATAGCGTTCGGGCTCGGCTGCAAGGACATAGCCGGCAAGCTCGTGCAGGATATCGTTAATAATATGAAGAAATAAGAGTAGAAGAGTTATAGTTTGAAAAAGGGGCGGTCATTCGACCGCCCCTTTTCTTGTCAACAACCCGCTAAATGTCTGACTCCAAACCTGGTTTGGTATGCGGACCCAAACCAGGTTTGGAATTTTCGCCCGATGTAAATTTACGACGAGCGGAGGGCGGGAACAGAAAAGTACCGCTGTTTGCAAGCGGAGTTTGCTCAATGGCAGTCTCCGGCCCTATGGGACCTAAAAAATTTTGTTAGAGTGTCTCCAAAGAGAGTGTATAATGTACTCCTATGGCGAGCTCACTCTACGTGCATATCCCTTTCTGCAAGCGAAAGTGCATATATTGTAACTTCTACAGCCGCATATATAAGGAAAGCGAGGCTTCCGATTATGTGGATGCAATACTGCTCCAGCTTAGCAAACTGACGGGATCATTCAAAACCGTGTATGTCGGCGGCGGTACTCCGACGGCGCTTGGTCTGCCGCTCCTTAAGAAACTCGTACAAGGTTTGTCCAGAGTATCCAAAGATTCTATTGAATTCACCTTTGAAGCCAATCCCGAGAGCGCGGACCGGGACAGAATGAAGATGTTATTGGATCATGGGGTTAACCGGATCAGTATAGGGGTACAGTCGATAAAGGATGAGAAGCTCAAAGATCTAGGCAGAATACATGATGTCGGCAAGGCTATCGCATCGGTAATGGATGCCTCAAAGATAGGTTTCGATAACATATCGATAGACCTCATATTCGGTTTATGCGGCGAGAAGCCGGAGAAATGGAAAAGAGAACTCGAGGAGGCGGTAAGGTTGCCGGCAAAACATATATCGTGTTACGAACTTACCTATGAAAGCGGCACTCCTCTATTCGGAATGCTCGAAAATCGGGCAATAACTCCGCTCGACGACGATGTCGTGGCGGGCATGTATGAGACCGCGATAGAAGAGTTAGCTTTAAGGGATTTTAAACAATATGAAGTTTCCAATTTCGCCAAGCCCGGTTTTGAGTCACAACATAACATGAATTACTGGGAAAATTCTGTCTATCTAGGTCTGGGCGCGTCTGCTTTTTCCTATGACGGCCAGACCCGCTCCCGGAACGTATCGGATGCCTGCGAATATGTGAGGCTCGTCCTGGCCGGCAAAAATGTCACGGATTTCAGTGAAAGACTGCCTCCCGAAAGAAAAGCCAAAGAGACTGCCGCCGTTAAAATAAGGACGAGAGAGGGTATAGATTTTAATTGGTTCAAGAAGAAGACCGGGTATGATCTCGAGGATCTCGAAAAAAAAGCGATACCCAAGCTTATAGATCTGGGTCTTATAAGGTATATCAGAAAAGGGGATGCGGTTACTGGGATAAACCTTAAAAGAAAGGGTTTTTTATTCTGTGACACCGTCTCTAGCAGTTTGCTTTGATATGGTTTTTATGTTAAGATATCGCTATAGATACCGAGGAGAAGAGATATGAAAAAGATAGTGCTTCTGAGGCATGGTGAGAGCACATGGAATAAAGAGAACCGTTTTACCGGATGGACCGATGTTGACCTCTCTGAAAAAGGCGTGTCCGAGGCCCATAAGGCGGGTAAGGCACTTAAGGATGGCGGATTCGTCTTCGATATAGCGTATACCTCGGTCCTTAAGAGGGCGATACGGACATTGTGGATAACGCTGGAAGATATGGATCTTATGTGGATACCTGTGCATAATTCATGGAGATTGAACGAGCGTCATTACGGCGCGCTGCAGGGATTGAACAAGTCGGAGACGGCTTCGAAATACGGAGAAGACCAGGTTCTTGTCTGGCGGAGGAGTTACGATGTCCCGCCGCCGGTTTTAGATAAGGATGACCCTCGCTCTCCTTTAAGCGATCCGCGATATAAAGATCTCGACAAGAAAGAGATGCCGTTGTCGGAGTGCCTTAAGGATACTGTTGCGAGGTTTTTGCCATATTGGCACCAAACGATAGCTCCGGCCGTTAAGTCCGGTAAGCGTGTAATAATAGCCGCCCATGGCAACAGCCTGAGAGCGCTGGTGAAGTACCTGGACCATGTATCGGATAAAGATATAGTCGGGTTGAATATCCCCACGGGGTTACCACTTGTATATGAGCTCACGGACGATCTTAAACCGATAAAGAATTATTATCTCGGGGACCCGGAAGACGTGAAGAAGGCTATGGAGGCCGTGGCCAATCAAGGGAAAGCCAAAAAGTAGCGTATAGAGTATAGAAAGAGGCGCAAGATGGTTAAGATAAAGAGAGCTTTGATAAGTGTTTCGGATAAGGCGGGGCTCCCGGATCTTGCGAAGGTGCTCGATAAATTCGGCGTCGAGATACTGTCTACTGGTGGGACCGCCAAGGCCATAAGAGGGCTCGGCATAAATGTGAAGGATGTTTCCGAGCATACCGGTTTTCCTGAAATACTGGACGGCAGAGTGAAGACGCTGCACCCCAAAGTGCACGGGGCCCTTCTCGCATTACGGGACAACAAGGAACATATGGAGATCGTCGAGGAGCATGGCATAGGCCTCATAGATATGGTCGTCGTTAACCTTTATCCGTTCGAGAAGACCGTAGCCAAGCCGGGCGTAAAACTCGAAGAGGCTATAGAGAATATAGATATAGGCGGGCCATCGATGCTGAGGAGCGCGGCTAAGAACCACCGCTTCGTCTGCGTGGTATGCGATCCTTCGGATTACGGGAGAGTCATTGCCGAGATGGAAAAAACAGGCGGCAGCGTCCCGGAGGAGTTGCTTGTTGAGCTTGGGATAAAAGTATTTCGCAGAACATCGAATTACGATGCT
Source organism: Candidatus Omnitrophota bacterium (assembly GCA_026387155.1). Taxonomy (GTDB): domain Bacteria; phylum Omnitrophota; class Gorgyraeia; order 2-01-FULL-45-10; family 2-01-FULL-45-10; genus JAPLMF01. The sequence continues at coordinate 68,939 of JAPLMF010000033.1, forward strand.
GCAATATATGGATATTTGAGTAAGAAACCAGAGGAGAGAATTCAGAAATCAGAAGAAAACTTTCCGGAGAATTTAGATTTAAAGTTTAAAAAACTCCAGGACTTGAGGTACGGCGAGAACCCGCACCAGAAGGCGGCTTTCTATAAAGACGAAACTTCGAGTGAGCCGAGCATATCGAATGCGGTGCAGCTACACGGCAAAGAGCTTTCATTCAATAATATAATAGATTTGAACGCAGCCCTTGGGATAGTAAGCGAGTTCGCCGATCCTGCCGCGACGATAATTAAACATACGAACCCGTGCGGCACGGCCACCGCTTTGGACCTTAAGACCGCTTATATCGATGCGCTCGATTGCGATCGCCTGAGTGCGTTCGGTAGCATCGTAGGATTTAATAGAGCCGTCGATGCCGACCTCGCCCGAACCATACTCAAGGAAGCCGATTTTGTGGAGTGTATTATAGCTCCGTCTTATGAAGCAAAAGCGCTGGAAGTTTTGAAGACGAAGAAGAACCTGCGGCTTCTCGAGGTGAAGGATTTCGGACGGAAGGTCGCCGGTCTGGATCGGGACATGAAGAAAGTCGTCGGCGGACTTCTAGTTCAGGATAGGGATACCGGATCTATGGAAGAATCACATCTTTTGGCAGTGACCAAGGTAAAGCCCACAAAAGAAGAGATGAAGTCGATGTTATTCGGTCTGGTCGTAGCAAAACATGTCAAATCCAACGCTATTGTATTGTCCCGGGGGACCAAGACTGTCGGGATCGGTGCCGGCCAGATGTCGCGCGTCGATTCCGTGATGATAGCCTCACGGAAGGCCGGGTCGAGGTCCGAAGGCTCGACGCTGGCAAGCGATGCTTTCTTCCCGAAAGAGGATGGTGTAGAACAGGCCGCCAAGGCCGGCGTGAAGGCGATCATACAGCCTGGCGGCTCGATACGGGACAAAGAAGTAATAGCGATGGCGGATAAATTGGGCATCGCCATGGTATTTACGGAAGTTAGACATTTTAAACATTAGATGACTTACCCCGAAGCTCTAAAGTATCTGGACTCTTTCATAAACTACGAAAAGAAAGACGGATACAGTTATAAGGAATCCTTCAAGCTTGACAGGATCAAGAGGCTTACAGAAGATCTTGGCGATCCGCAGCTCGACGTAAGGTCCATACATGTAGCCGGTACCAAAGGAAAAGGCTCTGTATCCGCTATAACACACTCCATACTTAAGTCGCAAGGCCTGACCACCGGTCTATACACGTCGCCTCACCTTGAAAATTTCCGTGAAAGGATACGCCTGAATGATTCTCTTATAAGCGAGAATGACGTGGCGCATCTGATAGAGAAGATCAAACCGGTGATCGAAGGCAGGACCGGGCCTAAGCCGTCTTTTTTTGAGGTCTATACGGCGCTGGCCTACTTGTATTTTTCCGAAGAAGATGCCGATCTTGCGGTCTATGAGACAGGTCTGGGGGGCAGGCTCGATGCCACCAACGTACTAAAGCCTTTAGTTTCGGCGATAACGCCGATAAGCTATGAGCATATCGATAAATTGGGGCATACCCTTGGGGAGATAGCCTTTGAAAAAGCCGGGATAATAAAGAGGGGCTCGGTCTGTGTTACCGCCCATCAGGAAAAAGAAGTTTTTGATGTCATCTCATCGGTATGCAGTCAGAGGGGTGCCAAGCTTATGGTGGTAGGTAAGGATATATCTTTTGAAGAGGTGTTATGTAACGATAAGGGCTCTGTCTTTAACGTATCCGGTATTTTCGGAAGATATCCCATGCTCGAGTGCGGGCTTCTTGGATCTCATCAAATAGCCAATGCCGCGCTTTCCATCGGTATAATAGAATCGTTAAGATTTTCCGGCATAACGATCTCTCCGGAAGCGATTAGAAGCGGTATAAAGACCGCAGTATGGCCCGGCAGGCTCGAGGTAGTTTCAAGGCGACCGCTTGTGGTTCTGGATGGCGCTCAAAACAGGGCCAGCGCGAAGGCTCTTGCAGATGCGGTGAAGAAAATATTTAAGTATAATAAACTTAAACTTGTGTTGGGAGTATCGAAAGATAAGGATATCGAGGGCCTTCTCGAGGAGCTTATGCCGATAAGCGATTCCGTAGTCGTGACTAAGTCAAAAATCGTAGAAAGAGCCGCCGACCCCGAGGGCATAAAAGCCATGATAGGAAGATCGAAAAAAATCGTAATGACATCGTGCGTAGATGAAGCGATGGATACGGCTTTATCTCAAGCCGGGACACATGATCTGGTGCTCGTTACCGGGTCGCTTTTTGTGGTTGGGGAGGCAAGGACTAGGTATGCTAATATCAAGTGACGACACGATAGCGGCCGTTTCTACCCCGGTCGGAGAAGGAGGTATCGGCATAGTGCGCTTGAGCGGCGAACGCGCGATCGAAATAATTTTAAAAGCCATACCGTGCACTATGGGCATATTTCGAATAAAGACGGTGTCATTGACGAGGTTATCCTTACATTGATGAGATCACCCAAAAGTTATACGAAAGAGGATGTAGTAGAGATAAATTGCCATGGCGGGATACAGGCGACCAGAAAAGTGCTCGATCTGGTTATCGAAAACGGCGCCAGGCTGGCCGAGCCAGGCGAGTTTACAAAGCGCGCTTTTTTGAACGGCAGGCTCGACCTGAGTCAGGCCGAGGCCGTGCTCGATACGATAAGGGCCAAGACCGAGGGATCCTTGAAGGTCGCGTTAAAACAGCTCGAAGGCGGACTGTCGAAAGATGTTAATAAGCTCATAGATAAATTGGCAGATATCACGGCTGATATAGAAGTGTCGATAGATTTTCCGGATGAGGATATCAAGCTGAAAGATAAAGTGAAGCTGACCGGAGAAGCCGTATCTGTCTTGAATGGGATAAAGGAATTAATAGATAGCTACGGCAAAGGCATGGTGATGAGAGAAGGCGTCTTGGCAATAATATGCGGAAAGCCGAATGTCGGCAAGTCCAGCCTTATGAACCTTCTCTTAAAACGCGACAGGGTGATAGTGTCGCCGATACCCGGGACGACAAGAGATGCGGTCGAGGAGATGATCGATATCGACGGTATTCCTATACGGCTGGTCGATACGGCCGGTATAGGTGCCCCGAAAGACCCATTAAGTAAGAAGAGCGCAAATAAAACCAGGGGCTATATGGATATGGCCGATATAGCGCTTTTGGTCCTTGACGGGTCGCACAAGATTGACACTAAGGATCGGGAGATATTTCGGCTGGTAAAAGGAAAAAAGAAGATCGTGATAATAAATAAGTCCGACCTGGGCAATAAAGTAAGCGGCCCGGAACTTGATAAACTGTCCGTGGGTTCGGAGACGCTAGAGATATCGGTTAAGAAGAATATAAATATTACGTTTCTTGAAAAGAAGATATCAGGCCTGATATGGGGCGGATCTTTTAATCAGGGGGAGAGCCCGACGGTTGCCAACGCCAGGCATAAGGAGTCGCTTGACAAGGCGTATAGGTGTGTGTTATCGGTGGTTGGGGCACTCAAAATTGGGTCTTATCCGGAACTGGTCGCGGTAGATCTAAAAGAAGCGATCTTCGATCTAGGCCTCATAACGGGCAGGTCGGTTTCCGAAGATATATTGAACAGGATATTTGCGAAGTTCTGTATAGGTAAATAACTAAGGAGCCATATGGATAAGAAAAAGATAGAGAAGGCGGTAAGGGAGATATTGACGGCGATCGGTGAAGATCCGAAGAGAAGTGATATAAAAGATACTCCAAAAAGAGTTGCCGAGATGTATGAGGAGATTTTGGGGGGCACAGGCACGAATCCTGAAAAGGAGCTCGAGGTAGTCTTTGAAAAGGATCACGACGAAATAATCCTTCTGAAGAATATACCGTTATATTCTGTCTGTGAGCATCACCTTCTTCCTTTTATAGGGAAAGCCCATGTGGCCTATATACCTTCGAACCACAGAGTGACGGGCTTGAGCAAATTGGCCAGGGTAGTAGATTCGTTTTCGCGCAGGCTCCAGGTTCAGGAACGCCTTACGACGGATATTGCAGAACTAATAATGCGCAAGCTCAAGCCTAAGGGCGTCCTAGTTGTAATAGAGGCCGAACATCTCTGTATGAGTATGAGGGGAGTGAAGATGCCCGGGGTGCTTACCGTTACCAGCGCCGTCCGCGGCGTATTCAGAAAGAACGAGAAGACGCGCGCGGAGGCTATG
>JAPLMF010000058.1:0-390 GCA_026387155.1 Candidatus Omnitrophota bacterium
AACGGGTTTATATCCGAAAAGGACCTGATGGTAGTTATGAGCCGGCAACTCAACATCCCGCCCAGAGATCTCACAAAATATAAGATAGACAAGATGGTGATGCAGCTCGTGCCCGAGAAATTCGTAAAGCAGTACTGCGTAATGCCGATCTCGAGGATAGGCAGCATCTTGATGGTAGCTATGGCCGATCCGCTTAACATATTCCTGATGGACGACCTGAAGATGCTCACCAGCTACAAGATAGAACCGGTCATAGCTACGGAGAACGATATCAAGGAAGCCATAAATAAGTATTACGGCGTCCACGCACAGGAGATATCAAAGATAATAGAAGAGATGCCGGCTGCCGACGACATCGAGATCGGAGGCAGTGAAGAAGAGGATATCGAC
>JAPLMF010000058.1:398-3390 GCA_026387155.1 Candidatus Omnitrophota bacterium
AATCCGCCCCGATAGTGAAGGTCGTGAGCCTGACGCTGAACGAAGCATTAAAGCGCAGGGCCAGCGATATACACATTGAACCATGTGAGAAATCACTTAGGATTCGGTACAGGATAGATGGAAATCTCGTAGAAGCCCTTAACCTGCCAAAGAAGAACCAAAATGCCGTAATAGCTAGAGTAAAAATAATGTCGAAGCTTGACATAACAGAGACACGCGTTCCCCAGGACGGCAGGTTCAAGATAAGCTTTGAGGGTAAAGAGATAGACTTTAGAGTTTCGGTCCTTCCGACGACATTCGGCGGCAAGATAGTCTTAAGAGCTCTCGATAAGTCGAGCCTCAGTATAGGCCTTGAAAAACTCGGGTTTCTTCCCGGGCCGCTAAAGACCTTCAAGGACGCGATGGCCAGGCCGTACGGCATGATACTGGTGACGGGCCCCACCGGAAGCGGCAAGTCCACGACCCTTTATTCGATAATAAACCAGATAAATTCACCGGAAAGAAATATCATAACGCTTGAGGACCCGGTCGAATATGAGCTGGAGGGAATAACGCAGATACAGGCAAAACCTGAGATCGGGCTTACATTCGCAAGCGGACTTAAGTCGGTATTGAGACAGAGCCCGGACGTAGTAATGATCGGTGAGATACGCGATTTTGATACCGCGGATATAGCGATAAAGGCATCGCTCACAGGCCAGCTGATACTTTCGACTCTCCACACCAATGACGCCGCCGGAGCTATTACGCGGCTTATCGATATGGGTGTAGAACCATTTCTCGTAGCATCGTCGCTTGCGCTCTCGTCCGCACAAAGACTGATGAGGAAGATATGTCCGGGATGCAAGGAAGAGGTCGAAATACCGGATAGCGTGCTCGAAAGGGTGGGTATAGAAGTCAAGAAAGGGAAATCTGTTTTTTACAAGGGTAAGGGCTGCCAGAGATGTAATTCGACCGGCTATTACGGCAGACTAGGCATACTGGAAGCGCTTCTTATTGATGATAAGGTAAGAGATATGATAATGAAGAAGGTTTCGAGCGACGATATCAAAACCTATGGTATGAAGGAGCTCGGTATGAAGACCTTGAGGGACAATGCGATAGAAAATCTCATGATAGGCCAAACAACGCTCGAAGAAGTTTTAAGAGTAACTTCGGAGGATTAGGATGCCAAATTTCAAGTATGTTGCGAAGGATCACGAAGGTAAGAATGTAAGCGGTATAATGGAGGCCAAGACCGAAGGAGAAGCGATAGATGCCTTGAGAAAGAAAGACCTTATAATAGTTTCGGTTGCCGAAGCCGCCCATAAATTTGACTTTAAAAAATATTTCGGCGGGAAGAAAAAGGTAAAACTCGACGACCTTGTAGTGTTTTCGCGTCAGCTCGCTACGATGGTCGACGCCGGTATACCTCTTGTCGGTGCGCTCGATATCTTGGGAGACCAGATAGATAACAGGGACTTTGGCGCGGTCATTATTAGCATCCGTAATGATGTAGAGACCGGGTCGAGCCTTTCGGAGGGCCTGGCAAAGCATAAGGAGATATTCTCGACATTATTTGTGAATATGGTGAAGGCCGGCGAGTCGAGTGGAATGCTCGACGAGATACTAGACAGGCTTGCGGAGTATCTTGAGAAGACCAGCTCGCTCCAGAAGAAGGTCCACTCGGCGATGGTATATCCTATGATCGTAAGCTCTATGGCATTTTTGATAACATTCCTTATGATATGGAAGATAGTGCCGATATTCAAGACTATATTTGAAGGTTTTGGCGCCGAGCTCCCGGTTCCTACCAAGATACTTGTATTCTTAAGCGATTCTATACAGAAATACTTCATACTGATTATAATAGTCGTTGGAACAGCGACATTTCTGATAAATAAGTTCATCAAGACGGACAAGGGCAGGGTTGCGGTGGATGGGATGATGCTGGGCCTGCCGATATTCGGTATACTCTTCAGAAAAGTCGCGATAAGTAAATTCACAAGAACCTTGTCTACCCTTATAAAGTCGGGAGTGCCTATCCTTGCGGCCCTTGAGATAGTGGCGAAGACTTCCGGGAACACGGTCGTTGAGGCCGCGATCGACAGCGTCAGGGCCAATGTCCGTGAGGGTGAGAGTATAGCCGAGCCTCTCGCGAGATCGAAGATATTTCCTCCTATGGTGACGAGGATGGTATCGGTAGGGGAACAGTCCGGAGAGCTCGAGAAGATGCTGTCCAAGATAGCCGATTTTTACGATGAGCAGGTGGATGCCGCTGTAAGCGGACTAACGAGTATGATAGAGCCTCTCATCATAGCATTTATGGGAATAGTGATAGGCGGCATAGTGATAGCGATGTTCCTGCCGATATTCAAGATGACATCGATTGTAGGGGGGTAAAGGCATGTTCAATCCGGTTTTTAATAAAAAAAGCTTTACTCTTGCCGAAGTTCTCTTTGCATCCGCTATTATCGCTATAGGCCTCATTGCCGTAATAACCGCCATTTATTTACAGACCACGGTCCTTAATAAAGACAGAGAACAAACGATCGCAACTTTGACCGCTCAGGGGGAAATTGAATTTCTCAGGGGGCAGCCATTTGACGATATTGTGACCGGGTCTTTTGATGAACATGATGCACCCGGCCTCGCATATTTGCATTATGGGTCAGGCTTTGGAAGGGGTGATATAGTAGTTGGTAGCGCTGGATTTACCAGTAATTCGAGTATAAAAAAAGTTTCTGTTGTTATAACATGGAACTCCATTAATGGGGAGACGCTGAAAAAGACTATGGCGACTTTAGTAACTAAGGAAGGTATTAACTACCAGTGACGTTATGAATAATCGAAATAAGGGTTTTATATTAGCTGAACTCAATATAGCGTCACTTATCGCAACGCTTGTATTTGTAGCTGTGCTCTCTTTATATGTATCCGTTTGGAGAAATTTAACCATAGGTAATACGTAGCTCGATTCCTATGCAGGTTCAAGAAACGCATCCGGGTGGCT
>JAPLMF010000023.1 GCA_026387155.1 Candidatus Omnitrophota bacterium
AAGCTAAACTCATGTTGCCCAACTTCACGGATCAACTGAATAAACACGGCATCGTGCATTCTCTGACCAAAGTACAGCATCCGTGGACCAATGGCTATGCGGAGAGGCTCAATCAGACTATATGGCAGGAATTTTACTTGTGCAGGCTGTTCAGACCATTCACTTCTCTTGAAGAATTAAATAATGAGCTACAAAACTTTATGAGAGATTATAACTTCAATAGGATGCATACGGGATACAAGCTGAAGGCCGGAGGATATCAGTTCCCGGGGCATGCGTTCTTTGATATACGTGAACGAGCAAATATGATCGAAGTAAAATACTAAATACTGTGTTTAGTTAAACGGGATAAAACGGCTTTAGGTGTTACCACTTGACGTGATTAGGACAGAATTGATCTGTGTAAGGTTGGCGTGAACTGAAGACTTGTCAGCTGCTCTGTATAATTACCGCAGATCGTTCTGGTATATCGGCAACGGTATTTTTATGCTTTAGCTCATTTATGAATATGGCGGATGTATTATAGCCGGTTTTGATCACTTCTCCACGCGCAAATTCCAGACCATCCTTCAATATTATGCAGCTATCCGATTCCTTTACTCTGTCCCTTCTACCCAGATCTATGACCGCCAAGTTGTTCTTGTAATCTATAGAAATTATCTTACCTAGTATATCTGACTGCCCGGTTGACGGTGGTGGCTGGACATTCTGTGGGGGAGTATCCTGAGAAACATTTTTTATTCCGTCATTTTGTTCTTTCTTGATCAATCCCTTGACCTCCTGAACCAATGGGGCTTTCTCTATATTGTCAGCATAGCCGCCCAAAGCGGAATGCTTGTTTTTTAACACCGTGATCTGTTGGGCCAGGGACTTATTTTCTTCTGAGAAGGAGTTGTATTTTTTAATTAACTGCTCATATTCGCTTCTTAATATTTCATCTTTCTCCTTGATCCTGGCGGATTCCTCTTCGATAATCTTCGCCTCATCCGCGACCTTTACTTTTTCCGCTTGGTTCCGACTTGCCGCTTCTTCAAACGATCCCATCTTATCCTTTAAATCCAGATTTTCCTTGACGAGCGCAGCTCTTTTCCTGTTAAAATTAAACTCCATCGTCTTTACGCGCTCAAAAGAGAAAAAAACGCTGATAATCAGCAGGGCGCAACATACCGCCAAAATTATTATATTTAAAATATTTTTATTCAAAATGTTTAGTTACCGGTATGCTTTATGTTTAGCGGCAACATCTCCCTCCGGTCTTACCGCCTCGCCTTTTCCACGCCAGTAATCGCCGGTGCCGCCTTGTGGACAATCTTTTAAACGTTGGATGCCCGCAACCGCCAAGTCCCATTTTCTTATCTGAAATATAACAAACAGATCAGGATCACCAAAGATACGCGCTGTAAAATCACGCGCACCTTCGCCTTTCAGCGTGATCTCCCCTTTGGAGATATTTACCTCTTCCAGCTGAAAAGGGATATGCCCGTCTTCTACAAGATTAAGGCAGCGCTTAGTTACCAGGTTAATTCTATCCAAACTTATAGATTTGCCGTTTAAAAATATCTCTTTAAAGAATACGCGCGGGATCTTTGTTTTGCTATCAATTTCTAAAGAAAACCTTCCGTTAACAGTTAAGTCTTGTATCGTTCCGGATGTTTTCGGAAAACTTATAAACCCCAATCTTAAAGCACAATCAAATGCTACGTCCCCGTTGTCAGTAAGATGCAGCTCCAGCCCTTTGATATCAAAAAGAAACTCATTGTTCAAAACCCAGGGGAATTCATTGGCTATATACTTATTTAACGACTTATTAATATCCGCTTCCTTATAACTGACACGAAACTTCTGTTTTCTCATCATAAGCACGCCTAAAGTGCGCACGGAGCGCTCATAATCAAATTTGGTGTCCTTGACCGTCTCTAAAATCTTGAAACCCATGTAAAAATACATTCTGGTAAAGAAGTCATTAAACAGGCTTTCTGTATCTTCTTTGGGCGCGGGTGAAAAGTCGCTCTCCGGGTATCTTTCTTTAAAGAAACGATAGCGCTCTTCTCTATCCCGGGGATCCTTTATTTCTTCTACGTTCCTATCGAAGCCGGTCGTCTTATTCAGTGTATCATCTATGCGCTCCAACATCCTCTTTGACCCATATCCGTCTATTACTAACTTCTCCTTTTCCATAGAGATATTAGTCACGAATATCGGAAAATATTTCTTTCCGAGCAACGAGAGTCCTGTTAAGGTATTGTTTATCAACGGCGGAAATACCGGTATCTTATCTAATATGGCCTTGGTTAATATTACACTCACTCTCCCGTCCTTGTCCAGCTGCAGGTGCCCTTCGGCCTGGCCTCTAACGTTAAACTTTCCCATGGTGATTCTGCCTTCCCCCGTAGCCTTTCCTTTCAAAAGCCTGATCTCAGTTCCCCTGATATCTACATATAGGTTACCTACCGTATCCGGAAGCTCGGCTTTTAGCCAGTTATTAAGATTAGTATTGAGGGCGACTTCATCGATACTCATTTTAAATTTGCTTATCTCCCCGGAATATCCTGAGAGGGCCAATAAACCGCCGGCTCTCCAGCTGACTACTCTTGTTGCGCGGGGGACCAAATATGTGATAAATATACCTATGGAGTTATCCGGAGCCAAATACTTAGCGTAGAGGCTATCAGGATGTTCCGTTATTAAGCGGCTGAATATCAACTTAGATTGCTCAGTATCATTCAGATCGTACAGGCAGGATGCGCCGGCCTGAAAAAGAGCAAGCGCCGCAATGCTTTCATTTTTGTACTTATCGGCGATCCCTATATATATATTCACAGCTCCCTGATAATCGCCCTCATCATGAAGTATCTGCGCTGACTGAAGACTGCTTTCCGACGCCAAGGTTTTATCTTCATTATCCTTGATAAGCTTGGCTAACAATTCCAGACTCTCGCTAAAATTACCGGTTTCCCTGAATGTCCAGGCAAGATTAAAAAGAGACTTTAACCCGATCTTACTATCGGGCTTAAGGGCTATTGAGCGTTTAAAGAATGTTTTCGATTCATCAAAATTGAAAAGCCGGCTCTGAATAACGCCTATCTCATAATATATCTCCTGTCTGGCCGAGGTATCTTCCGGAGGTAACTCATCCGCTTTAATAAGGAGAGTATCTATCTTGCTGAGCAATTTGTCCTGCTGCTTCAGGCGGAACATCAGAGATTGTGCAATATAGTATTCCTTTTCGTTGAAATTATTCCTGATGATATTCTGATAAAGGGCTTCGGCTTGTTTATAATCGCCCTTCCTGTGGTAACAATAAGCCAATCTCAATTTTACAGTGGTAATCTTATCGCAATCCGGGTATTTTTTAATAAAATCACTGTAATAATTAGCGACATCGTCTAATTTATTTGCCTTCTCCGCCGAATATGCTTTAGCCAAAAGCTCTTTTCCTTCAGCCGTTATCGGATTAATCTTATGTTTTTGAAAACTCTGCGGTAAATGAGTTAGGTAACTTATGGCTTTCTTGATCCAGGAATTAATATTGTCCAGCAGGACCAACAAAAAACCGCGTCTTCTCTCCTTATCACTAACCACCATTTTCAGAGCTACCTTAGCGTAGTCTAATTGGTTATAGTTTTTCCCGGTTTTGAAAATACTCTTGGCAAATTCCAGGGGGCCTAAATTTTGAGAGTCCGCGCCTGCTGAAGTTACCTCATCGACAATAGCTTCGTTCAATAAAAGATCCAGGCCGTTGGTATCACCTATGTCATACGCCAATGCGGCCTGCGAAAGAGTGAATTTCAGATCTCCCAAGATCCGGTCAATTACAAATGTATTATAAAATGCGAACAATGTAAAGACGGCCACAAAGGAGATGATCAACTTATTGAACCTCTTCAGAGTATTTAAAAAAGTATGCTTAATCACCGGCGCCATGTCTAAACTCCTCTCCTTTTCCATCGTCCTGTTTTCTTCTGTCGATCAGGAAATTGCTTTTTTGGACCATTTTCGCCGCTTTCTTCAATTCCGCGATAACATTCGTAAGTTGGCTGTAAGAGATGATCTCCCTGCAATAGTTTCCTGCGCCGACCAGCGAAATAGACATAATGGGAAATACCTTTATCACGCCACTTTCTCTGCCCTTGGCTTCGATGTGACCTTTTTCCAGCTCTTCCTTTGTATAAAGTCCGGTTATGCGACGGTCGAATTCTTTAATAATATACCCCGCCAGTTTTTCCGCCCTCTCCGGAATGGTTAGTAACAGGAAGTCATCCCCCCCCTCATGGCCAAGAAAATCCTCCTTTTCGCCTTTCTTGGATATCGCCTCGCGCATAATATTGGCCGTTAGCATAATAGCTTCATCTCCGGCGCTTACGCCGTGCTTATCATTAAAGGCCTTAAAATTATCCAGATCCGCATAGATCAGGATAAATTCTCTCCCATTTTTTATCCTTCTCTCGGCCTCCTCGCGTATAGCGACATTCCCGGGCAATTTGGTCAGGGGGTTGGCGTTCTCCGCCCTCTCCTTCATCTTCTTCAATTCCCCTGTCATGTGGTTAAATGTATCCGACAACTCTTCCAGCTCATCATGAGTGAGGATCGAGACTTTGCGGTCAAGATTCCCGGCGGCAATGTCTTTCGTGGCTTGGTTTAGCATCTTAACAGGCACGACAAGGGTCTTGGAAAGTAAAAACGCCAAGATAACGTTGGCTAAGATAACCACCAGCATGATAAGGATTACCGGGCCATAAACTTGATTTAAAGCCTGCTGCAAATTACCGAGGGAGAAGACCAACTTAAAATAAAATCCATAAGGATTATCCGTCTTTATAAATAGATTGACCAGCCGGTTTTCTTTATCCACAAAAGAAACGAGCCACTTGGAATTATCTCCTGGCTCCGCCAGCTTTTTAAGAAAATTCTTATCTTCCTCAAAAACGAGATTCAGCTTTCCCTGCATGGTCACAGGATTGCCTTCTTTATCAAGGACCAGTGCCGTATCTACCGCACCGGACTCGATGAAATCGGCAAGAGACCTTTCTATCTCCTTTATAGCCTGATGACTGGGCGCCCCTGCGGGCAGGCTCGAGAAGATGCTGGTCAGTTTATCCTTAATGACTAATGCGCTTTGATTCGCCCTATATATGTTAAATTCCTGAACGCGGCCCAGCTGATTGCTGATCTGAATTAAGGTAAAAATACTGATGAGGAAGACCGAAGAAATTACGGTAAATACTATCAGACGGGATTGGAGCGTGGTTTTTATCATTCTAGGATTCAACTTATCATAGATTTATCCAAAAATCAAGCATGTTAGCGCCTGCATATTCGCCCTATCGCAGGCTACACAAGATGCCCTCTTATACCTTGTTCTACTTACCCGGCTGTTTTACTTCCACCGGATCCTGTATCTCCATCGCTACCACGCGCCATTCCGTTCCATACAATCCTACGGTATCCCAGACCGCCACTTTCTTTACGAGCGTCTTATCCTTAAGTCCTCCGGCATAAAAGTCATAAGATCCGGCACCATTATTGGAGATAGCAACGGTCTTGGAGAACGATATCAGATCCTCGAAAGATTTAAAGATCGGATCGGTAAATATATTCTTCCCGACCTCTTCCGGATCCGGGTCGTATATGATAAGCCCATTAGGCTGCATTATCCATATTTTACAAGGTTTGTCTTCCACAAGAGGCTTCAGGAATAGTTCATGCCTTATGAGCATCTTGACCGCTCCCAACAGTTCGCCTTTATCCGAAAATATCGGATAGCCTATACTTACCGCATTGACACCCTCGGCCGAAGCATACACATTGCTCAACACCGGCTTCTTTGTCTTTAAGAGCTCTATGACGTGCGGCAGGCTGCTTCTATCGGCATTCTCGTATTGTCTGTACTCTTCGGGCTCGACAGTGATCTTTACGCCATCCGCATTGATTATTGCGCAATCGACCACGTACGGGCGGAACTTACGTAAGCCGTTCAATATCTTTCGCGCGTCATCCCCCTTCAAGTCGATGCCCGATAGCCCATTTGCTGCGGCCTTAATGTCTTTATCTATTTCCGACAACGTGGAATTGATACTCTTCTTCGCCTGTTTGAGGATCGGCATGAGATCGCTTATCTCAGCGGCGAATACATTTGCGCTGGCGAATATCGCGGCCATCATGACGAACATAACGAGCTTCTTCATGCTTCCCTCCTTTTAATTTTCACAAACGGTTACGATCGGTCCCTATTAATGACGTGGATCATCTCGCAAAGCCTGCCATAGTCATGCATATTAAAGTTCATCGCGATCCGGGGCAGGCTGAGGTATTCTCCCTCCTGGATCTCCTTACCGGTCGGAGGCGATAGCCTGATCTCACCGCTTGTCAAAATGTCTTTAAATTTTTGATTAACAAATTTTAGCATATTCTTCGAGATCTCTTTATTCAGCCTCATGACAGTCAGGCCTGAAACGTATCTTATCGAGTGATACACCCTGTAAAAATCCTCTATATGTTTTATCGCTTCATCGACAGTTCTTACAATACAAAAAAGCTTGAGGTCCTCCTTTGCGATAAATCCATTTTTAAGCAAGTGATCGGCCACATAACGTTTCCACGCGTCCCAGTATGTCGAACCTTTAGGCTCCATTAAAACTACCGGTCTGGGCTTCGATTTTCCGGTTTGGATCAGGGTGAGCACTTCAAACCCCTCATCATGCGTGCCAAACCCGCCGGGAAAAAGGGCGGTAGCGTCTGTCTCTTTTACAAAGATCAGTTTTCTGGTAAAGAAATATTTAAAATTTATTATTTTGTCTTTTTCGTCAATGTATGGATTGGGCTTTTGTTCAAAAGGAAGCCTTATATTCAGCGCAAACTCTTTGCCCGCTTCAGCGCCCTTATTACCGGCTTCCATGACTCCGGGGCCGCCCCCGGTCACGATCATGTAACCTTTAGCTGTCAGCTTTCGCGCAAATTCCTCAGCCATCTTATATTCGGCAGATGTTTTAAGCGACCTCGCCGACCCGAATATTATCACCTTTTTGACGTCTCTATAAGGAGAGAATATTTTGAAGGAATACCGCAATTCTTTAAGCGTATTATTTACAAGCTTTAGATCTCCCTTATCGCTCGATTCTCTTCCTAACTTAACAGCTGTCGTAAGTATTTCACGCAGCACGTGTTCGGTTCCAACAGAGCCTGACCTCTTGGCAAGTTCTCCTATCAAGCCATCTATCGCCTTATCGCCGATTTCGTATTCCTTCAGTATCCTTTTCATCCGTGTAATTATATCATAAAAAAGGAACAGGGGTAACACTCCTGTTCCTTTTTATTTTCACTATACCTATACTGCCGGTTATTGCTTTTTGAAGAAACTCGCCTTTATCCATCCCCAGTTAAGCGTTATGTGAATAGCCGCGACTATGATCATAAAGAGGCCATTATACTCATGGACCTCGAAGACGAGCTGCATGTGAGGAAGCCTTATCTTTAGTATTATAATAGCAATGGTTATCGCTTGCAGGATGAATGAAAAAAATAGGACCGTATTCACTACACGCAGCACCACTGGCTTATTCATACTTACCTCCTTATTAAAATAAGAGATTGACTATCCTCGTCCACAAGATTACAACTGTTCATCACTATATTTTCGCTTCTCGGAATCATATACTTTCATAGTCGCGTCGAGTGAGGCATAACAGGAATCTATTTTTTCCGCCAGATCTCTCAGCTCTCTTGAAAGTTCGCTCCTTCGGATAGCTCCGAGGCCGCCTTTTGCCGAAGCTCTTACGATCTCATCATTCACTGCCGCCACCCTGGCCTCGGAAGAAATTATCTCATCCTCCAGGTTCTTAACCTTCCCTTCAAGAGGTTTTAAGATTTTAGATCTCATCGCGATAAACTCCGCTCGGACCTTTCTTGTCATTTTACTCTTATGTTCTTTTACTTCGCGCTCCGGAACACTTTTAGGCGGGACTGGCAAGATCGGTTCGGATATTACGGCTGGAGCGCTTTGCGGCTTCGCAGGCAGTAATTTAAGGCCGTCATCTTCTTCCCACCCTATGCTGTCCAGGAACTCCCGATAATTACCCGGATACAGGAAGGCCCTATCGTTTTTAAAGACAATGAGCTTCGTTGCCACTTCGTTCAAAAAATGTTCGTCGTGTGCTACCACAAGCGCCGCACCCTCGAAATCTCTTACAGCATCCGTCATCGCCTGACAGGATTCAATGTCAAGATGGTGTGTGGGCTCATCCAAAAAAAGGATATTGGAAGGCGCCACAAGAAGTTTCCCTAAAAGAACGCGGCTGCGCTCGCCGCCGGAAAGGACTTTGATCTTCTTTTCGGCATCATCTCCTGAAAACATCATCGCGCCGCATATCCCGCGCACGCGCGATTTACCGATAGAAGCACTGCCCATGGATATCTCCTCTTCCACGGTAAGCTCGTCGTTAAGATCGGCCGTATTTGCCTGTTCATAGTAATCCGGAGCCGCCGCCGTATGCGTCTTAACACTACCGTTCACAGGTTTGAGCCTGCCGGAAAGTAATTTTAGGAGCGTGGTCTTTCCTTTACCGTTCTTGCCTACGATGCAGATCTTATCGTGTCTATTCACGGTAAAATTCAGGCCGCTTATCAGATACGGCGCCTTGCCGTCGTATGAAAATGTGAGGTCATTCACATCCATCATCTGCCCGGCGCGGAATGGTTGGAAATTGAACGAGAACGATAGCGTACGGATTTCTTCAAGCTTGTCCGTCTTCCCCATCTTCTCAAGCTTTTTAATACTCGACTGGACGCCTTTTGCATGGCTTGCTTTTGAACGGAATGTGTTCACATATACCATGATCTCCTTGCGCTTCTTCTCATCCTGTATGCGCCTCTTCTCGTACAGCTCTTCGTCCGCATAGAGCTGGGTGTAATACTTCCCGGTTGACCCCTTGATTTTCCGAACCCTCCCGCGGTGTATCCCTACAATATGCGTCGTCACACTGTCAACAAGATCCCTATCGTGGCTTATCACGATCAGCTCATTCTTCCACGACCGCAGGAACTTCTCAAGCCATCGTATAGAAACTATATCGAGGAAGTTCGTAGGCTCGTCGAGAAGAAGCATGTTTGGCTCGGAGACCAGTGCCTTGGTCAGGGCGATACGCATCTGGAACCCTCCGGAAAATTCCGAAGGGTTGCGATTAAAATCCTTTTCACTGAAACCAAGTCCGGAGAGGATCTTCTCCACCTTCCATTCGGAGCCTATCTCTTCAGGGCCCAGGCCCTCGCACCCCTCCTCCAGTACGGTAGGCTTGGTAAATTTGAGATGCTGGTCGAGATACCCTATAGAGTAATTGTTAGGCATGAATACTTTACCTTCATCAGGCTCTTCTTCGCCGGCAATGATCCTGAATAGTGTGGTCTTGCCGTGGCCATTGCGGCCCACAAGCCCGACCTT
>JAPLMF010000096.1:0-3705 GCA_026387155.1 Candidatus Omnitrophota bacterium
GAAGTTGGGCCCTCTTCAACTATACGGCCTTCTTTCATGACGGCGACGCGGTCGCAGATGAATTTCACGGCGCGCAGGTCATGACTTATGAAGAGGTAGGTCATCGAAAACTTCTGCTTTATATCTTTAAGAAGGTTCAGGATATCGAGCTGTATCGTCATGTCGAGGCTCGAGACCGGCTCGTCGCAGACTATAAACTCAGGCTCAGTCACTACGGCGCGGGCTATCGCTATCCGCTGCCGTTCCCCGCCCGAGAATTCATGCGGATATTTTTTGTGCGCAATCTTATCCAATCTTACGAGATCTGCTACTTCCTCGATCCTTTGCCTTATCATCTTTGGAGAGGCTCCGTAGCGCTTTCCAACGACAAGTCCCTCCCCTATTATCTCCATAACTTTCATCTTTGGATCGAGCGAATTATAAGGATCCTGGAATATAACCTGAGGTCTCTTCGTATTCATCCGGATCTCACCGGAATCCGGTTTCACTATCCCCAGAATGATCTTCCCTAGCGTAGTCTTACCGCTGGCCGACTCACCCACAAAGCCCATCGCTTCACCCTTCTTTATCTCGAACGATACGCCGACGACGGCTTTAATGATGCCATGCCTTCCGATAAAACTCTTATTTACATTATGACAAGTAACCATCATGACAGCGCCCTCGCGGAAGCCAATAACGACGCCGTGTAAATGTCGGATGGATTTCTTAAGACCATATCCTTCTCTCCGGACTCGACTATCTTTCCCCGGCGCATGACTGCCACCCTTTTGCACACTCTGTTTATCACCCCAAGATCATGACTTATGAAGAGTATGGATATTTTCTTCTTATCCACTATCTCCAATACAAGATCCAGGATCCCGGACTGTATAGTCACATCTAGCGCGGTCGTCGGCTCGTCCATTATAACAAGCTCCGGAGAATTTACGAGCGCCATCGCTACAGAGACGCGCTGTTTCGTTCCGCCTGATAATTGATGCGGATAACTTGAGTATACTTTCATCGGATCCTTTATGTGAACCATCCGGAGAATTTCGATCGCGGCGTCTTTAGCGGCGGAGGCTCTCATCTTTCCATGAGCAAGCGCCGCTTCCTCTATCTGGTAGCCGGCCGTGAATACGGGATCTAGCGCGCTTGACGGCTCCTGAAATACCATGGATATCCTGGCGCCCCTTATGTCGCGCATGCGCTTCTCTTCTATCTTTAGAAGGTCGATCCCGCCGAATATCACCTTACCTGCGGTTATCCTGCCCGGATGATCTACGAGCCCAATATATTCATATCACCGCTCAAGAGATCGATTGTCATCTCTTTAACCTCGGTTCAAAATGGTCCCGGAGACGTTCCCCCAGGATATTGTAAGATAGCACCGTAAGTGTTATGAATATACCCGGGTAGACCGTAAGCCACCACGCGACTCCGAGCGTCGACCTGCCATCGGATAGTATATTCCCCCAGCTCGGCGTAGGCGGTTGCACGCCTATTCCGAGAAAACTGAGTGACGACTCCACCAGTATGGCTCCCCCGACGCCTAAGGTCGCGCTGACTATAACCGGGCCGATCGCATTTGGCACGAGATGCTTCAATATTATCCACGCATCGCTTCCGCCCATGACCCTCGCTGCGGCTACATAATCGCGCTCCTTGAGGGTGAGAACTTCCGCACGCACCAGCCTCGCCACGCCCATCCATGAAGTGGCTCCTATGACGACCATTATATTCCATATCGATGGCTCGAGCACCGCTACAACAGCAAGTATTAAAAATAATGTCGGAAAACAGAGCATCATATCTACAAACCTCATAAGGCAATAATCTACTTTCCTGCCGTAATAACCCGCAACGGAACCGATAAAGACACCTATAGCTACAGATATTCCGACCGCTACGAATCCTATGACGAGGGATATTCGCGAACCATACACCACCCTTGAAAATATATCCCTTCCCAGCGTATCGGTACCGAATATATGGGCGCTGGAGGGAGACGCCAGTATATTTGAGGCGTCTATCTTTGACGGATCATATGTAGCTATAAAAGGGGCTAAGACTGCGAAGATTATTATCGTAATGACGAATATCGCCGCAGCTAAGACTACCTTATCTCTCATCGGCTTTTTCTGTCCTTATCCTTGGGTCGACCGCCGAATATGCCGCATCGGCTAACAGATTCCCCAAAAGAGTTAAGAGCGCACCTATAGATAATATCCCCATTATCGTCGGATAGTCCCTGGCCATCACGGAGTCGTAAAATAACCTGCCCATCCCGGGGATCGCAAATATGGACTCGATTATGACGCTGCCGCCTATAAGACCCGGCACGGATAATCCAAGTATAGTTATCACTGGAAGGAGAGCATTCTTTAAAGCATGCTTGAATATTACGTCGCCCTCTTTAAGGCCTTTGGCCCGGGCGGTCCTTATGAAATCTGATCCCATTATACCTATCACGGATGACCTCATATATCTGGATATACCGGCGATGCTCCCGAACGCGGTTATACTTACCGGAAGGATCATATGCCGCGCAACATCCGCTATCTTGCCTCCCGCCGAAAGATACTCAAAGTCCAGGCTCTTTATCCCGGAAACCGGCAGCCAGCCCAAAGTTATACAGAAAGCACTCATCGCCAGGAGTGCGACCCAGAATTCCGGAGCGGAGAATCCGGTAAAGACAAAGATGGTGGAGATTCTGTCCATCGGAGAATTGCGTTTCACCGCCGACAGCACGCCCAGGGGTATTCCTATGCCTAGGACGAGCAGCATCGCCGATACGCTTATAAGGAGAGTGACGGGTATCCTCTCAAATATCTTGGCCGAGACGGGCCTGTTATCCAGATACGACCTTCCGAAGTCGAATGTGATGAACCTGCAAACCCATGCTATATACTGTTGGTGGACGGGTTTGTCGAGCCCGTATATCTTTTCGAGCTTTTCCCTGGCTTCATAAGATACTTTGGGATTCATGCTTGCGGCGATATCTGTAGGTTTGCCCGGGGCAAGGTGTATCACAAAGAAAGATATGAGCGTTATCCCGAAGAATACGGTGACGAGTCCTGCAGTTTTTTGAAGAAAGTACTTTAGCATGCGCATCTTTCAGTTATAAGTTATAAGATCTCAGTCAATATCCAAACCAGGCGTGGGAGCAGTCATTATAGCGCTTACACACCTGGTTTGAACGGCTGATATCTATCTGTATTTTTGTTCTTCTCTCGGTACATACCATTTTATAAAATTATAACCGATGCCTATCGGAGAGGTTTCGACGCCGCGGAACCTTTTACTCACTATCGGCAGCACATCCGATGAATACAGGAAGAGGCACGGAGAATCCGTATTTATGAGGCGATGTATCCTGTTGTATATATTGGCCCTGGCCTTCTGGTCGAACGTGCGTCTGCCCTCTTCAAGGAGTTTATCGACTTCACTGTTCTTATACCCTATAAAGTTGAATTCACCTTCGCGCGTCCTCGAGGAATGCCATATGTCATAACAATCCGGATCCCTGGGTAGAAACCATCCCATTATCACGGCGTCGAACTTCTTCTTGTTTATGAACTCGTTTATGAGAGCGCTCCACTCTAAAACTCTTATCTTGACATGTATACCTACGGCCTTAAGGTAGTTCTGTATCATCTCGGCCGACCGCAGGCGCTCATTATTACCCTGGTTTATCAGTATCGTGAATTCGAATTCGCGTCC
>JAPLMF010000096.1:3744-4163 GCA_026387155.1 Candidatus Omnitrophota bacterium
CTTTTTCTATCCACCCATCCCCATCGTTATCAGACCATCCGGCATCCTTAAGAAGCTCCTTAGAGCGGGCCGGATCATACGGCGCGGGATTGACGCTCTTATCGTAAGCCCAGGAATCGGCAATGAACGGCCCGGTGATAACACGGCCTAGACCGAAGAATATCGTCTTTACGATCTCCTCTTTATCTACGGCATAGTCAATGGCCTTACGCACCCTTATGTCCGAAAATCTCGGGTCCGAGAGATTATATCCCATGTAGGTATAGCCGAAGCCCGGATATCTGAATTTATTGTATTTAGACCTGAAGAAGGACGAATCCGTCTGGCGGGTAAATTGCAGAGGAGTCAGGATCGAGGAGTCCGCACCTCCGGTCTCAAGCTCAAGAAATATCGTGGCAGCGTCCGGAATTATCCTGTAT
>JAPLMF010000096.1:4196-16910 GCA_026387155.1 Candidatus Omnitrophota bacterium
TATATATCTGCCGATATACGGCATGCCCTCAAAATAGTCGGGATTCGAGATGAGCTCTATCTTCTCTCCGGTCATCCATGATTTGAATTTATACGGCCCGGTCCCGATCGGATGCCTTCCGAAGGACGCGGAGTTTGAGTCCCAATCTTTTAACAGATGCTCCGGCATTATCCACATTCCCCAGCTCGACAGCGCCGGCGAAAAAGGTTCCTTATAATTTACTATTACGGTGTGGTCATCGGGGGTCTCAAGCGATACTATCCTTTCAAAATCGCTCCCGTAAGGGGTCTTTACATTAGGATCGATTAATTTTTTATAGGTAAAGGCCACGTCTTTGGAGGTGAACGGCGCGCCGTCATGCCATTTAACGCCTTCCTTAAGATGAAATATTATCTTGCGGCCATCGTTCTCTATATCCCAGCTCCGGGCAAGGTCACCGACTATGTCGATATTCTTATCATATTTGACCAAACCGTTAAATACCAGACCGCATATATCGCTTGATGCTGAATCCGAGGCAAGTATGGGGACAAGGCTCCGAGCATCTCCTATCGATGCAACAACTATGGCATCACCATATTCCGGAGATTTAGCATGGCAGGGTGAACAGAAAAAAAATACCGCCAGCGTTACTAGCGGTATCTTCAATCTACCAAAAACTGACATCTTAATAATCGATCGGACCATCCGCAAGCGGAGCATTAGACCTCCCGGCAGGCGCGCCAGTCACGGGTATTCCCTGTTTTGCTACAAGCGATCTGCCCTGATGACTCGTCATAACGGCCAGAAGAAGGCAAGCAAGTATGTAGACCACAGCGCATATGGCAGTGGCTCTCTTCAGAAATACCGAGGTCTTAGTCCCTAAGATCGTCTGTGTGGAACCTCCGCCAAAAGTTTCACTTAAGCCTCCGCCGCGGCCTGCTTGTAGGAGTATTACCGCTATCAATACCAAAGACGCCACGATGTGTATAGCTATTACAAAACCGTATAACATAGAAAACCTTTCGTTAATCGTTCATCGTTATAGACAACCTTTAACTATGGCTACAAATAAATCCGCTTTTAAACTCGCGCCGCCGACGAGCGCCCCGTCAACATCTTCCTGCGATATAAGCTCTTTTATATTCTCCGGTTTTACGCTGCCGCCGTATTGTATCCTGACCGCATTTGCGACATCTTCACCGTATATTCCATTTATAAGTCCCCTTATATACTTATGCATCTCCTGGGCCTGTTCTTTTGTAGCGTTGATTCCCGTACCTATCGCCCATACAGGTTCGTAAGCTATGACAGTCCTGAGCATATCTTCTCTGGTAAACCCCTTCAATGAATTGACGATGTGGTCCTTCACTACATCAAATTCTTTTTTTGCCTTTCTCTCGTCCAGCTTCTCGCCGACGCACACTATAGGCATTATGCCTTCCTTCAGCAGGGCTTTGGCTTTCTTGTTGACGGTTTCATTCGTTTCACCAAAAAACTGCCGCCTTTCGGAATGGCCAACTATGCAGTAAGCGCA
Organism: Candidatus Omnitrophota bacterium; assembly: GCA_026387155.1. GTDB lineage: Bacteria > Omnitrophota > Gorgyraeia > 2-01-FULL-45-10 > 2-01-FULL-45-10 > JAPLMF01. Next base: position 5,713 of record JAPLMF010000096.1, read on the forward strand.
CCCTACGCTCTTAAGCATATAACTTGATATCTCTCCGGTGAATGCCCCTCCCCTTTCCCAATAAACATCCTGAGCGCCGAGGCGTATCGTGGTACCGGTAATAATATCGCTCACATCGCCCAATGAAGTGAATGTAGGGCAGAGCACTGCCTCCACTTCTTCCATATCATATAATGACCTCTTTACGGAGCTCGCGAGATCGATGGACTCCTTCAGATCCTTATTCATCTTCCAATTGCCGGCTATTATAATCTTGCGCATAAACTTCCTTTATCTTCCACAGCAACAACAGCCGCTTGTATCTTTATCGTTTAAAGCGTCTATGCCGGGAAGCCCCTCGCCCTCCAAATATTCCAGGCTCGCCCCGCCGCCCGTTGAAACATGGCTCATCTTCCCGTCCACCTTGAACTTACAAGCAGCAGCGGCAGTATCCCCTCCGCCGATGATCGAGATCGCGCCTTTAAGGCCTGCGATATATTTAGCTATATCCTTAGTACCTTTCGCAAACTTATCCATTTCAAACACTCCCAGGGGGCCATTCCATACGATCGTTTTTGCCGTCTTGAGTTTATCCTCGAAGAGTTTTATAGTCTTCGGGCCTATATCGAGCCCCATCCACCCGTCCGGTATATCCTCGCCTACCAGTTTCGAATTCGCGGCTGCATCGAACTTATCAGCCACTATATTATCCACCGGCAAAAGTATCGGTATATTCTTCTTTGCGGCTTTATCGAGAGCTGCTTTAGCGGTATCGAGGCCGTCTTTATCGAACTTTGAGGACCCGATCGTTTTGCCGCTGGCCTTAAGGAACGTATAGGCCATACCACCGCCTATAAGTAGAGCGTCGACCTTGTTCAGCAGATGATCTATTACCTTTATCTTATCCTTAACTTTCGCGCCGCCCAGTATAGCTACGAAAGGCCTGGCAGGCTTATCGACCGCACCGCCTAAGTACTGTATCTCTTTTTCCAGCAGGAATCCTGCGGCGGAAGGAAGATAATGCGTAACGCCTTCCGTGGACGCATGGGCCCTGTGAGCCGTACCGAAAGCGTCGTTTACAAATACGTCGCCAAGGCTCGCCAGTTCTTTGGCAAACTTCGGGTCATTAGCCTCCTCTTCGGCATGGAATCTAAGGTTCTCCAAAAGGACAACATCGCCCGGCTTCATTGCGGCTACAGCTTTCTTAACATCGCCGCCTATGCAATCTTTTAAGGCAACTACCGGTTTGCCGAGAAGCTTTTCAAGCCTCTTGGCACACGGCTGAAGGCGCATCTTTTCGTCAACCTTACCTTCCGGACGTCCTAAGTGGCTCATCAGCACCACCTTAGCACCGTTATCGATAGCATACTTTATCGTAGGCAGAGCCGCCCTTATCCTTATGTCATCGGTTATATTGAGATCTTCATCAAGAGGAACGTTAAAATCTACGCGCATCAGTACGCGCTTATTCTTAATGTCCAAGTCTTTAATAGTCTTCTTCGCCATATTTAACCTCGTTTTAGTTGTAAGTTATAAGTGTTAAGTTTTAAGTAGCTCTTATAACTTAAAACTTAACACTTACAGCTATATTTGGGAGATATGATTATAATAAGGCCCGCCCGTCTTGTCAATAGGTATTGCAAAGTCCGGCGTTCGTTACAGAAACCAGCGCTAACCAAATTTTTTGGGTCCTTCCATGGCTCGACCTTTCGGTCCTCCGCGCAGGGCATGGGGTTCATTATCAACATGTCTAATCCCGTGGTATGTCTGTGTATCCGCTATAGGATTACCTATCCATCCGACCCCTTATACGGTGTCTCTTTATTCAGTATGGTAATTCTATAAGAAGCGGACACCCCCATCCCATGCCCTGCTTGTGCGGTCCTCAAGGTCTCGCCATGTCATCCAAAAAATTTCTCTAGACGCTTTCTTTGGAAAACCAGTTCCCGTCTTTTCTATCGCTGATTTTCCTTCAAGTGGAGCGAGCTGATAAGGAGAGTACTTTTGCATTATCCGCCTGGAGCGAATGTTGTAAAATTTTGATTCTTCTTGGCAGTGCAGAATGGCCGCTGAAACTGCACTATAGAAAACCATATTCAGCAGGCGGGGCCTCCTAGCCCCGCCTGTCATAGTGTTGTATGCAAGTTCAGCGGCCATCAAAATTTTACCACAGCGAGCGACGAGCGGAATTTACTTAAAAATAAACCCTGTCTGGAGGGACCAGAAGAGGAGGTCGAGCTCATCGAGCGGGATGCCGACGGACTTCGAGAAGCGGCGCATCTTGTCCTCTATGCCCATGTAGACTTTGCGCGAACCGACCGAATCGGGAATTTTCTCTATAACTCCGTACTTTTTAAGGTTCTTCAGAATATGCCTGTCCAGGATAGCTATGTCGCGGCCCAACCCTATATTGCGAAGAAAATGGCTGGATTCCTTATATCCCAGGCCCTTTATATTTTCTACAAACCAGTCCCGAGTAGCTACTATATCTTTTGTACATATCTTTGACTTTATATCCAGCTTTCGCCCGTTCTTGAATAGCCGTCGCGCCGCCACTATAAACAAGGCCTTCTTATTATGAAACCTGACCTTGCCCTTTATCCTGGAACGTATGCTACGCACACAGGATTTGAGGTGGTGGTTGCCTCTTTTAAGCGACGTAAGCGCTTCGTCGCATTTCAATGCGTTCGCATTGGCGGTCATAAGACAGAAGCAAAGTTCGCCGAATATATCCTCGTCTGCTTTTTTATGCAAACGGCGGAATTCTCCTATTCGTTTTTTTATGCTCTTCTTTATCTTATTATAGCGAGAAAGGAGGTCTTTACGTTCGCTTTTGGGAGGGGTCATCTCGACTGGTTTATATATTTGAATGCGGATAACGCGGCCTTGGAGCCCTCGCCTGCCGCTATTATTATCTGTTTTTCCGATACGTCCGTAACGTCGCCGGCGGCGAATATTCCGGGAATATTCGTTTCGTTCTTACAATTAACTTTTATCTCACCGCGCTCATTTCTTTCTACCGGGCCGGCAAAAGAAGAATTTGGTATGAGCCCTATTTCAACGAATATTCCCTGGACCGCTATCGACTCTTCACCGGAGGCGGTACGCACTTTTATAGCGGTCACCATCTTATCGCCTGCAATGCCGGTGACCTTGGCCTCGTTTATCACCTTCACGTTCGGCGCTTTTTCCACCTTTTCCCTCATAACAGCATCTCCACCCAGCCTAACGGTGTTATTTACGACATAAACTGACTTCGCTATCCTGATAAGCCCAAGCGCCGCGTCCAGCGCGGAATTACCACCGCCTACCACGGCGACGTCTTTACCGCTGAAAAGAGGGCCATCGCACGTAGCGCAGTAGGTCAGCCCTTTATTTTTAAATTCCTTTTCTCCCGGGACACCGAGTTCCCTTGACATCTTCCCGGAGGCTATAATAATAGCTCTGGCTGTATACTCACCTTTTCGGGTATTCACTTTGACGAGGCCGATGGGTTTCGATATCCCCATCACTTCCTCGTTCTCATGGAAATCTATCGCGTACCTTCTCATGTGTTCTTCAAATTTCGATACTAGATCGGGGCCCGTTACGAACTGGTAGCCAGTATAGTTTTCTATATCGCCTGACCATGCCGCCTGGCCGCCTATATCGCCGGTCAGGACCAAAAACTTCATGCGCTTCCTTGCGGCATATACGGCTGCGGTTATGCCGGCTGGTCCTGCGCCTACTATTATCAGATCATATAGATTGGCCATTAGTCCTCTGCGGGGGAGTCTTTAGCTTTGTTTCACACTCGTTAACCGTCGGTTGGCAGTTTGAGGGCTTCTCTTATCTTGTCTTTATCAAACCCGACAACGATAGTGCCGTCCACATCTATAACAGGGACTCCCATCTGGCCGGACCGATCTATCATCTCCTGGGCTTTTGTCTGATCACTGGAGACATCTACATCACTATACTGTATATTGTTATCTTTCAAAAACTGCTTTGCCCTTATACAGAAAGGGCACGTCGGAGTGCTGTATACCGTAACTTTTTTTGCCATATTGTCCTCCACTATTTTATTATCCTGCCGAGTTCCGATATCCCGTCTATAACATAATCGGGCTCAAGCGGCAGCACATCTTCTTTTTTACCGAGGCCGTAAGTTACCCAACAAGTCCTTACGCCGGAGTTCTTACCGGTCATGACATCTATCGCCATATCCCCGACTATAAGCGCCTCTTTTCTATCCACCCTGACAGCCGGAAGTATCCTATCCATAACACATGCTGATGGCTTTATGCATCCCTCGTCGTCTCCGCCAAAGACCTCCTCAAAGAACACTCTTATTCCGAGTTTCTTAAGAAGTGCTGAAGCAAGATGTGAATATCTGTTGGTAAGTATAAATTTTCTCTTATCCGGCAGATCCTTAAGAAGCTTCATCACGCCCGGATATAGAACGGCATAATCGGCCGGGTGTTTAAGATATTCTTTCTCATATAGGACTGTCGCCCTGTCAACGAGGCCGGCGCCATCTTCTCCCAAGCTCTTACGAATAAGATCTTTGACGCCGGTACCGATATACGCGGATATTTCATCGGGCGTCTTCTCCGGACGCTCTAAAGTCCTGAGGACACAATTCATCGCACCGGCTATATCGAGCCTGGCGTCGGCAAGCGTCCCGTCGACATCGAAGAAAATGGCCTTTATGGCCTTCATCTACTTTACTTCTATCTTTTTCGAGCTCTCCCAAAGTCCGTGTATGTTGCAGCAGGAGACCACAAGTATCGTTCCGGGCTTTTCCGATCTCATACAAAATACCGTTTCGGAAGCCGTATAGACGGTGCTCGTATCCGGCCCTTGAGCGGATGCGCCGTGAGAGGAGAGCTCAGATCTCGATATGAGATACGGGAACTTCTCGCCGTCCGGGATAAAGTACGATGCGATCCAGGCTATATGATGGGCTGTCGTATTAGGATGTGCTATCTCCTTGCCCACGGCGACCGTCACCTTAAAAGGCTCACTCTTCTTAACAGCATCTGGCGCATCTATAACCGGGACATGTTTTTCCCTTTTCCAATCAGCCTCTTGCAGATATTCCTTCATCTGGGACATATACAGACCTCCTGAAACCATAACAACCGACGCGATTATATTTCTAACAACGTCGGTTGAATACGGCCTCTATCTTCCGATCAGGTTCTCAAACATCTCCTCGTGCGTGATCTCCTCGCCCAGTATGTGGCAGACGAGCTGATACGTGTCATGATCTTTACCGAAAGTTTTCTTCGCGAGCTTATTATAAACTTCTATCGCGCCGGCTTCGGCTTTCGTTACGATCCTTATTATATCGTCATAATCGCTCAAATTCTTCATGACTCCGGGATATCCGCCATTCGAGTTCTTCACTAAAATTGTCGGTATATTAGTCGGAAGTCCGCCCAGCTCTATTATCCTCTCGGCAAGTTCGGTCGCATGCTCGAGCTCGTCTTTTGCGATCTTATTGAGAAACTCGGCCATATCCTCATATCCTTTACCCTCAACGGCCTGCGCCATATACCACCAGGCGTAATACGCCAGCCACTCATCGCAATATGCCTTATCAAGGTTCTTTATCAGGTCTTTGATATTCAAGCCCACTATCTCTCTTGCTTTCTTACCCATATTTACTTCCTCCTTGTTTTGCCCAAAATTTCACCGATGAAATTCTGGATCTTTCTGGTCGATAGCTTAACCGGATTTTACTATATCAAAATCCGGGTTCCAGTATTATGATTATACCCCTACTGAAGCATTTTTGCAAAATCTTTCCCGAACTCATAGCACTTTATCTCTTCGGAGGAGTCCGGAACGAATTTACATGAGATAGAAGGCATCTTTATCTCGGCGCCGGCTTCTTTCAATATTTTCTCTATCGAAGCCGCAGCTCCTCCGGCCCACCCATAGGAACCAAACGCGGCGGCAAACCTGCTCTTTGGTCTTAAACCCTTTAAAAGCTCAAGGAATCCGGCTATATTCGGCAGCATATCGTTATCGTGAGTGGAAGAGCCTATCAGAAAACCTTTTGCATCCAGCATTTCGCCTATCACCAATGTCCTGTCGGCATCGGCTATATCGTAGAGCTTGGCCTCGATACCGGAATCTGTAAGGCCTTCCATGATAAGGCGCGCCATCTTCTCGGTAGATTTCCACATCGTCTCGTATACTATCACGACTTTAGGCTTCGTCTCATTTTTGGCCCAGCCAAGGTAAGACTTTATTATCTTCCCGGGGTCTTTGCGCCATATGATCCCATGCGCCGGCGCCACCATCTTTATAGGAATTCCCATCTTAAGCACGTCTTCGATCTTCTTCGATATAAGGGCGCCGAGCGGCCACAATATGTTGGCATAATATTTTTTAGCTTCGTCCATAAGCCCGCAAACTTCGACTTCGTCGTCAAACCTGAAATTAGATGCATAATGCTGACCGAACGCGTCATTAGACAGGAGCAGTTCCTCTTCACGGCAATAAGTGAACATCGAATCCGGCCAATGTATCATCGGCGCTTCGACAAATGTTAGCGTCCTCTTGCCGAGCTTCAATGTATCCCCCGTCTTGACTGTCTGAAAATCCCAATTCTCATAATAATTTCTGTAAAGGCCTTCTTTACATTTTGCTGTGCCGAAGACCCTGGCCTTCGGGCAGAGTTTCATAAGAGCCGGCATGGCGCCGGAATGATCGGTCTCTACATGGTTTGAGATGACATAGTCGATCTTTTCCGGGGGGATGATCTCTTTTATCCTGTTTATCAGTTCGTTAGCGAACGGCCCATATACTGTATCTACAAGCGCTATCTTATCATCGACTATGAGATAGGCATTATAGGTCGTTCCGCGGGATGTATTATAGGTATGGCCATGAAAACTGCGCACATTCCAATCTACAACCCCGACCCAATATATACCCTTCTTTATCTCCATCGGCTTCATTTCGCGTCTCCTCTATTAGGAGCCTCTCCTTTTATATAAGTAGGGGCTTTGGGCGGTGTCGTGCCGCGCTTCGTCTCGTGGTAATAACTGTACGTCATCGGCTTGCCCGGGGCGACTATCTTAGAATCGGTCATCACCCCCAGAAAGAGCGTATGGGTCCCGCAATCAAGTTTCTCTATAACATTTGCCTCTATATAGGCCATCGCATGATCCAACACTATCGGACAGCCGGACTTCGAGATCTCAAACTTAGTGTCTTTAAATTTATCATCAGTCTTGCCTGAGCGAAAACCAAACTTACCTATAAAAGGTAGGGGCGCAGACTCATCGAGTATCGAAATGCTGAAGATGCCGCTATCCTTGATATATTCGTGAGTCAGGTTCTGTTTGTTTATGCTAATAGCAATGGTCACCGGCTCGCTAGTTACCTGAAAGACAGTATTAGCTATCTGTCCGTTCAGCTTACCGTCGCTACAAGAGGAAACTATATACACCCCGTAACTTAAATTATGAAGCGCGTTTGGATCCATTATATGCCTCTACTTTGCCATCGCTTTGGCCACCCTGGCCACTCTCTTACCCAATTCGGATGCAATTTTAAGATCTGTATCGGTCGGCTTATCTTCAGCGGTGACTCCGACAACGGCTGTCGGTCCGTAGGGAGTCCCGCCTTTTTTAGTCTCGCCAAGCTCCTTAACGCTGTATGGGACCCCAACTATTATGGAGCCGTGATGGATCAGCGTAAACATCATCGATATAAGTGTCGTCTCCTGACCTCCATGCATGGATGCTGTACAGCAGAATACGCCTGCAGGTTTATCTACAAGGGCGCCTTTCATCCATAAAGATCCGGTCTGGTCTAAAAAGTTCCTTAATTGACTGGACATGTTGCCGAACCTCGTAGGGGAGCCCAATATTATCCCGTCTATATCCGCAAGCTCGTCGACCGTTGCTATCTTCACGCCCTTTTGTTCTTCCCTGGCCTTCTTCATTCCGAGATTAGACTGTATCGCGCTTTCCGGCACTAGTTCCGGAACGGTCCTTAGTACTGCCTCACAACCTTCTCTCTCTATGCCTTCGCATATCGACTTTGCCATAAGGTAGGTATTCCCGAACATGCTGTAATAAAGGACCATTATCCTTGGTTTAGTCATGATTTTCTCCTAAAACAGTTTACATCTTTTCAAATTCGCTCTTTGGCGCGCCGCAAAGCGGGCAGACCCAATCCGCCGGTAATTTTTCGAAAGGAGTACCGGGTTTTACACCTGCGTTGGGATCGCCGGCCGCCGGATCATAGATATAACCGCACACTATACACTTGTACTTATCCATATCGATACCTCCCTATTTATCTATCGCTTATAAAGGCCTGTCAATTCGGCCTTTTCCAATATATGGCCTTCCATGGCCTTCTCTACCGCAGCCTTGCCTGCGCCTTCTCTAAAGCCAAGCTCCTTATCTAAAGCGTATATCTTGAATATATAACGGTGCGTTCCCGACGGAGGGCATGGGGAGACCCAGTCACAGCCTCTTGTAGTATTGGTCCCCTGTTTGCCGGGGACGCTCCCCTCTTCTATCGCGGATATTACAGGGATGTCATATACAACCCAGTGGACGAATGTGCCCATCGGCGCATCCGGATCGTCCACGATAAGAACGAGCGATTTCGTATCTTTGGGGATCCTGTCTATTTTAAGCGGTGGGTTTTTACCTTCGCCATCACAGGTAAAGCGTTTCGGGATATTTTTGTTATTCTCGAAAGCTGAGCTAGTTAAGATCATATTATCTCCGTATCCTTGCCGGCAAAATAAACTAAGGATTATTATACAACACAAGACTGTCCTGTTCAATATGCGCATGTTTATCATTATAACATTTTGTTAAAAAAGTTGGGCCTTTTAATGTCGTGCCCGGGACAACCTACTACAGCCCTCTTTACAGTGAGCTACGGGTCTCAACATGTAAGGTATCGTAACCATCATATCTATCACCCCCTTTTTTCTCTATTTTTTCAATATGTCCGCCAGATCCTTTTCCGGCGTCGTTATAAGTTTTAAGTCAAATTTATCCTGGAGCACTTTAAATACGTTTGGCGTTATGAACGCCGGAGGAGTTGGCCCGACCCTTATACCTTTTACCCCCAGAGATAAGAGGGTAAGCAGTATAGCCACCGCTTTCTGCTCGAACCACGAAAGGACCATAGATAATGGCAGTTCATTGACTGAGCACTTGAAGGCGCCGGCAAGGGCAACGGCTATCTGTATCGCGGAATAGGCGTTATTGCACTGGCCTATATCTATGAGCCGCGGGATCCCATCGATGGCTCCGAAATCGAGTTTATTGAACCTGTACTTCCCGCAGGCAAGGGTCAATATCACCGAGTCCTTCGGGACTCTTTCGGCCAGCTCTGTATAGTAGTTTCTCCCGGGTTTCGCCCCATCACATCCCCCTATAAGGAAGAAATGTTTTATTTTACCGGATTTCACTAGACCTATGATCTTATCGGCTATTCCGAGCACCGCGGTGTGGTGAAAGCCCGTCATGATCTTCTTGCCGGTAGCTTCCGATAGCGGCGGCAGGGACTTGGCCCTCTTTATCAGTGCGGAGAAATCCCTCTTTTCTATATGTTGGGATCCCGGCACTCCTGTTATACCGACCGTAAATAGCCTGTCGAGATAAGTGTTCTGGGGTGGTATGAGAACGCAGTTGGTCGTAGCGAGTATCGCGCCGCCGAACTGACTAAACTCCTTCTTCTGCTCCTGCCAGGCGCCGCCGTAATTGCCGACTAGATGCTTGAACTTCTTTAGTCCCGGATATGCGTGAGCCGGGAGCATCTCGCTATGCGTATATACATTGACCCCGGTGCCTTCTGTCTGTTTCAAAAGCTCATAAAGATCCAATAGGTCGTGTCCTGTAACTATTATCCCGGGCCCTTTTCTCGTACCGGTATCTACTTCAGTCGGGATTGGGTTGCCAAATCTATCGGTGTGGGCCTTGTCTAAGGTCTCCATTATCTTTAAATTCATCTCACCGCACTTAAGCACCTCAGCTATATACTGGTCGATGTCGAAACTGACGTTCGTCACCGTTTTAAATAGCGCTTCGTGCATGAATGCATCGACCTCTTCATTCCTGGCACCAAGCTCGCGCGCATGATATGCATAAGCCGCTATACCTTTAAGCCCGAAGAGGAGTATATCCTGAAGACTCTGGATATCCGGATTCTTGCCGCACACCCCTCCTACGGTACAACCTGTCCCGCCTGCCGTCTGTTCACATTGATAACAAAACATAATGCTCCTCCTTTTTATTATTGCCTATTATTTTAACCTATCTCCTTTGATCTCTGTAGTGACCTTTGTAAAAGGCAAATTCTTTCCTGAGGCGGTTATCGCCCCTTCTATTACCTGTATCGCGCTTTCATGACAACTCGGTATGCAGAGCCCACAGCCATTACACTTATCCTGATCTATCTTTATAACTTTGCGCTTTACCATCGCCTCATCCTTTCAGGAGGTCGGATACAGTTATCGAGCTCATTTCAGACACAACGTGTTTTTCTATGCTATCGATCTTCTTCTTCAGCGCGCAGCATTTTCTGTTAGGGCAGACACTCTTCCCGAGAAGACACTCGTTCAGCCTGAATGCGCCCTGAAACGCTTCGGCGACATCCTTTATATATACAGAGGAAGGTCTCTTTGAAAGCTTGAAGCCGCCGCCTATTCCTTTGTAGGACTTCACGAAACCGTTCCGTCCGAGCTTCTGCATTATGCTCCTCAAGAACTGTTTCGGTACCTTAAGAGCCTTCACGATCTCGGTGGCGGAAGTGAGTTCATCTTCCTTTCTCGCCATGTAAGCCAGCGCCCGTATCGCATAATCGGTGTTTCGCGTTATCAGTTTCATAGATAAAATGATATCATGTTAGTATCATATTGTCAAGTAAAATCTTCCGCTCGCAGATAGCGGCAGTTTTGCGTTACCGCCTTACTAACTCACTCCAAGGTCACCGAAGGTGACACCTATGTAAAAGGGTTAGGATAGTTAAGGGAAGGGAAAAAGTTTTCCCTTCCCTTAGTAAAGAAACACGTACCTCTTTCCCTAGTCTATACCTATACGGAAGGGGGGTTACAGTGAGTCCCGCCACGGTAATATTTATTATCTTGGCGGGACGAACGCCAGAAGGGGGAAATTACGTTTCCCCCTTGGAAATCCTGGGCTATTCTATATCTCTAGGATCGATGAAATGAGCGACTTGGTGTACGGATG
>JAPLMF010000053.1:0-1252 GCA_026387155.1 Candidatus Omnitrophota bacterium
CCCCGAGCATAATCGGATATACCGCATAGTGCAATGCATGGATTGCACTCACGGCTATGCATCTCCTCTGCCGGAAAAATTATGGGAAAAGTATAAAGACGTCGAAGATTCTGTTTATCTTGCAAACTCGGAGCAAAGAACGATGACCGCGGTCAAGGCCCTGAAGCGGATCCGCAGTTACTCGAGCCGGCATGGCCGGCTATTGGATATAGGGTGCGGGACAGGCGATTTTATGCTCGCGGCGCGTGAATTTTATGATGTAGAAGGCGCTGAGCTGTCCCGGTGGGCTGCCGATATCGGGCGCGCCAAAGGACTCAAGATATTTGACCGTCAACCGCACGAATTGACGAACGATGAATATTACGATGTTGTGACGCTATGGGGAGTTATCGAACATTTCGAGGAGGTTAAACCGGGAGGGTTGGCCTGTTTATGGACTGGAGACATCGATTCTTTCCCGTCCTGGCTGCTAGGCAGAAAGTGGTGGTGGATCCAGGGGCAGCATATTCAATTATTCAGCCGTAAATCCCTGATAAGATTATTCAGCGAACAGGATTTTAAAGCCGTATACTTCGGGATTTATCCGTATGTCATGGCAATGCAATCCATAGCTAAATCATTAGAGCGTTATAAAATAGCGGGAAGGCTGGCAAAGAATATCTTAACGCAGCCTTTTATCCGGAATATTAATATGGAAATATCGCTTCCGGGCGAGATCTTCGCGATTTTTAAAAAAAATGGTTAAATTGTTTCTTGATCAGGAAAGGGCCTTTGATGAGGCGAAGTGAGATACTGGTCTTTATTCCGACTTACAACGAGTATGAGAACGTTGGAAAAATATGTTTACAGATCCTTGCTCTGAGATGTGATTTAGATATTATGTTTATGGACGATAATTCTGACGATGGCACGGGTGCGATCCTTAAAAAACTGGTGAAAGAATATCCAAATGTTCATGTTATTTTCCGGCCAAGGAAGTTAGGCGTCGGAAGCGCGCATTTAGACGGGATTCGCTGGGCCTATGACCAGGGGTATAAGAAACTTATAACCATGGATTGCGATTTTACTCATTCGCCCGGCTGCTTGCCGGATCTTATCGGCCGTTATGATGATTATGACATGGTTATCGGATCGCGGTATCTTTTAAGGAATAGCCTGCCCGGCTGGAACCCGCTTCGGAAATTTTTAACTCATGCCGGACATTTTATAACTAAGTGTTTTTTAGGTATAAAGTATGATGCTACAGGAGCCC
>JAPLMF010000053.1:1316-10403 GCA_026387155.1 Candidatus Omnitrophota bacterium
TGCGCTTATATCGCCTGGACAGGATTCCGCGCCAGGTTTTTGACCTGATTCATTCCACAGGTTATTCATTCTTTTTCGAAAGTCTCTATATTTTACAGATCAATAATTTTCATATTATTGAGTTTCCGATAGTGCTGTCGGCGCGCACATACGGTCATTCTAAGATGAGAATAGAAGACGTGTTTCTCAGCGTTCAGCGGCTGGCCGAGCTTTACACCAAGGCCGTTGTTATGAATAAACGACATCTTTTAATGTTTCAATCGTCAGGGGCGAGAGAGCAAACTGCACTTTTCAGCATCCGGGAATGGGATGAATATTGGAAAAAGAAAAGCAGCGCTACAGGTTCCCTGTATGATGCTTTCAGCGCGTTTTATCGAAAGGTTATTATTCGCCGGCAGTTGAATTATTTTATTAAAAAGCATTTTACGCTCGGAGGAAGTTTGCTGCATGCCGGTTGCGGCAGCGGACAGGTAGATACTGACATTAACCGGAAATATTCGATTACCGCTTTAGATGTTTCACCGCATGCCTTAGAGCTTTATAGGAAGTTTAACCGGGATAATCCACGGGTTGTTAGGGGTGATATATTTTGTCTATCATTTAAAGATGATACGTTCGACGGAGCGTATAATTTAGGCGTTTTGGAGCATTTTACCGAAGAAGATATTATGCGAATTTTAGCCGAGCTGCGTCGAGTAATAAAGCCGGGGGGAAAAATTCTTGTTTTTTGGCCGCCGGAGTTTGGCTTGAGCGTGCGTGTATTAAAAATGATACGCGTGGTCTCGAGAGCTATTCTCAGGAGAGAAATAAAACTGCATCCGGATGAAGTTACGCTGGCTAAGTCGCGGGCGCATATTGAAACCATTGGCGTGAAGGCGAATCTGAAAGTAGTGGATTATTATTTTGGCTTGCGTGATTGTTTTACCCAGATTGCGGTTGTTTTTAGCAAGTCCATAGATACACATAGCGGACAAGAACATCGACAATGAGGTCTTTTATTTTCGCTTATTTAGGAAAGCTTAACCCGGACTCGGGAAAAATATGAACGTCACATTCATCTACACGGATTATGGCCAGTTCAATCAGAACAACTTTAATCGCGGGGTGGCGATGCTTTCCGCTTGTCTTAAAAAGGAGGGGCACAGGACGAGCCTGGTGCATATCTCAAAACGCACAAGCAGGAAGGATTTTGTGAGGGCCGTTGAAGACAGTCGGCCGGACCTTGCGGCTTTTTCGTTTATCTCCAATATGTTCTCCCAGGTCAAGGAATTTTCTATCTGGGTCAAGGAGATAGGTGTTCCGGCGATACACGGGGGCATGGAGTAGTGCCTTGCCCAGGAGGGGATAGACGTTATAGTCAGGGGTGAAGGGGAGCTCGTCATAACGGATCTTTGCCGGGCCATGGGATCATCGCTCAGGATCAGGGAGATACCGAATGTCTGGGTGAAGGAAGGCGGTAGGATATATCGCAATCCTCCGAGACCCCTGATACAGGACCTCAATACCTTGCCGTATCCGGACTATGAGCTATTCAATTACGAAGATCTGGAGGAAGGTGCTGTCCATAAGATACTTATCACGCAGGCTTCCCGCGGATGCAGCTACAGCTGCACATATTGCTGCAATTCCCTGCTCAGGTCCCTGTATAAAGAAGGCGGAAAGTTCCTGCGCCATTACAGCGTCGACCGGTTCCTGGACGAGGTAGAGTTCGGATTAAAGAGGTATCCTTTCTTAAAAGAGGTCAGGTTTTCCGACGATACGATAACGCAGGATAAAGGCTGGTTCGGAGAATTCACCGGGAAGTACAAAAATAGGATAGGGCTGCCGTATTCGGGCAACGAACGGGTCGAAAATATTGACAAAGAGACTGCGGCGGCCTTGAAAGAGAGCGGCTGCATATCGCTCGATCTGGGTATAGAGAGCGGTAGCCGGTTCATAAGGGAGACTTACATGAACCGCAGGATGTCAAACGATAAGATAGTCGAGGCCTTTCGCATGCTCAATTCAAGCGGCATAAATACCAATAGTTTCAATATTCTCGGAATGGTCGGCGAAACGCCGCAAACGGTGCTTGAGACCGTAAAGCTTAACGCCGCCGTCAGGCCTTCGGTGACGTTCAACGCGTATTTCTATCCGTTTTGCGGTACTAAGGCGCGCGAGCTCGTCAAAGAGAGGGGCTATCGCGTGGACGCCGACGTTAAGGATTTTTTCTCCAGGCCCGTCGTGGATCTAGATACTATATCGGCCGCGCAGCTTGTATTCTTCCACAAATATTTTTATCTTCTGATGAAGCTCTACGGCTTTCTCGAGCGAAGACCAAAAAACGCGGGAGAGAAGATGATGAAGACGCTCGATGCCGTTTTAACCTCGAGATATTTCCCATATTTCCTGTTCAATTTTTTTCATTTCGGGAAGGACGACATGATCGCCATTTTACGGAAGTATCCGGGTCTTTATGTGCGCATCCGCAAGGTGTACAGGTCGGTGAGAGGGAAGATATGACGGTAAAGCGTTTTTTCAGGGATCTTTATCTTGCCGCAAGAGCGGTGCCGTTGGCGGCGGCCGGCGCGCTGTTCAAAAAAGAGCGCGCCTCCGGCATCTCGCCGTGCTCGATACTTGCTATAAGGATAGATAGGATAGGCGACCTGATAGTCTCTTTGCCGGCGTTAAAAGCGCTCAAGCTGACATTCCCGGAGGCCAGAATGACGGTCTTAGCTGCGGAAGAAAATGTTTCATTATTGAAAATTTTTCCGTGGATAGATGAGGTCATCGCTTACAGGGGGTTTACGGCGGCCATCAGGATGCTGCGGGATAGAAGATTCGACCTGGCCATTGACCTTCTTATGGACTATACTTTAAGGACCGCGTTACTGGCGGCTTTGAGCGGCTCAAAACTTACTGTCGGGTTTGATGTCTCCGGCAGAGGCTGCTGTTTCGGCCTGAAGGTCGCTTCGACGGAACGGAAGAAGCATGTCAGCCTGTATATGCTGGATCTTGCCGGGATGGTAGCGGATCACTTTAACCGCCGCCTCGATAAAGCCATAGAAGTCGATTTTTCTATTCCGTCTGAGGACAGAGAGTTTGCCGGATCCCTCATTAAAAATAGTGGTATCAATGAAAAAGACATTATAATAGGAGTGCATCCTGGAGGGCATTACGCGTCCCAATGCTGGCCCATAGAGAGGTTTGCCCGCCTGGCCGACATGGTGATGGAAGAATTCGGCGCGAAGATATTGATAATGGGGAGCGCCGGAGAAAGATCGCTTGTAGACGGGATGGCCGGCATGATGAAGGGGGCTGCGGTAAAGATCATGGGCCTTCCGCTCGACAAACTCGCCGCCCTGATAGCCGAAACAGACCTTTTTGTATGCAATAATTCCGGGCCGTGGCATATTGCTTGCGCTATTGGCATACCCACGGTTTCGACGATGGGACCCACCGACTACCACATATGGTGGCCGGTCAAACGGGGTCACATAGTGCTCAAGAAAGAGATGTCTTGCAGCCCGTGCGATCTGGCGGTCTGTTCCAGGCATGATTGCATGAAGATGATAAGCATTGAGGATATGGCCCGGGGCGTACGGGCCCAGATCCGCAGGATAAACGAAGGCCGGGGTTGAAGAGATGCGGTATGGCAGGGGCTCGATATCGCCCGATACGATAAAGAAGATGCTTATAATAAACCTTGGGGGGATAGGGGATATACTTCTTTCCGTACCAGCGCTGAGGGCTCTTAGGGGTAGATATGCGGATGCGTCGATATCTTTACTTGTGGTCGGACGTGTGTATGAGGCCGCTAAAGGGATATCGTATATAGATGAAATATTCACTCTCGATATCCCTCCCACGTTTGGCGGCATATTAGCGGACCTAAGGACATTGTCAAGGCTCAAGGCGAGAAGGTTCGACCTTGCCGTCAATATGCGTACGCTCGTATCGGCGCCGAGCGCATTGAAAATGAAGATCCTTTTGGATATCATAAAACCTCGGATCAGGGCGGGCAGGGATACCGCAGGCAGGGGCGGTTTTTTTGATGTTAAAATAGAGGAAACTGATCTGGGCGATAAGTATGAGATGGAGTATGATATAGACACCGCAAGGGCCCTTGGCGCGGAAACGGCCGACAGAAGCCTAAACTTCGATATTGCCGAAGGTGACATGGCAAGGGTTAGAGCATTCTTAAAGGGGGGCGGCATATCCTCCGACGAAGTTATTGTCGCGGTGAACCTGGGAGGCAGGCCTTCCCATAAATGGCCTGTCGAAAATTTTATCAAAACGATAAAAGGCATAAATAAGCGGGCGAAGTGTAAATTTGTTATCACCGGGGAAGGTAGGGACAGAGTTATTGCAGATGAGATAGAGAAGAAGTCAGGGGTAAAGATATTGAATACGGCGGGCAGTATGGATCTTAAGAGCTTGGGAGCCCTGATAAAGATGGCCGGGCTTTTTATATCCAATGATACGGGGCCGATGCACATTGCCGCGATCATGAAGACTCCGATGGTTGCTATCTTCGGACCCGGCTATCTCAAGCGTTACGATCCGCGCAATATCTCCGATAAGGCCGTTGTTCTGCGCGGCGAGGCGCCGCCTTGCGCCCCTTGCAACAGGGTGCGGTGCGAAAAACTCTCCTGCCTTAAAAAAGTCTCGACGGAAGATGTCATAGGGGCATCGCTAGGATTTTTAGAGCGTTTTAAAAAATAAGAGGGTATTCATGTTGACCGGTCTTTATAAGCGGCTTCTTAAGCTCACTTCCAGGCCCGGAGAGAAGGGCGAATATTCGGGCGGTTATCTGCAGGACAGGATAAGAAGAGAGGCTCTCGTTTTGTGCCGACCCTCACAGGGCAGAGCGCTTGAGATCGGATGCGGCGAAGGCCTACTTCTGGCGCAGCTTGAAAAGGAGAACGCCGGGCTAAAGCTGTGGGGCGTCGATAACGACGATATAAGGTTAAAGGCCGCCTCGACGAGATCCGGGAGCTTCAGTTTGTCTAATCAGGACGCTCGGAAGCTTTCTTTCGAGGATGGATATTTCGACGTGATTATCTGTGTAAATGTTCTTTTTAATATGCCCTCAAAGGATGACGTAAGGCAGATTCTCTCAGAGATGAAACGCGTCTGTAAAAAAGGAGGGAGCATAATTTTTGATATCCGTAATTCAAAGAATCCTGCGCTCGCTCTGAAATACCGGTTCGCCGGATACTATGACGATACGCTTAAAGGATTACCATTAAAAACATACAGCATTGAAGAGATCGAGGCCCTTTTAAAGGACATGGGGATGGAGGCCGTTGTTAAAAAATTCATAGGTTTTAATTCTCCGATATTTTCTATGGCGGTTATCATGGAGATCAGGAAACCGTGTTGAGGAAATTGCCGATAATAAGCCCGTGCGTAACCTATAGGGATATACTGAGCGCGCTATACCGCGGTCGCGGCATAGTCGCCGCAGACGTATTCGCCGAAGATCTATCTATATCGATGGGCTCAAAACACCTATTTCTTACAAACTCCGGGATAGCGGCATTTTATATAGTGTTGAAAGCGCTTAAGGAGACGTCCGCCAGAAGAGAAGTGATATTGCCGGCTTATACTGCGGGCAGTCTTGTTGTGGCCGTCAAGAAGGCCGGGCTAAAGCCGGTGTTGTGCGATATAACGCTTGAGGATTTTAACCTCGATGAAGATCTTTTGTCCGGTATTATATCGTCCGCCACGCTCGCTGTGGTTGGCGTCCACGGTTTCGGTATAAATATGAAAGGCATCGCTGGCTTAAGGGCTAGGATGCCTAATGGGGTTTTTCTTATCGAAGACTGCGCGCAGAGCATGGGCTCGAGGACGCTTGAAAAGGCATCGGGCGCTTTCGGAGACGTCGGTTTTTTTAGCTTCAACCGAGGTAAAAATTTTCCTATCTACGGAGGAGGGTGCATAGTCACGGATAACGATCTTTTAGCCCGGGATATCAGGGCCATAACCGCCGGCATGAGCGAGGAGTCCGGCTTTTCCGGTTTGTTTGGCTTTTTAAGGATTTTGGCTTTTTCCTTGATAGGGAATCCCTTTATATACGGACCCCTATTTCCCCTCATATCGCTTTTCAAGGAGACCTCGCCGGCTAAAGATTTTACGGTTAAAAAGATCGGAGGCCTTCAGGCTGAGCTGGGCAGTATGCTTATGGCTAAAAGAGAGAACCTTTTCTCGACAAGGCATAAAAACGGGATGGCTTTGATCTCGGGATTGAAGGATATCGGGAGTATTACGCCGGCGTTACCGCAAATACCGGAAGGGTCCCGTTACGTATTTAACAGGTTGCCCGTAGTTTTCAGAGATATAAATACCAGGATAAAGGTGGAAGATGGATTGCGAACTAACGGTATAGAGACCTCGCGCATGTATCTTCGGCCGCTTCATCATATATTCGAGATGGGATATGCGGTTTCGGACTTTCCTAAAGCTGTTTATCTATCCGAAAGACTTTTGACACTGCCGACGCATCCGGACGTTTCCGGCGTCGAAATAGGAAGAATGATAGACATTATAGGACGGGTTTCGGGATGATACCATTGCACAATATAAGAAGATTCCTGAGTAAATCAGTACAGCAACCTTTGTATGCCGCCGGGGTATTAAAGAAAAGGCTTAAGGCGTACTTTTATTATCTGTATGGAAACGGCAGAAGTAGCTATCCGGAATCGGTGACTCTATTTTTAACCCATCGCTGCAACCTGAAATGCCGGATGTGCGGCCAGTGGGGCAGGGAAGGTGTGACGAAGAAACACGACGCCGGATATATAAATTCCGAGATCCGCGTCAAAGACATGGAGAAGATAATAGACAGTCTGGCCGCGTTTCGGCCCAACATAACTCTTTTTGGCGGAGAACCGCTGCTCTACCGCGGGCTTGCCCGGATAATAAAATATATAAAAGGAAAAGGGGTGCACTGCCTTTTGATAACGAACGGCTCCATGATAGAGGAGTCCGCAAGAGATATAGTTGAAAGCGGCCTGGACGAGCTAAATGTTTCTCTGGACGGTGGGAAAGAGCTCCATGACGAAATACGCGGCCACTCAGGGCTCTTTGAAAAGATAGTAAGGGGTCTGGAGAAAGTTCGGCGCATCAAGGCCGAAATGAATAAGAAAAAACCGATAGTGAATTTGCAATGCACGATAACAAAATATAACTATAGACATCTTGAGCAGTTGCCGGCCGCAGCCGAGAGGATAGGAGCCGATTCTCTTACGTTCCACAACCTGATATTTTTAGACGACGCCATCCTCGAAAAGCAAAAAGAGTTCGATGGCGCGCTTGGCTCGGCCTCGGCTGACTGGGAGGGGTTTAAGTTTTTACCGGACATCGACCCGGAGGCTCTTCATGATAAGATCACAAAGATACTTTCGGCAAAACATAAGTTTACCATAGATCTCTACCCGAATCTTTCTCGCGAAGCCCTTATTGATTATTACACAAAAGTTGGTTATGCGGGGCCGGGCAGTTTGAGCCGATGCTATAGCCCCTGGGTAACGGCGTATGTTTTCCCTGACGGGGAAGTCAGGCCGTGCCTTAATTCGACTTACTCTTACGGAAATATTCTTACGGATAAGTTCTCCGATATATGGAATAACGAAAAGGCTGTAAAATTCCGGCGCTTCCTGAAAAAGAACCGTATCTTTCCGGTATGCGTGCGGTGCACCGAACTATACAGGTACTGATATATGAATTCTGGTACGAGGAAGAAGATTAAGATAGCCGAGGTTGTAACGAGGCTCGACTGGTCTGGCGCGCCCGATATAGTAGAGATAATCTGCGGCCGTCTGGATCCGGCTATATACGACGTTACACTGATATATGGCCTTACTCGCCATCCCTCAGCTAAGACCGAAGAATTTTTGAAGAGATCCAGCGGTAAGATTACAATGATACCGTACTTAAAAAGGGATGTAAGTATTTTTGAGGACCTGGCGGCATTGACGAGGCTTTACGGCATATTTCGGCGCAAAAAATTTGATATAGTCCATACCCATACCGCGAAAGCGGGATTTTTAGGCAGGATAGCCGCGAGACTCGCTGGAACGCCGGCAGTCATACATACACCGCACGGGCATGACTTTTACGGTTATTTCGGATCTTTGGGGAGCTGGTTCGTCATAATACTGGAAAAGATAGCGGCCCTCTTTGCGGACAGGATAGTCGTCCTCACGGCCATCGAGAAGATGGATATGCTGCATTACCGCATCTGTCCCGCTGGCAAGATAGAGGCTATCAAGAGCGGCATAGATTTTTCCGGATTTGAAAAGTCGGATGAGGAGATAGCAAAGAAAAGATCGGAATTTGGGATAGGCCCGGATGATCATGTGGTGGGTATGGTGGGCCGGCTGGAGAGTATAAAAGGTTTTGAATATTTTATCGATTCCGCGAAGATCGTTCTGAACTCGATCTCGGATACCAGGTTCCTGATAGTAGGAGAAGGGGCGCTACGCTCAAGCCTCGAGGAGCGCGCCAGGCGCCTGGGTATAGAAGATAAAGTCATATTTACCGGTTGGCGCGAGGATATGCCGCTGGTAATATCCATACTGGATGTACTGGTGCTCGCGTCTTTAAACGAAGCCGTGGGCAGGGTGCTCCTGGAAGCGGGTGCTGCCGGGAAACCTACAGTAGCGACGGCTGTAGGCGGCATACCGGAGATAATAAGAGATGGCGAGACGGGTATACTGGTACCGCCCAGGGATCCGAAGGGAATAGCCGCAGCTGTCACGGGCCTTTTGAAGGACGAGAATAAACGCCGCACGATGGGCTTTGCCGCCAAAGCCTGGATAAAGAGTAATTTTAACGAGGATAAGATGGTAAACGATATCGACAATATATACAGGGAGCTTACTGATATATGATATTATCGGTTCATCAGCCGCAGTATATGCCCTGGCTCGGGTACTTCCACAAAATATATAAAAGCGACGTCTTCGTATTTCTGGATAACGTTCAGTATAAGGCGCGGGAATACCAGAACCGGAACCGCATAAGAATAAAAGAGGGGTCGATGTGGCTCACCGTGCCGGTGCTTAAAAATGACCTGCCCTATCCCAACATATCCGACGTGCA
>JAPLMF010000053.1:10409-11434 GCA_026387155.1 Candidatus Omnitrophota bacterium
GTGCATATAGATAATTTTCAGGATTGGCGCAGGCGGCATTGGCACGCCATCAGTTTCAACTATTCCCCTTCGCCGTTCTTCACGAAGTATGGAGGCTTTTTCGAGGAGCTTTATAAAAAGGATTGGCCCCTATTGGCGGATCTTAATATTTCGGTGACAAATTATATCCTCGATTCGTTAGGGATAAAGAAGCCCGTATATTTTGAATCGAAATTGAATATCAAAACGATGAATACGCAGCGCATAATAGATATCTGCAAGGCTCTCGGAGCGGATACGTATCTTTCCGGCGCGGGAGGCAAGGACTATCTCGAAGAGGGGGCGTTCGGCGCCAACGGGATAAAACTTCTTTATCAGGATTTCCGGCACCCGGAATACAGCCAGCGCTACGAGCCTTTTATACCGCTCATGTCATCGATAGATCTTCTCTTCAATTGCGGGCTCGATTCGTTAAAAATACTGACGGGGACATAGAGTCAAGACACCACGCGATCTATGCAGATTAAATATATCATAAAGATATGAGGATGCCGAATAATGGCTAGCCGAGAATACTATATCGACTACTTAAAAAAGACCGACAGATTTCCACGGTCCGTATATCATAGGGCAAAGCATGAAAAAGTCCGTGAAATATTCGAGCGCCTTCCTCGCGGCTCTTCGGTCCTCGACGCCGGATGCGGGATCGGCAATGTAACCGATAGGTACTGCAGTGAATATAAAGTCGCGGGCATCGATGAGCAGCCATCGGCGATCCAGTATTGCCGGCGGTTTTGCGGAGGTGATTATAAGGAGTCAAGTCTTTACGATATTCCTTTCGCCGACAATACGTTCGATGTGGTATTTTTTCTGGACGCGATCGAACATTTAACCCAACCGGAACGCGCCCTAGGGGAATTGGCGCGGGTATTAAAAGTCGGCGGATCTATCCTCGTCTGCACCATAAATTACGCCAATCCGCTATGGTTTATCCTGGAAAATACGTGGCACCGGTTTTTCGGCGGTGGCTGTAAAACTTATTCTAA
>JAPLMF010000053.1:11471-13378 GCA_026387155.1 Candidatus Omnitrophota bacterium
AAGGATGTCCATCCGACACGAGATACGGCGCCGCTACTCCGCCGGCACTGTGAAGGGTTATTCAAAGAGGGCTACCTGCAAAAATGCGTTATAGGCATGGAGCTTTTCTATCTCGGCATGAAGACGGGCGCAGTGGGGCAGGTTAAATCGGCCTCGGGACAGGACCGATGTCAAAGATAATATTATTCAATTCTCCTTCGCGGTCGAATGTATACCTTAGTACGAACGTCAAGGTGGCGGCACCAAGCTATCCGAGCCTGACGCTCGCCACCCTGGCGGGGGCATTGTCCAGTAAGCACGGCGTGAGGATCGTGGATCTCGAGTTTTCGGCGGACCCCGTTAAAACGCTTCTCGATGAAATAAAGAGCTACGGCCCGGACTTTATAGGCGCGTCGGCCAGCACGCCGGACTATCTCACAGTAAGGGATATTATGAGAAAGGTGAAGGATGTTGCCCCTTCAATCATCACGATAGTTGGTGGAGTCCATGTTACCACGCTTTCCGATGACGCCGCCAATGAGGCATGTTTTGATATAGTGGTGGTAGGCGAGGGCGACAAGACCCTGCCTGAAATACTGTCGGCCGCCTCACCCTACGGGATTCCCGGCACCTTATATAAGGATGCTTCTTCCGGCAGGATAGTCCGCGCCCCTAAGCGGCAGCTCATCAGGGATATAAACGAACTTCCGTGTCCCGACTGGGGGCTGTTTGAACTTAAGAGATACCGTAATTCCAGGATTTCCTCCAGAAAAAATCCCGTTGGCCTGATGGAGACGAGCCGCGGATGTGCATTTCAATGTAATTTCTGCAATAAGCTAACTTTCGGTAGCGCATATAGGCCCAAGAACCCCAAGAGGGTCGTCGATGAGATGGAACACATGCTTAAATGCGGTTTCAGGGAGATACATATAATCGACGACAGCTTCACTCAGGACATGGGCAGGGCCAAAGATGTTTGCCGCGAGATATTGAGGCGCGGGCTGAAGTTCCCATGGGTCGCTTTAAGCGGGCTGAGGGTCGATCTTGTGGATCTGGAGTTCTTCCGGCTGGCGAAGAGGGCCGGATGCTGGATGTCGGGTTTCGGCATTGAAAGCGGCGACCAGGAGGTGCTAGACAGGATGAGCAAGGGGATCACCCTGTCGCAGGTCGAGCGCGCCGTAGCGCTTGCCAAAAAAGCTGGGATAGAGACTTTCGGTTTCTTCATACTTGGCCTGCTCGGAGAAACGGAGGTCTCGATGCGTCGCACCATAGACTTTGCAAAAAGACTGCCGCTCGATATAGCAAAATTTGACATCTGTATTCCTTATCCGGGAACGCCATACTATAATATACTGAAAGCCGCAGGCCGGATAAAAAGCGAAAACTGGTCCAAATATGTATGCCATCAAACCGAAGAATCTCTATTTAATCATCATAACCTGTCATGGGGCACCATCGAAAGCTTTTACAAAAAGTCATTCATGGAATTTTATTTAAGGCCGAGCTATATACTGCGCAGATTTTTTAGGAGTTTAAGAAAAGGCGATATTCTGAATGATATCCGGCATTTCTTGGGATCGAAATGGTGATAAATAATAATTGGGCTCCGTGCGGGCATGAAAAGAAGGAATATTTATTTCAGTACAAAGTAGTCTCTGTCTATAAATGCGGTTTATGCGGCATGGTATTTACAGATAAGTATAATACGAGTATCGATCCGGGCAGGGCGTACGAGAATTACTACAAGGACTCAACCGGAGGCAGGTTTAATTTCGGTATCGAGCACATCATAAGGCTCTTCCGTTTTTTCCGCGCGTTCAGGATATTTACCGTATACCCCCGAGCCCGGAGGATTTTGGATATAGGAAGCGGCAGGGGGTTTACGCTATATTATCTTAAAAAGCATTACAACTACAAAAGAACCGTTG
>JAPLMF010000018.1:0-18235 GCA_026387155.1 Candidatus Omnitrophota bacterium
CTGGTGTAAAGTTAGCTAAATATTTATTAAATATAGATGCAGTAGGCGTTGCATTTGTTAATGCTAATGTATCAATAGCACAAGCATCCTTTGGAATAACCAAAATTATTGTACCATTAGTTGATATTTGCAAACTTCCTATAACAATTTCTAATTTATTCATTTTTTCTTAATTGCTCAAGCCAGGCTTTTATCTTAGCCTCGTAGCCGATGACTGTTGGAAAGTAGTACTTGGTCGAAGACGGTTTATACTCCTGCTTCACGTAGTGATTTTCGAAATCGTGAGCGTACTTGTAGCCTTTGCCGTGGCCGAAGGCGTCACCATCGAGGCTAGCGTCTTTTAAATGGTCCGGCACATCGAGTACCTTGCCCTCTTCCACATCTTTTAGCGCCGCTTCTATCCCCAGATACGCTGCATTTGACTTAGGCGCGCATGCCACATAGACCGCGGCCTGCGCCAGAGGAATCCTTGCCTCGGGCATGCCGACGAACTCGGATACCTGAAGCGCAGCATTGGCCAAAATTAGCGCCTGCGGGTCGGCATTACCGACGTCCTCGGCGGCACATATGACTATCCTTCGAGCAATAAATCTGGGGTCTTCGCCGGCATATATCATCTTCGCAAGCCAATATAAGACGGCGTCCGGGTCCGAGCCACGCATCGACTTTATAAAGGCCGATATCGTATCGTAATGGCCATCCTCGTCCTTGTCGTATAGGACCGCTTTCTTCTGTATCGACTCCTCCGCCACCTTCATCGTGAATTGAACCCTCTTGTTCGACCCTTTCGGCGTCGTCAGAACACCTACTTCAAGCGCGGAAAGCGCGCGCCTTCCGTCGCCTTCCGAAACTTTGGCAAGGTGCGCCAGCGCATCGTCGTCGGCAATGACCGATATCTTGCCAAGCCCCCGCTCTTTATCGACTAAGGCGGCACGTAGCATCTTTATAATATCATCATCTGAGAGTTTCTTGAATTCGAATACCTGAGAGCGTGAAAGAAGAGCCGCATTTACATAGAAGAATGGGTTATGAGTGGTGGTGCCGATCAAAACCGGGTTACCCGCTTCGACGTCGGGCATAAGGACATCCTGCTGAGCCTTATTAAAACGGTGGATCTCATCTACAAGTAATATTGTTCTTTTCCCATCGATAGATTCGCGGCGTTTCCCCTGATCTATAATGCGGCGCATGTCGGCAACATTATTCGATGCGGCGTTTATGCGCTGGAAATGGGACTTCGTGCGCTCGCTTATAATAAGCGCCAAGGTCGTCTTGCCGCAACCCGGAGGGCCATATAGAATTATCGAGGTGATGCGGTCGGATTCTATGAGACGCCGCAAGAGCCCACCATCACCCAATATATGCGCCTGCCCAAAGAACTCATCCAAAGTCCTCGGGCGCATCCGCACCGCAAGGGGCTCGTTCTTCTCGTTTTTTATCTTCTCTTTTTCGAACAGATCCATATAACCTTATTCCATTTCTGATAATGTGCATTCTCAAAAACGATATCGGCCGCTTTATCACCGCCTATCTAAAAAGGCAGGGGCTTATCTATAATACAATCCTCTATTATAATACCAACCGCTCCGCTCTGAATTTATGCGATTCAGGCGCCCTTGCTCCTTGGCCTTCATATCGCCATATTCATATGAAGCACCATCCTGAGAATGAACTGTATATCTGCTTCGTTCCTCTACAGCTTTTAATCTTTCCTCGGGAGTGATAGTGACTTTATTTTTATCCCACGCCGCAACCTTACCATTGATCAAATAAAATGTGACCGTATCATCGGGGCCTGATGTCAATATATCATCAAATATTAAAACTTCTTCACCATCTTCTTTTTTATACTTCTTGATATTACCGGGATTATAAATTTTATACAGATCTTCTTTTGGCATACCGATATAAATGGCTGA
This sequence comes from Candidatus Omnitrophota bacterium, assembly GCA_026387155.1. Classification (GTDB taxonomy): domain Bacteria; phylum Omnitrophota; class Gorgyraeia; order 2-01-FULL-45-10; family 2-01-FULL-45-10; genus JAPLMF01. The sequence continues at coordinate 1,920 of JAPLMF010000018.1, forward strand.
TTGCGCGGTTTTATCGGTGGGGAAACTGACTTTGTTTTTGTCCCATGACTTGATCTTGCCGTCGACTAAATAAAAAGTGACCGTATCATCGGGATTTGACGTAACTATATCGTCGAATACTAAAACTTCTTCGTTTGCTCTTCTTTCATATTTTTTGACGTGACTAAGACTATAGATTTTGAGCAGGTCATTTTTCGGCATGCCTGTATAAACGCCCTTATCGGCGCCTAATGTAGATACCGGATTCTGACTATTCGCTTGGGCATAAGCAAAATAAACACAGAAGAGGCCACATAAAGAAATCACGGTGAGATAAATAACTGTAAGTTTTTTTGTGCCCATTATCCCTCCCATTATTTCGATTTATTCCGATTATGCAGACGCCCCATAGTGGATTTTTTTGCTCCCGTGCGGGGCTGCAAAAAAATCCCCACAATGCCGTGTGAGATGAATTATCTTGACCCTGTTATGTAACAGGTGGGTGCCCTCTTACAAATACCGAGGTATCTGTAAAGTTAGGCTCCCTAGTTTAGTGCTAATGGCTCAAGATTCTTTTGGCTCAAGATGATTCGATCCAATCACGCGCACCGCAGGGATATTTTTTTCTTTCAACGCAAGTATATCACAAATTTCGGGAATTGCAATACATGCGGTGTGGCGCCTACCTCAACTTGGCGCCGAGTTCCGATCCAAGCGCGTGAAGGATCTTACCGTGGGCCTCCATCACCTCTTTCTCTTCGAGAGTTTTAATGGGATTTTGGTACTCAACCCGGTAAGTGAGGCTTATCTTGCCATCGGGTATCTGTTTTCCTGAATATCTATCTACGAGCCTGACGTCTTTTAATACCGCTCCGGCGGATCCTCTTATAACAGACATTATCTTCCGGCTAGACGTATCCTTATCGGCAACTATAGATATATCCCTGGAGACTGAAGGATATTTAGGTAAGGCTTCGAATTTTCTCTTTGTACTGATATACGGATATAACTTATCGAGATATATCTCACAAGTATATACCGGAGATTTTATATCAAAATCATTTAAGACGCTTGGATCAACTTCTCCGATAATTCCTATATTCTCTTCTGCCAATTCGATCGAAGCGCAGGAAGCGTCCGAAAACCTGCAGTCTCTGGCACTTGCAAATAAAATATCTTTTACGCCGAGCGAGTCAAATAAGGTCTCCACGACGCCTTTCAGATCGAAGAATGAATAATTTCTAGACCCGCCGGCCCAATTAGATATCTCACCTGTAACGCATAAGCCCAGATACTGTCTTTCAGTAAAATTGCTTCCATCTTTTCCATATATGTGCCCTATCTCAAAGAGTTTAAGGTCTTTTGCTTTTCTATTAATATTCCACAATACAGCCCCGAGCATCCCCGGAACGAGACTGGGCCGCATAGCTTCCTGCTCGATCGATAGCGGATTGGCTACGCAGACCGCGTCTTCGACGGCTAGCGCCGCGTTAGCTATCGTTTTCTTGCTCAATAGGCTATAGGTTATTATCTCGTCCATGCCGAGGCCTGTGAGAGCGGTGCGCACCCTGCGCAGGATCGCTATATCGGAAGATAACCGCTCCGGCTGCTCAACTACCGGCGGTATGGTGTTTCGGATTTTATTATACCCGTAGACCCTGGCGACTTCCTCGATCAAATCCACTTCATCCTTGAGATCGTAGCGAAAATACGGAGCTTCGAATGACAACTTCTCCCTGGACGATCCCTTCGGCTTTAAACCCAGATCGGATAATATCTTTTTCGCTTTCACCAAAGGTATGCTGTGGCCTAGAACAGATTCGAGCTTTACCATATTAAGCGTTATCGGCTTCTTCTTATCGGGTTTTGCCCCTATATCGATGAGCTTCCCTGCCTGACCGCCCGCTATCTGACATATAAGGCCGGTTGCCCTATCGGAAGAATGTATTATATTAGATATATCTATGCGCCTCTCGAACCTGTAGCTCGAATCCGACGATAGAGACAGCTTTCTCGAAGTCCTGCGTATCGATATGGGTTCAAAATATGCCGCTTCAAGGAGTATATTCTTTGTAGAATAATTCACCTCGGTCTTAAGTCCTCCCATGACACCCGCTATCGCAACCGGTTTCGAACTGTCGGCAATGACGAGCATCGAATCTTCGAGCGTCCTTTCAACGCCGTCTATCGCAATTATTTTTTCACCCTTCTTCGCCTTTCTTACGAGGACTTCGCCTCCGGATAATTTGTCCAGATCGAAGGCGTGCATAGGCTCACCCGTCTCAAACAGGCAGAAGTTCGTTATATCGACGATATTATTGACCGGCCTCAAACCCATCGCTTCTAGCCGCACCTTAAGCCATGACGGTGATTCGCCTACTTTGACGTTTTTTATAATACGTGCGGTATATATTGGGCATAACGCCCTGTCTTCCACCCGAATTTTTATCTGCTCCTTAGTATCCGGGGTTTTTATCTTTTCTATTTTAGGTATCTTTAATTTTCTGCCCGTTATCGCGGCTACTTCACGCGCCACTCCTATATACGAAAGCCAGTCGGGCCTGTTGGCCGTTACCTCAACCTCAAGAATTTTATCGCTGCCGATGGCTTCGATCGACTCCGTCGGAAGCCCGGCGGACATGAGCGTGTCGCTTAAGTCCTCGGGCGACTCTTTAATATCAACATACTCTTTTAACCAGTTATAGCTTATACGCATCTTAAAATTGCCTTAAAAACCTTTCGTCGTTCTCGTAGAACATCCTTATATCATTTATACCGTACTTTAGCATCGCTATTCTCTCAACGCCCATGCCGAATGCAAAACCGGTAAGTTTTCGCGGGTCGTAGCCGACCTTTTCAAAAACCTTCGGGTTAACCATGCCGGCACCGAGTATCTCGAGCCAACCTTTTCCTCCGCAGACGCTGCATCTCTTTTCTCCGGCGGCCCCGCCACATATTATGCATGAGATATCAACTTCCGCGCTCGGTTCGGTGAACGGAAAAAAGCTCGGCCTTAGCCTCATCTTAGTCGATGAGCCGAACATCTCTTTTGCGAATGTCTCCAGACACCCTTTCAGGTCCGAAAAATGTATCTCCTTGCCGACGCACAAACCCTCAACCTGGTGGAACATGAATGAATGGGACGCGTCTGTGGCATCGGGCCTATAGACCTTGCCCGGGACTATTATAGAAAAAGGAGGTTTGTTCTTCTCCATGAAACGTGCCTGGACCGGCGAGGTATGGCTGCGTAAAAGATTTTTACCTCCCAGAGATTCCAGATAGAAAGTGTCAAATGCATCGCGGGACGGGTGCTCGAGCGGTATATTCAAGGCTTCGAAGTTATAATGTTCGGTCTCGATCTCCGGCCCTTCGACCACCCTGAAGCCCAGGCCGATGAATATATCAGAGATCCTGTCTATCGTCTGGGTTATGGGATGTAGTTTGCCGAGCCGTGCCGGTATACCGGGGAGAGTTACATCTATCCTGTTCTTAGAGCTGAGCGTTTTGTTTGATGATGAGAGAAGAGACCCTTCGATTGCACTGGTAACCGAGACCTTAAGCTCATTTAATAGTCTACCGACCTCCGCCTTATCTTCCGTAGCGACGGACGATATTCCTTTAAAGAGCTCGGCTATTTCACCCTTTCGACCCAGATACTTTATGCGCAAGGCCTCCAGGGCCTCGCGCTGTCCCACAACGGCCTTTATATCCGAAAAAGCCCGAACCTCGGTCTCCTTGATCCTGTCTTTCACTGTTCTTACACCTTAACGGCCTCTACGATCTTCCCGAAGGCCTTCTTGTCCGATACGGCAAGCTCCGCCAATATCTTCCTGTCGAGTGATATCTTCGCTTTTTTCAAGCCTGCTATGAATAACGAGTAGGGTATGCCGTGTTCCCTGCAAGCGGCATTTATCCTGACGATCCAGAGCGAACGGAAATCGCGCTTCTTCGCTTTGCGGTCCCGAGTGCTGTACATCATGCCTTTGGCTACGGACTCTTTGGCGCGCTTGTAGAAACGCGACCTGCCGCCCCACTGGCCTTTGGCTGCTTTTAATACCCTCTTTGTGTGCCGCTTGGTAGCAACTGCATGTTTTACTTTTGGCATTATTTATCTCCTTGTTAAGCGCCGTACGGCAGAATCTTCCTTATACTAACCGCCTCGCCGCCTTCTATGTATCCGGCCTTGCCGAGATGCCTTTTGCGCTTTGAACTCTTAAGCGTTAAAAGGTGCCCCTTGCCGGCTTTGAAATGTTTTATCTTACCGGTTTTGGTTATTCTAAACCGTTTCTTCGCGCTTCTGTTGGTCTTTTGTTTTGGCATCGTATGCTCCTTGGTTATTTTGCCCTGATCACCATCATAATGATCCGGCCTTCTAGCCTCGGGGATTCTTCGATCTCACCTACCGCCGATATATCTCCTGCAAGCCTGTCCAGGATCTTGCGCCCGAGATCCATGTGCGCCATCTCCCTTCCTTTGAACATCATGGTGACCTTCGCTTTATCGCCTCGTTTTAGAAATTCCTGTAGATTCTTTAATTTAAACTGGTAGTCATGTTCGCCTATCTTCGGGCTTAGCCTGACCTCTTTTAAATGTATGATCTTCTGTTTCTTACGCGCTTCCTTTTCGCTTTTCTCCTGTTCGTACTTGTACTTAGAGTAATCCATTATCCTGCAAACCGGCGGCACCGCTGTAGGCGCCACCTCCACGAGGTCAAGCCCCGCTTCATCCGCTCTCTTCTGCGCCTCCGGCACCGTTAGAACGCCGAGCTGTTCACCGTCTTCACCGACGACCCTCACTTCTCTTACCCTGATACGATTGTTTATCCTGAGTTCTTTCTTTGCGATAAACTTCTCACCCCTTTCTCGATAGGTTGAAGAACTTCTCTATTTTACTTTCTCTGTTATCTCTCTTAAAATCATCTGCACAAATTCTTCTATCTTCTTCTTGCCAATATCGCCCTCGGATTTAGAGCGCACCGAAACCGTCCTATCCTGGGACTCTTTCTCACCCACTACGACCATGTACGGTATCTTCTCCATTTCGGCATCGCGTATCTTCTTCTGCAACCTTTCATTCCTAAGGTCAATCGATACCCTTACCTCGGCAACCTTAAGCGCATCCGCTATCGTAGCTGCGTATGGACCGGATTTTTCGGAGACGGGTATTATAACACACTGTACCGGAGCAAGCCACAATGGAAGCACCCCGGCAAAATGTTCCAGTAAGGCTCCCATGAAACGTTCAAGCGACCCCAATATAACCCTGTGCAGCATTATGGGCCGGCGCTCTTTGCCGTCCTCGGCAATATACTTAAGATCAAACCGTTCTGGAAGCGCAAAGTCGCACTGGATCGTGGCGCACTGCCACTCGCGCTTCAGCGCATCTTTTAATTTTATATCTATCTTAGGGCCGTAAAACGCCCCGTCGCCTTCGTTGATCTCATAATTCAGGTACTTTTTAGCCAAAGCGTTCTTTAGCGCATCCTCGGCCGCTTTCCAATCCTCGTCGGTGCCGATCGATTTTGCCGGGCGGGTAGATAGTTCGACTTTGAAGTCCTCAAACCCAAAGACGTTCAGGGTATCTATTACAAAATTTATTACGCTTACTATTTCACCTTCCACTTGTTCGCGCAGGCAGAATATGTGCGCATCGTCCTGCGTGAATCCTCGCACGCGCAAAAGTCCGTGCAGAACGCCGGACTTCTCGTTCCTATATACTGTTCCCAGCTCAAAAAATCTCAAAGGAAGATCGCGATACGACCGCGTTTTGGACCGGTAGACCAATATGTGCCCCGGGCAGTTCATCGGCTTTATTGCATACTCCTGGCCTTCTATCTTGAACATATACATATTCTCTTTATAATATTCATAGTGGCCGGATGTTATCCATATATCCGACTTCATTACATGCGGTCCGACGACAAGATCATACCCGCGCTTCAGGTGCTCGCGTCTTATATAATCCTCTATTATCATGCGAAGCATCGCGCCTTTCGGATGGTAGAGCACGAGCCCGGGGCCCACTTCTTCATTCAGGCTGAAATATTCCAGCTGCTTGCCGATTATCCTATGGTCGCGCTTCTTGGCCTCCTTGATCATGTTCAGGTGATCGCCAAGCTCCTTTTCTGTCTCAAAAGCCGTACCGTATATCCGCTGGAGCATAGGGTTGGTCTCTATGCCGTGCCAATAGGCTCCGGCTATAGACAATAGTTTAAACGCTTTAATATTCGCGGTGGATTCCACATGAGGACCGCGACAGAGATCTACAAAATCCCCATTTTTATATATCGTCACCGTATCCCCCGGCACTTTCTCGGCAAGTTCGGCCTTGTAGCCCTCACCCATTTTTCTGAATAACGCAACGGCCTCCGGTTTCTTCATCTCGGATTTCTCGAAGCGGTAATTTGCTCTTATGATCTCGCGCATTCTGGCTTCGATCTTCTCGAGGTCTTCTGGAACAAAAGGTTCCGGCTGGCCTATACCTAGTTTCACGCCGGGCCACAGGGTTTTCACTGCCTGCGCCATCACGTGCGATGTGCTATGCCTAAGTGTCGCTAAGTCTATTTTAGAGCTCATAATTTATCCTGCTTTTTTGGTCCTTCGTCGGCTTACGATCTGACGACAGCCTTTTCAGGGTCATTTTCGCTGCCGTAAATTTCCGGCGAAAATGGTGGGCGAGGAGGGAGTTGAACCCTCAAGGCCTTGCGGCCAACAGATTTTAAGTCTGTCGTGTATGCCATTCCACCACTCGCCCCTCGCCATCTACACATAGGAACCGAAAAGGTCCTTCGTCGGCTTACGATCTGACGACAGCCTTCTCAGGATCATTTTCGCTGCCGTAAATTTCCGGCGAAAATGGTGGGCAGTAGAGGACTCGAACCTCTGACCCCCACGATGTCAACGTGGTGCGCTAACCAACTGCGCTAACTGCCCGTCATATTCCAAACTGGAGGCGGCTTCCGGATTTGAACCGGAGCATAGGAGCTTTGCAGGCTCCTGCCTTACCACTTGGCTAAGCCGCCTTTATCCTTACCACTTGGCTATCGCGCCGATCTTATCCAATCTATAGAACCGTCTACTCTTAATAGATGCTTGCCACATTTACCATGATTACCGTCAATATCTTCTACGACTATACTCTTAGCGGGAGATAATGCTTTAAGGCCCGCGGTATATATGTAATCCGGTCGGTCGGGCTCACCGACGGTCTTTGATGCCGGACAATCGAATACAGCCTGATCCGTAATATAGTTTGGGTAGAGCTCTTTTAGCTCTTTTGGGAACTCCTCCCCATGCTCGGATGCGTAGACGCCAAGGGCCAAGCTTATATTGCGTAAATTCTTCTCGCAGTCTATCACGCGGCTTCTTTCTTTGGACATATTCACAAAAGGCGTAAGGAGCGCTACGACTAACATAAAAATAGCCGCTACAAAGATAAGTTCCATAAGCGTTACGCCGCTTTTTCTCGTCATAGAAAGTCTATTTAATATTAAAACTGAAGGCCTTGTCAAGGATAATCTTAGAGAGCCTCCCTTTTGAGAGGCCCTTGTAAATATCGCGGCCTCCGTATCTATCCATTATAAGGACATCTATCTTATTGTCTCCAAATAGGTTAGCATTTTTCGTCAACCTATTGGCGACTATTATATCTAAGCCCTTGTTTTTAAGTTTTTTCGCTGCATTTCCGATTAAATTCTCGGTCTCCAAGGCAAATCCAACGAGCCGATAAGTTTTGCGCTTTCCGAGGGTCTTCAGTATATCCGGGTTCTCCTTCAGTTCCAGCGACATCTTTCTCCCTATTTTCTTTATCTTCGCCCTTGCAGGATCCGCTGCACGCCAGTCTGAAACCGCGGCAGCCATAAATATATAGTCCGCCTTATTGGACCAGGTTTTTACGGCTTTCTGCATTTCTATGGCGCTCTCTACCTGTATAGTCTTTACTCCCGATGGCGGCTCTATCGATACCGGCCCTGTCACAAGGACTACGCGGCAGCCTCTATCCCGCGCCTCTTCCGCTATTTTGTACCCAAACATTCCCGTGGAATAATTTGAGATGAATCTTATGGGGTCTATCTTTTCGCGGGTTGGGCCTGCTGTAACGAGGACCAGCGGGGATTTCACTTAAGAAGCCTTTGCGCTTCCTTTACTATATTTTCCGGGCATGCTATGTGGCCGACCCCCTCCGTGCCGCACGCAAGGCGTCCCTTGATCGGACCTATAAAATGATAACCGACGGATTTGAGTTTAGCTATATTCGCTTGTACGATCTTATGCTCATACATATTCGTATTCATCGCCGGCGCTATCAAAACAGGCGCTTTTGTGGCAAATATAACACACGTCAATAGGTCGTCGCATACGCCGGATGCAAGCTTGCCGATAATATTAGCAGAAGCGGGCGCTACGAGTATCAGATCCGCCTTTTGAGCCAACGATATATGCGATGGATCCCACTCTTCTGGCATATCGAAGATGCCGGCAGCAACTTTATTCCCGGACAGAGTCCGGAATGTAAGGGGCGTAACGAACTCCACGGCCTCTTTTGTCAGAATAACATTGACGTCGAGTCCGCTTCTTCTCAAGTAGCCGATTATCTCGCACGCCTTGTAGGCGGCGATCGACCCTGTGACCCCGAGTATCACCGTCTTCTTTATCTTCTTCATTTATCCTCTTTGATCTTATAAGAAACCTTGCCCGCTTTTATCTCTTTTAAAGCTACATCCAATACGCTCTCCGTAGGCTTTGCATCGACGAGCCTTCGCGATCCTTCGCCCAGCTCTATCGCCCGCGTCGCTGCGGTTATAACTATCTTATAGATACTATTAGGTGATCCAACCTCTTTCGGCTTTGCCTTGGATTTCATGACGGCCCTACCCCCTTCCTAATCTCTTTTTCTATTATCGCTTTAAGTTTTTTGTAAGCCTGTGGTATATGATCATTCACTATCCTGTAATCGTATTTTTCCTTATATGATATCTCTTTTTTTGCTATGGCGAGTCTTTTGGCTATGACCTGATCTGAGTCGGACTTTCGCAGATGAAGCCGTTTCTTAAGCTCTCTTATTGACGGAGGAAGTATAAATATTAGAATACTTGCAGCCGGATACGCGCGGGCTACCTTCATCGCGCCTTTGACGTCTATATTTAGGAGGACGCTCCTCCCTTTACGGATATTGTGCTCAACAAAAGCCTTGGGAGTCCCGTAAAGATGGCCGAAGTTCTCTTCGTATTCCAGAAAACCGCCGCCTCTTATCTCGCGTCTGAAGTGGGCGTCGGTGACGAATATATAATCGTCGCCGTTTCTCTCTCCGGGCCTTGGGAGGCGCGTCGTCATAGATACCGAATCGACGAGGCCGAGGCCGCTTCCGAGCAGTTTCCTGCACAGGGTGGTCTTGCCGCTGCCCGACGGAGCGGAGACTATAAAAAGCTTTGCTTTCGTGTGGCCGGTCACTCTAGGTTCTTCGCCTGCTCGCGGATCTTCTCTATCTCACCTTTTATATCTATGACGCTCTTCGATATCTTAAAATCGCTCGCCTTTGACCCTATTGTGTTCGTTTCGCGGTGCAGCTCCTGGGCTATAAAATCTATCTTCTTGCCGACTTCCCCGGTCTCGGATATCGTCTTACCGAAATTGGCGAGATGGTTATCGAGACGCGTTATCTCTTCGGATATATCGCTATTCTTGGCAAATATCGCCACCTCCATCTCGAGCCTGCCCATATCGATCGTGCGACCGCCTGTCATATCTTTTATTCTGTCATTAAATTTCCGCCTGTACTCATCTATATTGAGGTGCGCCCGCGATCTTATCGTGCCGAGCAGCGACTTTATATTCTTAGTGCGGGTATTTAAATCCACGAAGAGGGCTCTCCCCTCTTTCTCTCTATCCTTGCCCAACTTGGCAAGCGCCCTATCAAGCGCTATCTTGATCTTCGGCCACAAAGCGGCGATCTTAGCTTCCTCTATCTCATAGCTTACCACCCCAGGAAGCGCCGCGAGATCCTTGACCGTTATACTATTTTTCAAACCCAGACTTTTTTCCAGCTTTGACAGCTCCGCATAATAACGTGTTGCGATCTTGCCATCGATTACAACCTTACCTTCTTTAAGGAGAGCACCATCATAAGAGATATTGACATTCATCTTGCCGCGTTTTACGTTCCTCTGCAGCACGTCCTTTACCCTATCCTCAAAAATTGACATTCCGACGGGCAGTTTCAGCGAGACGTCCAGAAATTTATGGTTCACCGTCTTTATCTCGGCAGTGATCTTGCCTTTCGGAAGGATACATTCGGCCTTCCCAAAACCGGTCATCGATTTGATCATCATTAGCCCCTATTATCTACGCCCAGATGCGGCGTTCACACTTATCCTTAACTATCTTGGAGGGATACATATCTATGATTACGTCGTCGGGCTGGAACCAGAGCTTTATTTCGCGCTCGGCTTCGGCTTCGTTCGCAGACGCATGTATGATATTCTCATATACGCCTTTGGTCGTTATCCTGCCGTAAGCTCCCCTTATCGAGACCGGATCGGCCTCTTCCGGGTTGGTGGAGCCACAGATCTGTCTTACCTTCTTTATTGCATCATCGCCCCAGTATACTAGCGCCATGACCTTCTTCTTGTGATACTCCCCCATCAGGTACTTCAAAAGCTCATCGAAGAAAGGCTTATCCTTAAGCATTATATAATGCTGCTCCGCTAATTCGCGCGATACCTTTACGATCTTTGAAGCTACAATATCGAGCTTCGTCTCCGAAAGGCGCGTCAACACATTACCTGTGAGAGACTTTTTTAATCCATCCGGCTTTATCAATATCAGTGTTTGCTGGTTCATAAGCTCCTTAAGGTTTTGGGTGTATTATTGTATATATTAAAATACCTTCCGTCAAGGCTTTTTTCCCGCCTGCAGTAGACTATGCGCAGGACGGCGAAACCCCGCCCCCTCTTATTGCTTGGCTTGGCGGGAAGAATTCAGCAGGTCAAGTATACGGTTCAAATCTTCGTTGGAATAATACTCGATCTGTATCCTTCCTCTCTTCTTACCATGGACTATCACTACGCGCGTTCCAAACACCTGCTGGAGCTGGTTCTCTATCTCCGATATCCCGATCTCTTTTTTGTGTGTGCTGGCGGGTTTCGATCCGAGAAGCCTCCGCGCAACAAGGGCCTCGGACTCCCTGACCGATAGCCCCTTCTTCATGATGACGACACAGGCGCTCATCTGGGCACCCTCCGTCGGGAGAGCTAAGATCGCCTTTGCATGCCCTGCGCTTATATCACCATTTGAAATATAACCCTGTATCTTCTTCGGCAGGTTTAAAAGCCTTAATACATTGGCTACTGTAGACCGGTCTTTGCCTAGAACTTTTGCAACCGCGTCCTGCGTAAAACCAAACTCCGTCACCAGTCTCTGATAGGCCACGGCCTCTTCAATGGAGTTAAGTTCCTGGCGCTGTATATTCTCTATGAGCGATATCTCGAGCATATCGACATCTGTGGCATTCTTCAATATCGCAGGTATCTTTTCCAGGCCTAGTGTCTTCGCCGCACGCAAGCGCCGCTCGCCGGCGATAAGCTCATAGCCGTCCCTCACTTTTCTGGCCAAGACCGGCTGCACAACACCCTTCTCTCGTATTGAATTTATCAGATCATTAAGTTTATCCTGCTTAAAATCCGTACGAGGCTGATATTTGTTAGTACGTATCTGCGATATAGGTATCTCTAATACGCCGCTTTGCGACGCCGACATATTAGGATCTTTTACCGGAATCAAAGCACTTAGCCCTTTTCCTAGAGCTCTCTTTTCCATTATTTAACCTCCGGTTCTGATAATTCTCTTATTATATTGTTAGACAATGAGTTATGATTATCTTCTTTTTTTACCCCTAACAATTCATTTACAAATTCTTGATATTTTTGTGCCCCTATCGAAGATTTATCATATAAAGCTATGGGCTTCCCAAACCCTGGAGACTCGGTAATCCTTATGTTTCTCGGTATTATAGAATTATAGACTTTTGCTTTAAAAAATTCCCTTACCTCGTTTATTACCTCATTTGTCAAATTTGTTCTAAAGTCTGCCATAGTCAATAAAACGCCTTCTATTGTCAAAGAAGAATTCAAATTTTCTTTGACTAGATTTATAGTGTTTACAAGCTGGCCTAATCCTTCAAGCGCATAGTATTCGCATTGCACCGGTATTAATACCGAATCTGCCGCGGATAAGGCATTTACGGTCAAAAGCCCTAAAGACGGGGGGCAATCTATGATTATATAGTCAAACTCGCTTAAAATAGAAGCTAGGGCCTTTTTTAGCCTATATTCACGACCCATTATACCGACAAGTTCGACTTCTGCTCCTGTCAGACTTAATGTTGAAGGTATCAGCGAAAGATTATCTATCCCGGTAGATATGATAACCGGCCTAGGGTCGATCTCTTCTATAACTAGGTCGTATACACTCTGTTTAATATCGTGCTTATTGATGCCGAGGCCGCTTGTGGCATTTCCCTGGGGATCTATATCTATGAGGAGTATCTTCTTTCCTGATATTGCCAGATAGGCAGATAGATTAATGGAGGTGGTAGTCTTGCCGACTCCGCCTTTTTGATTACAGACTGCTATTACTTTTGCCATAGTTTATTTGATGTTCCCCGTGGAACATCGCTAAAAGTATATATCAGAAATTTGCTGGTGTCAAGCCTTTTTGAGTATTGCACCTTGCTCTACTATAGTAAGCGAGGTGTTGATTACCCAGTACAAAACCAACCCGGATGGCATATTATAGAATATAAACCCGAACATTATCGGCATTATCACAAGCATCATTTTTTGTTGCTGTTTTTGTTCTTCTGTGACGGCCCCACCCATAGATTTGGTAGATATTTTCTGTTGAAGCACCATCGCGCCGACCATTATCAGCGGCAGTATATTTACACTATCACCTATTAAAGGCAGCGTAAAGGGGAGAGGCACCGCATCAGGGGACGAGAGATCCTTTATCCATAAAAAGTTAGCGCTCCTTAATTCAAGCGACTTAGTCAGAGCCTGATATAGTGCAACAAATATAGGCATTTGTAATAACATAGGTAAACAGCCGCTCAAAGGATTTATCTTATATTTCTTATACAACTCCATGATCTCTTTATTTAGCTTCTGTGGATTGTCTTTATGCTCGATCTTCAATTTTTCCATCTGAGGATGAAGTTCCTGCATCTTCTGCATCGATTTAAAACTCTTCATTGTGAGAGGCAAGGTAACCGCATTCAATACGATGGATAGCAATATTATTGCAACCCCCCAGCTTCGAACCACATTATGTAGCATGCGAAGTATGGATAAGAGGGCCTTGCTGATCCCACCAAAAAAACCATAGTTCAAAGTTTCTTCAAAATCATATCCGGCTTCTTTAAGGACAGGTATATGGCTTGGTCCGGCAAATAATACAAACTTGTTTTCTACAAGAGTAGATGGCGATATCGTCAACATATCGGATTCAACTCCTGTTACCATATCACCAGTGATCAATTGTGTATAGAACTCACCGCGCATTTGAGATAAAGGTTTCAGAATAATAGAGAAGTACTTGGACTTTAGGGCAGCCCAATCCACGGATCCGGGATTTATTACTGTCTCGCCGGGCTTGGCTCGTTTGAACCTTACGGGTTTCCCATCTATTTTGGAGGATACTTCGATAAGTCTCTTGTCCTGTTCATGCTTTTCGATGATCCCAGAACCTGCCACAAGTCTATAACATATATCCTGTGATCTACCGCTGTTGTTCTTGATAAATACTTGTAAGTCTATGTTATAGTTAGAGTTATGAATATTATATTCTTTTGTTACTTCAATATCTCCAATCTTAGCAGAATAAACTATCGCATTATTTTTACGCGACTCAATATATTCTATATTGACGAGATCTATCTTTGGGGTTATGGACGAAAAAGCAAGCACATATTCTTTCGGGTCAGATATATCAACCAGTTTGAGAGGCTCGTGAGTCTTGAGATCTCTATAGTCCTTGAGACTGACCGCTTTTATCGACCCACCAATATTACTGAATGTTACGATAAGTTTTTCGGTCTCTATGGTGCTGACCTTTTCGTCAACGGGCGGCATAGAGGACTTGACGGGCTCGATATCTTTTTGTATAGTGGCTATATTTACTGCGCCGGCCGCTGCCGGCATCGTTCCCGACGGAAGAACCGGAGGTTTTGGGGACAGGTATTGAAACGTCACTATTATCAGTATAGAAAATGCTATCGCAAGAATCAGTCTTTTTTCCATTTATTCCTCTCTATTTACGCTGGATCATAACCGCCGGGAGAAAAAGGATTACACCTTAATATTCTCCAGATGCTCTTCACCAACCCCTTCATAACACCATATTTTTCTACCGCCAGGCATGCATATTCTGAGCATGATGGATGGAACCTGCAGCATTGTAACTTAAAGGGGGAGAAGTACTTACGATAAATATTTATGGGGAGCAGAATCGCTCTTCTTGCTGCATTTAATATCAAACTAACCCCGCTTTTTTTATTAACGCTTTAAAGAGGCTTTCGACTTCTCTGTGCGGGGAGTTCTTATCGAGTCCCCGTTTCACGACCAAAACCAGATCGAAACCGGATCGTACCTCTGCCTTGTTCCGTCGATAGACTTCCCTGAATAGCCTGCGGATCCTGTTGCGTGCGCTGGCCAGTTTAAAGTTCCTCGAACTTATGGAGAAGCCCAGCCTGTTATGCCCGAGAACGTTCTCTAAATAGCATATAGCCGACCCTCCGACGGAGACTTTGCGGCCTTTTTCATAGACAACCCTGAAATCTTTTGATTTAAGAAGGCGCTCTTTCTTGGAGAACCCTTCGCCTGCGGTCATACGGTGAGCTTGTGGCGTCCTTTTTGCCTGCGCCTCTTGATCACGGCCCTGCCGTGGCGGTCGCCCATTCTCTTCCTGAATCCGTGTTTCCTCTTCCTTTTAATATTCGATCCTGATTTCAGATTATACTTCATCGTTTCTCCTTATATAAGTTGTATGATTATATCATAATTCACCCGCGAGTCAACAAGTTTAGTTACCCGACGGGTCTTGACTCTAATTAAATTTTTTGGATGCCGCGCCCCGGCCTTTTGTCTTTAGGGCTCGCGCTTATGACACTGTTCATCCAACCTTAATCTTTGTAGCTTTCAAGCGCTATGGGGGCTTTAACACCTATTTATAGCCGCCTACCCAAATAAGCGCTCGCCGTTAGTCCAAAAGGCCGGGGCGCGTCATCCGAGAAGTTTCTCTAGACGCTATCTTTGGAAAATCAGCTTCGTTTTTAATTCCCGCAAGAAGTATTGATGACGGTGGAAGCGCAAAAATAAGCCGCTATATCCGAGCGAAATCACACTTTTTGCTTGCATTGAGGCAGACTCTTTACTATAATATGCTCCGCGGTAAATTGTGCATAACTTGTTAATAACAAGTCGTTTCGTGTTAATATTCGGTTTATAGGGCTGTGGATAACTGGATTGGAGCTTGCTAAAGCGATGGATAATGAGCAGATGATCTGGCCTAAGGCCCTTGAGATAATCAAGGGTGAGCTGGAGAACGAGCAGGTATACGGCATATGGTTTAAGCCGATAAAACCTGTATCACTTAAAGATGGTGTTATAGTGCTGGAGGTGCCGAACAAATTTTTCAAGTCCTGGCTCCTCGACCGGCACATGGACCTCCTTTCGGCCGCTTTATGTAAGGCATGCGGTTCGGACTTAAGGGTTGAATTCGTTATGGGAGAATCCGAAGCAGCTCCGAGCGAGGCGATAAAAGCCGACGACCAAAAAAAAGATAAATTCTTCGGGATATTCACCCGCCATCCGCAGGATCACGCCAAAGAGATCGGCCTGAACCCGAAATACACATTCGACAGTTTCGTTGTCGGCTCAGCAAACAGGCTCGCGCATGCGGCATCGATCGCTGTCGCCGACTCTCCGGCGAAGACCTACAATCCTCTCTTTATATATGGCGGTGTGGGTTTAGGTAAGACGCACCTGATGCATGCGATCGGTCAGCGCTCGTTGGGAAAATCCCCAAAAACAAAAGTATTATATTTATCGAGCGAGGCTTTTACGAATGATCTTATAAAAGCTATCCAGACCCGGTCGACGCCGGAGTTCCGCAAAAAATATAGATCGGTCGATATACTTCTTATAGATGATATACAGTTCATAGCCGGCAAGGAGTCGACGCAGGAGGAATTCTTCCATACGTTCAACGCTCTTTATGACGCTCACAAACAGATCGTTGTTTCAAGCGACCGCCCGCCCAAGGAGATCCCTGGTCTCGAGGAGA
>JAPLMF010000018.1:18309-25578 GCA_026387155.1 Candidatus Omnitrophota bacterium
TTTATGGGTTGGTCGCCGATATCCAGGCGCCGGACCTTGAAACGCGCATAGCGATCCTCAAGAAAAAATCGGAAAAAGAGACGATAGTATTACCGAACGACGTTATGTACTTCATCGCGGAAAAGATAAAGACGAATATAAGAGAACTTGAGGGGGCTCTCATAAGGGTCGTCACATATTCAAAACTTGTTGAGAAGGATGTTTCGGTAGACCTTGTAAAAGAGGTCTTAAAAGATATGATATCCGAGGGCGAAAAAAAAGTCACAATAGATTTGATACAAAAAAAGGTGAGTGAATATTTCGATATAAGGCTATCGGATATGCGCGCAAAGAAGCGCTCGAAAGCTATCGCTTACCCGCGGCAGATAGCTATGTATATAGCAAGACACCTTACGGACTATTCATTACCTGAAATAGGTGAATTTTTCGGAGGCAGAGACCACACCACCGTAATACACGCTTGCAATAAGATAGAAGAAGATATAAAATCAAAATCCGGTTTAAAGAATCTTGTTGATAAGTTAGTGCAGAGCATTAAAGAATAGCTTTAGTCTGATAGGTTGTTGGGCATGTTCATAACTTTTTGTTGTTATAAGCTCGTTGTTATTTTTACAACTTATTGTGTTGTGGGGGGTTAGGTAGTTATACACTTATCTACAGAACCTACTACTAATACTTCTATTTTATATTAAACTATAATAGTTGAAAGGGGTTGTTGATGAAATTCTGTTCTACAAAAGAAGATCTATTAAAAGTGGTGCAAACAGTCCAATCAGCGATAAATTCAAAATCAACATTACCTATATTATCAAATATATTGATCGAAACCACCGAAACAGGAACCACATTAACGGCCACAGATTTTGATATAGGAATTATATCAACATCCCCAATAAAAGCACAGATAGTTGGGGCTATAACCGTTCCGGCAAAAAAATTCTCGGACATTATAAAAGAATTACCTGAAAAAGAGGTTATATCGGTTTCTGTAAAAAAGAATAACCTTATTCATATAGAATGCGGTAAATCAACATTTAAAATGATGGGGCTGCCTAAAGAAGAGTTTCCGCAGCCGCCGGAATTCAAAAATAAAGAATTTGTGGTGGTTGGTCAAAAAAAACTAAAACAAATGATCCGCATGACCGAATTCGCGGTATCGAATGACGAAGTCCGTTATGTGTTGAATGGGACTTTATTTACAATAAAACCGACATATATAAGACTTGTGGCCACAGACGGCAGGTGTCTCGCTATGATAGAGGAGAAGATGCAATTACCAAAAACATTGGAGCGAAAATTTATAGTGCCAAAAAAAGCGATTGGTGAGATTGACAGGATTTTAGGGGAAGATGGCGAGGTAAAGATATCTTACAGCGACAACCAGGTGCTTTTTGATGTTGGGCACACTAAACTTGTATCGAGGCTGATCGAAGGTGAGTTTCCGAACTATGAGAAGGTTATACCCGAAGAGGCAAAAAACAAGATGGTTATAAATAAAAATGCTTTCCTGTCAGCTTTGAAAAGAGTCGCCCTCTTCACAACGCCGGAATCCATGGTTGTGAAGATAGAAACAGCAAAGGACAAGGTGGTTATTTCAAAAGCCAGCCCCTCTCTTGGTGAGGCAAGGGAAGAGCTCGATGTGGAATATAAAGGCAAGGAATTTGCGATAGGGTTTAACCCCGGGTATATTATAAACCTGCTCAAGAACACAGACCAGGAAAGTATAGGTTTTGAGTTAGTTGATCCTGACAAGCCCGGAGTAGTCAGGGTAGGTTCGGAATATGTATATGTGGTGATGCCGCGGCAACTCGATTGACCATGACCATAAGGAAGGAAAAAGCTATAGGGGATGTGTTAAAAGAGACCCTGAAGAAACTTATATCTCCTTCAAGGCCGAGCGAAGAAGGTGTTTTACTTTTGTGGGGGACGGCTGCCGGAGCCGATGCCGCTAAGCACTCAAAACCGGTTGCTATAAAAAAATCAGAATTAGTAGTGAATGTGGACAGCTCGAGCTGGTTGTATGAACTGACCTTAAGGAAAAAGGCAACGCTTAAGGGTCTTGAGGGGAAGTTTGGAAAGAAAGTTATAAAGAACATAAGATTCAGAATAGGTGAGATCAGATGAGTTTAAAATATAATTAAAAAGGAAGAAGATGGCAAAAGAAAAAGAAACGAAAGATTCCAGAGAGCTTGAAAAAGCTGCGGCAGTAAAGAAGTATGACGCGACGACGATACAGGTCCTTGAGGGCGTAGACGCCGTCAGGAAGCGGCCTTCCATGTACATAGGCGACACGACGTCGAGAGGCCTTCACGATATGGTCTACGAGGTTGTGGACAATTCTATCGATGAGTGTATGGCTGGCTATGCCACGTCGATAGAGGTGATAGTACACGCCGATAATTCCGTGACGGTGATAGATGATGGACGCGGGATCCCTGTGGGGATACACAAGACCATGAATAAGCCGGCCCTCGAGGTTGTAATGACCACGCTGCACGCCGGCGGAAAATTCGATCATAAAGCTTACAGGGTTTCTGGCGGGCTTCATGGTGTTGGGGTTAGTGTGGTAAATGCGCTATCCGAATGGCTCGAGGTAGAAGTCCGGCGAGACGGCAAGATATATCATCAGGAGTACAAATGCGGCAAGACAGCGTCGAAAGTAAAGGTTATAGGCTCAGCCAAGAACACCGGGACAAAAGTAACTTTTAAATCCGATAAAGAGATATTCCCTGCCGGGGTAAGTTACAGCTTCGACATTTTATCTAATCGTCTGAGGGAGCTGGCGTTCTTAAATAAGGATCTAAAGATAGTACTGAAAGATGAGCGTGCCAAGGGCAGAGAGGTTGAGTTTACATTTTCAGGCGGCATAGTGTCTTTTGTGGAATTTTTGAATAAGAACAAGAACGTGCTGCACAAGAAGGTGGTGTATTTTGCGAAGGAGAAAGATGGTGTGCAGGCGGAAGTGGCGATGCAGTATAACGATGGATATGCAGAGAGTATCTTCACTTTTGCGAATAATATTAATACTATAGAAGGCGGCACGCATCTCACCGGTTTTAAATCCGCGCTGACCAGGACGATAAATCAGTACTGTAAAAATAAAAAGTTGTTAAAAAATGAAGATTCAACGATATCCGGAGACGATGCGAGAGAGGGCTTGAGCGCAGTGATAAGCGCGAAGATCCCGAATCCTCAATTTGAAGGCCAGACCAAGACAAAGCTCGGTAATTCCGAGGTCGAAGGAATAATAGAATCCATAGTCAACGAAGCGCTTGGCGCATTTCTCGAAGAGAACCCGCCGGTAGCCAACAAGATCATAGAAAAAGCCGTATTAGCGGCGCGCGCTCGTGAAGCTGCTAGAAAAGCGCGTGAGCTCACCCGGAGGAAAGGTGCCCTTGAGGGCGCGTCGCTGCCAGGCAAACTCGCCGACTGCCAGGAGACCGACGCAAGCCTCTGCGAAGTCTATCTTGTGGAAGGAGATTCGGCCGGCGGCTCAGCCAAACAAGGGCGCGATAGACGCTTCCAGGCTATATTACCGCTAAAGGGAAAGATATTGAACGTAGAGAAGGCGCGACTCGACAAGGCGCTGTCAAACGAAGAGATCAGGACCATCATCAACGCGATAGGCTGCGGCATAGGCGAAGAGTTCGATATAGCCAAGATCAGGTATCATAAGATAATAATAATGTGCGATGCGGATGTCGATGGTTCGCACATAAGGACGCTTATTTTGACGCTCTTCTACAGGCAGATGCCTGCCTTGATCGAGAATGGCCACATCTACATAGCTCAGCCGCCTTTGTATAAGATTAAAAGAGGTAAGAGGGAGGAGTATATACAGACAGAAGAGGAGTATAATAATCTTCTGCTGGAGCTTGGTACCGAAGGCATGACTCTTTTAAGAGTAAAAGACAAACACCAGTTTACAGATAAGCAGTTGAAGGCTGTTTTGGATGCGCTTATCGAACTGGAAGGATAAGGGAACGCAATTGAGCGAAGTGGGGTGATTTTATCAAAATACATCACGTTAAGGCATAAAAAGACCAAAAAATTACCACTTTATATGGTAAAAGTGGAGCAGGAACCCCAATTTTTATATAATGATGATGAGTTGTCAAAGTATGTTGGGGATGAAGATACAGCCAAGAATAAGGACTATATAGAATTTTATGAGGCAAGGGAGATAGAGAAGATCATAGATAAGATAGATAAGCTTGGTCTTGATATGGAGGAGTATGACAATTCGGAGGAAGACGTAAAAGATAATAAATCTTCCAAGAAAGAGTCCGCAAAACCCATATATACCATAAAAATGGAAAAAGAGACCAAGGGGTTGTATTCTCTTAAAGAGGTTTTGCAGTTTGTGAAGGGTGTCGGCAAAGAGGGTATGAGCATACAAAGGTATAAAGGCTTGGGAGAGATGAACCCTGTTCAGCTCTGGGAGACTACCATGGATCCCGAAAAGAGAACTCTCCTAAAGGTTATGTTAGAGGATGCCGTTGAAGCCGATTCAATGTTTACCATACTTATGGGTGAGGCAGTGGAGCCCAGGCGCGAGTTTATTGAAAAACATGCACATGAAGTGAAAGTTCTGGATATTTAATAAAAGAGGAGAGATATGTACGCACGTAATGAAAAAGTACGCCAGGTATATATAGAAGAGGAGATGAAGGACTCCTATATAAACTATGCGATGAGTGTAATCGTGGGTAGAGCGCTACCCGATGCCCGAGACGGCCTTAAGCCGGTGCATCGCCGCATTCTTTATGCTATGAAGGAACTTGGTGTAGAGCACAATAAGCCTTACAAAAAATCGGCAAGGATTGTTGGAGATTGCATGGGTAAATATCATCCACACGGGGATAGCGCGATCTACGGTTCCGTCGATGGGGACGCGGCTGCGAGCATGCGTTATACCGAAGCGAGGCTTGACCGGATCGCCGACTGGATGCTCCTCGATATAGACAAGAACACGGTTGATTTTATGCCGAACTTTGACGGGTCGCTCAAGGAGCCTACGGTCCTTCCGGCGTGCTTGCCTAACCTGCTCGTCAATGGTTCAAGCGGTATTGCCGTCGGCATGGCGACGAACATCCCGCCTCACAACTTAAGAGAGATAGCCGAAGCCGTCATGTTCGTCATAGATAATCCCGGCTGTGATCCGAAGGATCTGTTAAAGAGAGTGAAAGGGCCGGACTTTCCTACGGGCGGAATAATACGCGGCACCGAAGGGATCAAGAACGCTTATACTACGGGCCGCGGGCTTTTGAAGATTCATGCCAAAGCATTCATTGAAGAACAGAAGAACGGCAAAGAGGCGATCATAATAAAGGAACTGCCTTATCAAGTGAACAAGGCCAATCTTGTGGAGTCTATAGCGGATCTCGTTACGGAGAAGAAGATAGACGGTATCACGGATCTGCGGGATGAGTCCGACAAGGACGGGATGCGCGTAGTGATCGAGGTCCGTCGGGGCGCGAACTCTAAAGTTATCTTAAATCAACTCTATAAACACACCCAGATGCAGACCACCTTTGGCGTTATAATGTTGGCGCTTGTCGAGGGCAGGCCGAGAGTTCTGAATTTAAAAGAGGCCTTAGAGGAGTTTATCCGTCACAGAAAAGAGATCGTTATACGCAGGACAAAATACGACCTCGAAAAGGCTCAGGATCGGGCGCATATACTCGAAGGGTTAAAGATAGCCCTAAAAGAGCTCGACAAGGTTATAAAGATAATTAGGGCCGCGAAAGATCCTCAGGAAGCTAAGGCGAACCTGATGGAGAAGATAGGCCTGTCGGACAGGCAGGCCCAGGCGATACTCGAAATGCAGCTGCAGCGGCTTACTCACTTAGAGCGCGACAAGATAGATAAAGAGTATCTGGAGCTGATAAAGAAGATCGAGCTGTTTAAATCCATTTTGGAGAGCGAAAAGAAGGTGCTCGAGATAATAAAAGAAGAGACCAGGGAGCTCAGCGAAAAGTTTGGGGACGAACGTAGGACGGAAGTTCTACCCGAAACCGAAGAGCTCGACATAGAGGATCTTATAGCCGAAGAGGACGCGATAGTCACTATCAGCCACACCGGTTATATTAAGCGCCTGCCTATCTCAAGCTACCGGAAGCAGCGGCGGGGCGGTAAGGGCGTTACGGGCGCGGATATGCAGGAGGAGGATTTTGTAGAACACCTCTTCATAGCTTCCACGCACGATTATATGCTCTTCTTTACCGATAAAGGCATGGTCCTTTGGCTGAAGGTCTACGAGATACCGGAAGGCGGCAGGACCTCAAAAGGCAAGGCGATAATAAACCTTCTACAGCTGGGAAGCGGCGAAAAGATAAGCGCCTTTGTCTCTGTGCGGGAATTTAAAGAAGGCCAATTCCTCGTGATGTGCACCAAGAGCGGCACAATAAAGAAGACATCCTTAAATGCCTATTCTAATCCGCGCAAAGGCGGGATCATAGGAATGGGCCTGGAGAAGGATGATGAGCTGATAGGGGTGGAGCTGACGAGCGGCGGCGATGAATTGTTTTTGGCCACCAAAGAAGGCAAGGCTATAAGGTTTAAAGAGTCCCAGGTCAGAGAGATGGGCCGTGCGGCAAAAGGAGTGCGCGGTATAAGGCTGGGTAAGAAGGACGCGTGCATAGCCATGGAAGTAGTAAGGCCCGACCAGACCGTCCTTACCGTCACCGGGCAGGGTTTCGGTAAAAGGACCTCCTTCAAAGAGTACAGGTTGCAGTCAAGGGGAGGCAAAGGTATAATCAATATAAAGGTTACGGGTAAAAATGGCGAGGCGGTAGGGTTAAAGACCGTATCCGACAGGGATGAAATAATGCTCATGACGGAAAAGGGCATGGTCGTCCGCTCTCCCATAAAAGATATAAGGTCTACGGGTCGTTCAACACAAGGCGTACGGTTAATTAAGCTGGAAGCAAGTGACAAGGTCGCGTCTTTGGCAAAAATAGTCCCTGAGGATGAGGATGAGAAGGCCGCGGCGGAGACTAAGAGCGTTCCGAAGAGCGTCGAGCCGGTAAAAGAGGATAAAGCCAAAGAGTCGGAAATAAAAACCGAGACGAAAGTCGAAGCCAAAGAAGTGAAGAAGCCCGAGGCTAAGAGTAAAAAAGCGCCGAAACCTGAAAAGGTCAGGCGAGTAAAGAGAAAATAGTATCAAGGCCCGTAGGATATAATAATTTTTAACTTATTTTGCGTCCCCATCGTCCCCCGCCTGAGATGGTTTAAAGGCCGGACGGCGGGGCCCCGCCGAAACGCGAT
>JAPLMF010000018.1:25586-34140 GCA_026387155.1 Candidatus Omnitrophota bacterium
GGCGGGGTAGTCTGGTCTAGGATATTGTATTGAGAATGTTTTACACATATGTTATAAAGAGCGAAACAATAGGGCAATATTATATAGGATCTTGCAGCGATATTGATAGCAGATTAAAGCAACATAATAGAGGCCAAACAAAAACGACAAAATATAAAGGTCCATATAAGTTGGTTTACAAAGAAGAATTTGTAAGCAAGTCAGAAGCCCTTAAACGTGAAAAGCAAATAAAGAGTTATAAGGGTGGCAGGGCTTTTAAGAAGTTAATAGCGTCCCCATCGTCTAGTCTGGTCTAGGACACAAGCTTTTCAAGCTTGCGACTGGGGTTCAAATCCCCATGGGGACGCCATGGTTCGACGCGGAAAATGCCTCTCTACTGTAAAACGGTAAAGAGGCATTTTCCGTGTCAAACCACCAAGAGGACTAATCATGTGGTGTGTATATATTCTCGAATGTTGTGACAAGGCACCCTATACCGGCACTACTACTGACATTCCTCGACGAGTCAACTAGCATAACCGCAGTAAGGTCACCATCTTATCGCGTGTTCGCTCACTTATGATTTCACGTTCGAACTGTGCGAAGGATAGTAGTATATTCAAGGTAGCGGTAACCGGCAGCATCTTCGCCAGAGATCTCTTTATAGCGTTTTTGGAGCTCTTCTGTAGGTGCGTTTTTTAGTGCTATAATTTGCTCTAACATCAGCTCTTTCATATAGCTTAAGCCTCCCTTGCCATGTCATATATAGCCGTAGGTTTCGGGATATAGCAAGTCGTGACAGCACTAATGTTAGATAGGAAATAGGTAGCTATCTTTCTATTGTATTAACAAATTTCATATGATATACTTATGTACAATATCAGAGTACATAGTCCAGCTAAGGGCAATCCTATGGCGACATAGGTGCGCAAAGCCAAGGGTCTAGAGAGATCTCGAATAGTCTAGATAGCCAAGCTGCCTGGGAGTTAAACGCAGCTTGGTTTTTTATTCAATCTTTTAATAATAAACGAATTGCTAATTTTTATGATCAAGTCAAAAAAATATCTATGTATCAAAGTATGGTGCGGGGTAGTTGTGTCATGTCTCTTGATTTCAGATGTGGCATGGGCCTACCCCGTTTACTTTGATACAAAAAATTCCTGCCTTGCAGCGCATTCAGTTTTTCAACAGGAGCCTATTTCTGAAAGTGATGAAGCTGGCTCAAAAGCATTTTTTTTACGAGCCGGTCTATTGCTGTCAGCCAACGACATAGGCGACTACCTGTTCGGGGATCCTCAGCATGAAATAGGCCCTCTTCCTATCAAAGCTTTGGAAACAGCTGTTTCCTCTTCAACGCTTAAGTTACGAGGCGCATCTGAGCAATTAGAGTTGTCCGCGACACGAGCAATTACTATAAGAAATGGCGCATTAACAACAATCCCGCCGAATGAAAAAGTAACCCCTGACTCTGCTATTGTTATACCCTGCAGAAATGATGCCGGTGTTAGATATTTGGCGCTAGTCCTGTTAAAGGACAATCCATCTTCGCAAAATTTTGCAGGATATGAGTTAGCGGTTCTAGACAAGTATATTGTTAAAATCGTAAAAGAAACACCTGGCCAACCCCTGGCGTCAGCCGAAGACACGACTAAGGCACGCGGATCATCGTCTGCTGTTCGGCATAATCCGAATCCTTTTGATACCCAGAGCATCGTGGATTACAGGCATATAAGCAATGGATATCTCAGAAGCGTTATGGAAGGCAAAATTTTGGGTGTAGATCTTATAGAGTATCAAAGGCCCGTAAATATTAACGAGGCTAGAAGAGATGCCGATGATTTTATCAATGCTATACATGCAATATTGCGGAAAGAAGAAGTGCGTTTCGCAAATGAAGAAGATTTAATTGTATATCTGAGGAAGCGCTTTGGCGTGAGGAAGTTTGTATTTGGCGGAGGAAAGGGCACTCGTTTTACTCCGGAAGGCATAGTTGTTAAAACGTTATTTAAACCGGATGGGTGTAATTCGCAGCTAAAATTGTCTAGAATGGCGGCCGCTTTTGGTACTCTTGAAGACATTATAGTGATAGATCCTGTAACGATGTTTAACATCCTGAAGGATAACGTCGAAATTACAGGTCCGCTAAAAAATAAGATGCGGGATCGGCTAGAAGCGGTTTTTAGTAATCTCATCGAAGATAATGTTCTAGAAAAAAGAGAAGCCAAGGAAATTTTGGAATATATTAACAAAGTTATCGAGAGGGATTTGTTGTATACCAGAAGGCATGATGGCTTGCGAGACTTAGCTATGATCATGGTCGAAATTGCGAAAAGGGCCGAAAGAAGATTTGGCAGGAGGAGCGTATTATCTGAGGCGATAGTAGATAAAGCTGCATATGCAATATTTGGGATATTGATGGAGGAAGATGGTTTAATTGATGAAACAAGGAAAGATGACTTATTGGGTAAAAATTGCATATTGACTCCTGACTCTGCCGACGGCATTGGGATGGGGTATCTCGAGGCGTTAGATAAGCTTGGAAAAACTGGAAAACTTGAAGAAGCCAGATATTCCATCATTGTTTATGGCGACTCAGAAGGCTGGGGACTAGATAAATACCAAAATATATTTTTCAAAACTTACCTTGAGGCAATTAAAATCTCAGCTGCAGAAAATGGTTTTCAACCGAAAGTCACGATGGCTGTAAAAAATCCGCGTGACGGTCGAGCGGAAGGACGAGCCAGGGTATTCCTCGCAGAAACGAGCACTTACGGGAAAATCCCAATACATCTTAAAGAGTGGAATGACATGACTGACCAGGAAAGGCAGCAATCGAAATCCATGGCAGAGGCTCGCGACCCTAGCTGGTTTACGAATTCTCAGATTTTTGTAATCGATACGAAATGGTCACACGACAATAAGGATATTTTGCAGAAAAAGTATCGTCATCGGTTCGGAAAAGCGGGGGATATCAAACGTAAGCCATGGGAATGGTGGGTAAGCGATTATATAAATATTGCCGGTGAGGAATACGCCGCCCTAGCCAGTCGTAATATTACCCAAACGCCTCTAACGCATTATCTTCTTATTCATAGTAAAGCTCCGGATGCGCCAAAAAGGTTCCAGCAGGCCATTATCTTCAGAGATGAGCTGAATAATATGCTAATAACAAATCTAAGGGGTATGGGCGTGGAAGTAAGTGAGGGTACGGTAATATCTATTTCCATTGATAATATTTTGCCAGGATTTACTTGGGGCCAGGTTCTTTCCGATATATTTGGAAGTGATACGAAAGTTGAAGGCGGGATTGATACTACGAAGCTTAGGGGAACAATACATTTATCCAGCACTACCAAGATAGGTAAAGGGGCCGTTCTTGACGGCACAGGGCCTGCCATTTCGCTTACCGGCGCCTGCTGGGTAAATGCCGGAGTTAAGCTCAATGGTGTTAAGGCGCACAACAAAACTTTTGAAAAAGACATTAGCGGGGAGGGTAGGCGATCACCCAGACAGATAGAACGTCCTATAGTTACAAACTCGATGGCAACAGGGCCTGTATTGGCATCCGATCTTATTAAAATCGGCATTGTGGCTGATAGCACAACCCGCCTATGGCTTATAACAAAGAAAAATGGTGTATCGAAAGAAAAAGTTCTAAAAAGAATATTTGGAAATCGTGTCGGGCGCAATAAGGTTATAGATCAAATATACCTATATGGTGACGTGATTTTAGATGAACGCTGCAGAATAGAAAATGGGACTATGTTGGATGGAAGAGGCGGCCGAATGGAGCTTTTCAACACGTTCGTTGGAAAGGGTGCACAGCTGGCACGGGTACGCGCCGCCGACACGATATTTCAGCGAAAGCAGGATTTTAGTGCTTATCGTTATGAACAACCGGCGCTAAATATCGAGCCACCAATATCGGACTCAAATTTTAACTCCTCATATATAGAAACAGGAGGTATTGTTAAGTATTCAAGAGTATGTGGATCATATATTAGCGCTACTGCAGAAGTTTACGCTTCAGATATAGCAGATATTGTCGCGGTAGAACACGAAAAGATCAAAGGTAGAGATCGTTACGATGCTCATCCCGCGGTCGCACCGAGCAAAGAAGACCCTGGTTCGGGATATGTGCAAGGCATATGTCGCCTGGGAGAGCTTGAGGAAAGCGACAAAGAAGCGATAATATCCGCCCAGATGAAGATGGCCATAGACAGTTGCCGCATCTTTATTATTGACCCTACCGCGAGGAAAAGAGCGATAAACAATATCCACGCCTTTCTGTACAGCACGCAAATAAACCGGTTTACCGTACAGCAAATTAGGGATTATGTAATTTCAAAAATAAGATCATCGCCCAAGGCAAAAGATTATTCCTTGTTTGCGCGGCCTTTGATAGAAAGCGCCAGGAACTATGCGCGTGATGTAATGAAAAAAATTGATGATCTTGATGTCGATAATAAGCCACAAGCACGTGCAATGTTCCGCAAGCTTGCGATGCTGGCGACCCGATTTAATGCGATAGACTTTTCTATAGATACCAAAAAAAGCAATATTATGAATCTCATAGCTGATGTTGAGAAGGGAAGTGTCAGCATTGAAAAGATTATTGGAGGCATGGTCAGGGATAGGCTTGCTGTCGACGGTTTAAACCAATTTGAAGACCTTATCTTTACACCACAAAAAGGGACCTTTCTTTACTTGACAGATAACTTTGGCGAGACCGAGATAGATGCCTTGCTATGGTATTTTATTATTAAAATGGGCCATAAGGTAGTGATCTCACCAAAGGATTATTTTTCTTTGGGTGATATTGATATTGCAGGGGTAGAGGAAGTTATTGATGCCTATCCCGCGCTGCGCGGCTACAAAAAATCCGGAAAAATTACAATTGTAAGGAGCGGGTCCTCTTCCGAAGGAATATTCCCGAGCCGTTTTAGCAAGGGATTAAAGAAAGCTTTTGCAAACAAAGACCTAAAGGCGATAATTTCGAAAGGTCAGGCTAATCTTTTTTGTCTCGCGGCTCGCAATAAGTTACAAGTGCCTTTTGTTACGATGCTTCTGTCAAAATCCATAAGCTCTGCTCGAGTCACCGGAATTCCGGGCGACAAACCTTTCTGGCCTATTATAGCAGTCATTCCGGCAAATGTTAGTATTTTTGAAGTTCTTGGAAAAAGTCGATTCAAAAGTGACTTTAGAGCACTCGGGAAATTGGATGAGGAAATAAAATCCACTGTCCCTAAGCCGGAAAAGCCACGACGCCAGGTTCCTCAAGGCGTATTAGCGCTGATTGAACGGATCAACTCTCAAAGCATCAGTACAGACGCGGCAGAAAAGATGTTTGTGGAATCATGGGATACCTCGTGGGGAAGGCTTATTGAGTTTGACAGGCCGAAATCTTTCCGCTCTTATTTCGTTTTCCCAGATACCACCTTACGATATGTAGTAGACAAAAATGGCAAGGTCAGGATTACGGATGTTGAAATACCGAAATTGCAATATAGGGGTGATAATGTAGATTTGAGCAGATACCGTACCAACAGTCTGTTTATAGAAGACGTTATAGTGGACCTAAATAGTAAAAATGTTGAGTTTAAATTTGGAGTTAAACGCCTAAAAAACGCAAGTGTTGAAGCAGTAGGGGTGCTAAGACCAGGCCAGGATTCCATATGTGTTTCAGTAGCTACAGGTTGCATTGGAACGCCAGGTTGCAGATTTTGCGGCACGGGTGAGAAGACTGTGAATAAAGAGATTAAAGCAGCGGGATTGACTAAAGATGAGATAAAGGATCAGGTGATGTTGGTTTTACGGTTTGTCCAAGATACCATATATGCCGATTTTGGGAAAAATGATATACAGCTTAGTATGATGGGTATGGGAGAACCGCTTTTGTATCCAGACGCGACATTAGGAGCAATTTTTGAGTTGGAAAAGGCGGGGTACATTACCAAAACGCGAATAAGCACAACAGCGAACGTACGTATGCTGAAAACGATGGAAGAGAAGGTGCTGCGTATATTCACCCATGATGTGCGACCACCAATGCTGCAGTTATCATTACAATCAGCCAGGGAGGACGTAAGACGGTCTTTAGTGCGCGTGCCAGAATTCATTTCGCCAGCAGATGATCTTATTGCATTTATTATAGCATACAATAGGGCAACTGGAATTTTGGATCGAGTTGATGTGCGGGTTAGCCTTATGAAAGGTATCAACGACAGCGAAGAAGATGCGCGGAAACTGGCAGTTAAGATTCATGATATATGCAAAAGAGAGCATTACAACGGCGATTTTCATATCAAAGTCACCCCCATAAATCCTATAGTGCCCGGATTCACTCCTCCGGATGAAGTCACAATGGATTCGTATGTAAAAGTTGTCAGAGATCTAGGTTTTAGCAATATATTCGCGTTCAGGACAGGAGGCGACCCTCACGACAGGTCTCAGGCAGGCAGGGTGACCTGTGGAACGCTTGTTGGTAAGGCTGGGAACATTTCGCAAAGACCCGATAAGCAGACATTAAGAGCCGAGGGAATGCTTCCGCCAAGCATGGATTTCATTGTTACGGAGCGATGCTCCGAAGAATGCAAGATTTGTTTTGCAGCAACGATGCCGCCGCATAGAGAAGCCAGCTTAGAGGAGCAGAAGAGGATGATAGATCATATGTATGGAAACGGCGTGAGGAGGCTTATATTTACCGGTGGCGAACCGCTGCTGGCGAAGCACATAGGCGCATTGTTAAGTTACGCGCATGATAAAGGAATGGCTACGGCTTTATATACGAATGGCAGATTTCTGGATGAAGCGAAGGCGGCGGAAATCATGCCATATGTAGATATGATATCTTTTCCTATGGATGGTTACGACGAGGAATCAAATGTCCACAACGGAAAAATACCGGGCCGGTTTACCGATACTTTACGCGCACTGCAATTGATCAGGGATAAATATCCCAGTAAAGAGATTCAGGTCCTGACTATTGTGACTAAACATAACATGGATTATCTAGAGAAGATAGGTAAATTACTACTCCGTGAAGCTAGAAACATACCCTCATTTCATTGGAAGCTGAGCTATTACGATAGAAGGGGGAGATCTGTTGAGTCATTTCCCGATGCCGCCAAGGACCCATACTATCTTTCTTATGATGAGTTCTTGAAAATTGTTGAACCGATGCGAAGTAAATTTCAAGACATCCACGCTAGGTATAGCCCAAGGGCCCGCGACCGGGCATATCTTTTTATGTTCGCTGACGGTGTCTTGGCCACAACGGAAGCGGACAAATATATAGAATTCGGGAATATCCTATTCGACAGCACGCTTAATGACAGCGCAAACAGAATAGTGTTTGAAGAAATAACTGCCAACATAATACCGCGCGCGGTTCCAATTGCTCGGGAAATCATGGAAAATGGCGGTGAAAAAGGTATGCCCAATGCTCCTCCTGCACCCAGAGCGAAAGCGACTAATAGTGAAATGGAGACAAGCAATATTATATTGTTAAACATGCCCTCTCCAAAATATCCTCGCCTTGATAGGCCGTTAGGTCTGGAGGTATTGAAAGGGCACCTGCTAGAAAGATTTCAGAAAAAAGTTGATGTTGAGATTTTAGATCTTCAATTAGATAAGGATATCGATGCTATAGTAGAAAAGATTGTAAATGAGGAACCCGATGTTCTCGGGGTAAGTTTAGGCGTAGACTCAGAGCAGACTCTAAATAAGATACTAGAAAAAATTGATGAAAGAATGCCGGAGGATGCGCAGCCATATCTTGTTATAGGAGGTATGGTCGCTACTTTCGCACCGGATGAATTATTAAAAAGATACAGCGATCGTAAAAAACTTATAGTAGTTGTTGGTGAAGGCGAAGAGGCCATTGAAGGCATAATAGATTTCTTAAACAGCAAGAGGACGCTTGAGCAAGTGCCTAATATCACTTTTGCTAAGGATGCACGGCCACGTCCAAACAGAAGTTTTTTAACCGGGGAAAAGATGAGCCTGCCTTCAACGGACACAGTTACTCGTGTGGCAGGTCTTAACGGGGTTGTTTGGGTAGAAGCGAGCAGGGGGTGCGCCCATAATTGTGCATTTTGTAGTAGAAGAGAGTTAAGACAAGGCCATGGATGGACGCCAAAGCCGCTCGAAAATGTATTTGAAGAGATTAGACAGTTGGCTATGCTGGGTGTGCGAAGGGTCTCTTTCAGCGATGATAATTTAGTGGCCACCGGTAATATCAAGCATAAATATGGGCTACAAAGGATTGAAGATATCGCAAATGGTATTAAAAAAATTAGTCAGGAACTTGGCCTGGATATAGTATGGGAAGGAGAAGTAAGAGCCGATGCGCTATATGATTCGCATGATACTCAGGCAGACCGATTCGAACGCGGGAGGATCTGGCATCTGGCAAAAGATTCTGGATTGGCGCGGCTTTTTATAGGAATTGAGTCGGGTTCGGACGGTCAACTGAAACGGTATAATAAAGGTATAACTGCGGAGGAAAATGAAAGAGCATTGAGGTTCGCAGAAGAAATCGGGATAGATACCAGTATGATGGGGTTTATTACAA
>JAPLMF010000045.1 GCA_026387155.1 Candidatus Omnitrophota bacterium
CAAGACCTGGGACTAAAGCCTCGCATAGGAAAAAAGGCGAAGGAGCGGCAGGACCCAAAAAGGCAACAGGGTTTGTTACATTATCTCTACCATATAGTTGTGTAATACCAAAATGGTAATGTCCTATTCTACCAATTTAGAAATGTCCTATTCCAAAGTTGCTATAATGGCTCTCTTTACAGGAGGGCATTATGGCAGGAAAGGACATAATAATGACAACGCAGGAGGAGCTGAAGAAGCTGCACGTAGTTCGTAAGGCGATGGAGAATAGTATCACTCAGAATCAAGCGGCCGAGATATTGGACTTAAGCGATCGCCAGGTAAGAAGGATAGCTGTGAGGATACGGCTAGAAGGAGACGAAGGCATTATCCATAGGCTGCGGGGTAAATCTTCGAACCGAACACTACCAGGCAAACGCAGGATATTAAGGCTATTCAAGGCAAAATACCCAGATTTTGGTCCGACGTTAGCGTCGGAGAAGCTCCTTGAAAGAGATAAGATCGAAGTCGATGATGAGACGCTACGATTATGGCTCATTGAAGAGGGCATTCCGTATAAGAAGCGGAAGAAGAGGCCTCACCGGCAGTGGCGCGAGCGAAGGCGTTGTTTCGGCGAGATGATTCAAATGGATGGTTCCAACCATGACTGGCTGGAAGGAAGAGGCCCAAGGCTCATATTCATGGGATATATAGACGACGCCACCGGCACGCCTTTCGGAAGATTCTATGAATACGAAGGGACTCTTCCCGCCATGGACAGCTTTAAGCGCTATGTCGAGACGTACGGCATACCCGTAAGCATATATATCGATAAGCACGCCGCGTATAAATCGAAAAAGAAGCTCTCCGTAGAGGATGAACTCAGCAATAAAGACCCTCTTACGCAGTTCACAAGAGCTATGGGAGAATTAGGTGTTGAGGTCATATACGCCAATTCTCCTCAGGCCAAGGGCAGAATTGAGCGGCTCTTTAAAACGTTCCAGGATCGTCTTCTAAAAGAGCTCAGGCTCGAAAAGGCGAGGACTAAAGACGAGGCAAATAAGGTCGCGGAGCGCTTTTTACCCAAGTACGCCAAAAGATTCTCCGTAAAAGCCGTTTATAGCGACGATCTTCATCGTCCGATACCCAAAGGCCTGGACCTGGATAAGATTCTCTGTATCAGAGAAGAGCACCCTCTACGCAACGATTTTACCGTAGCCCATGATAAAAAGCTATATCAGATAGAGGACAACATAAGAGCTAAGAAGGTAGTGGTCGAGGAGAGGATCGACGACTTTATGATGATCACGTATAAAGACAAGGCGCTCAAATTCAAAGAGATAACAGTTCGTCCTAAGGAAGAAGAGCCGAAGAAGACGTATGAATATAAAATCAGGAAGGTCTATGTTCCTCCAAAAGATCATCCATGGAAGCGGTATTTTAAGGCTAATACTAATACACAGTATCCACAGTATCAACAAAGAGAAAAGGTCGCCCCAAAAGAGAAATGGCTACTACTAACAAAATAGGACATTTCTACTTTGGTAACTATAGGACATTTCTATTTTGGCTTGACAAAGTGATATTTTTTCGTTTCTAAATTTCACGGTTAATGATAGAATAGTTTCATATGATAGATAAGATAGATATTAAAGAATCGCTTAATAGTCCCAGGGTGATTATCGAAAAAGTCACGCCGGAGATCGACGGCGGCAAGTTCCCCATTAAACGCGTTGTCGGCGAGCAGGTAGTGGTGCGCGCCGATGTCTACGCGGACGGACATGACGAGGTGCTGGCTTTCCTGCTTTACCGCGAGTGTGACCGGCAAGAGTGGCGG
>JAPLMF010000019.1 GCA_026387155.1 Candidatus Omnitrophota bacterium
TTTTTTTTTTTTTTTATACTTATTTATAACTAAGTAGATGATCAAAAAAATATACTTCCCCTCACCTCCTCTCTCTTTCTTCCAGAACTTTCTCTTTCATTCGATGCTTAAGCCTCTGATTATAAACGAACAGCAGCCTCTCGAAAAGACTATCCAGTTTATCGTCGCCTGCACCCGCCTCTATGGCTTTAAGCGCCTGCTTTAATGTGTCTTTAAGACCTTTATTGAGAAACTCCGGCACAGATGTTTTTTTAAATTCCAGTGAAACGTTCCCGAAGGCCTGCGATAGCTCTTTCGTAGAGCTCTCGATGGCCTTTTTAAATTTTAAATATACCTCGCACTTATACCGAAAAATATCCGATTCTATGATGTGCCGTTCGATTTCAGTGCTAATATTTTCCTGTATGTCCTTTAGCGTTTTGGCGGAGTCGGAATATTCTCTCATAATTCCGGTTAAGTATTCCAGGGTCTCTTCTGTATAATAGGAGTTAGCTCCGGATCTTCCTTCCTTCGTCTTGATCCGTATCGGTTTTGGTATGATATCCCTGACATCTTTAAGATAAGAGAACATTCTGGGCTCAAGGGTCTTTGCGCCCAGCCTGTTATTTATCTGTTTTATAACCTCGTCCTGTGTATAAAGTGTCTTTCCGAGCAGTTCCATATATTAGTGTCCTATAACTAACTTTAAATATACACTATATTTCCGATTTTGTCAAGGTAATTTTATTTTTTGTCTTAGGTGCCCCTTAAAATTGCTTACTTTTGAGTCCCCTTTAACAACTGAAAATACCTCTCTTATCGCCTTGACTTGTCGGCCAACCTATGCCCTATGTTGTAATGAGGCAAGAGAGGAGGCCAAAATGGCGAGAAACGTGGCTATGACAGAGGTAATGGCGCTTAAAAAGGCGCCCGCGAAAGAGCTTCATAGGCGCTACAAAGAGCTATACGGCGAAAATGCCACCGGCACCCATAAGGTCTATCTGTGGCGTAAAATCGCTTACAGGCTGCAGGAGCTTGAGTATGGCGGATTGTCGGCTAAGGCCAAGGCTCGGATCAAAGATCTTATCGAAAAATACGACCCTATCAATGACAAGACGCTAAAGCCTGATAGTCCTATAGTAGCCAGTTCAAAGGATAAGCGGATACCTCTTCCAGGTACGGTTATTACAAAGGACTATAAGGGCTCCGTATATCAGGTAAAGGTTCTTGAAAGAGGTTTCGAGTTTAACGGGAATGTCTATAAGTCTCTTTCGGCGATAGCCGAAAAGATAACCGGAGCGCATTGGAACGGCTACCTGTTTTTTAATCGTGTGTAGGAGGAGCTATGGAAGAAAAATTGAAGAAAGAAAAGAAAAAGATTCGCTGCGCTATATATACGCGCGTATCGACTTCTGAAGGCTTGGAACAGGAGTTTACATCGCTCGATAACCAGCGCGAATCAGCGGAAAGCTACATCCAGAGCCAGAAGTCGGAGGGCTGGATTATCTTGCCTGAGGTTTACGATGATCCCGGCTATACTGGTGCGAATACGGAGCGCCCTGCCCTACAGAAGCTTATATCGGATATAAAAGAAAACAAAATCGATTGCGTAGTCGTATATAAGGTCGATAGGCTGTCGCGTTCTCTTCTCAATTTTAGCCAGCTATTGGAATTTTTCGATCAAAATAACGTGACGTTTGTCTCGGTAACACAGGCCTTTAATACCAACACGTCTATGGGGCGCCTTACCTTAAATATACTGCTCTCCTTCGCACAGTTCGAGCGCGAGATTATTTCGGAGCGCACACGCGACAAAATGGGCGCTTCCAAAATGCGCGGTAAATGGATCGGCGGTAGACCGCCATTAGGTTATGATCTAGATAAAGAGAAACATAAACTTTTCGTCAATAAAGAAGAAGCTAAAATCGTAAAAGAGATATTCGATCTCTATCTCGAAAAACGGTCTCTTTTATCCGTAGCCATAGCCTTGAATGAAAAAGATCGTAAGACAAAGACATATACCGCTCTTAAGGGCAATAAATTCGGTGGCATAAAGTTTAAAAGCACAAACATTCAACTAACCATAAAGAATGTCTTTTATATCGGTAAGGTAGGTTACCGCGGCCAACTTTACGACGGCGAGCAGGAGCGGATCATTTCGGATGAGGTATTTCAAAAAGCTCAAGCGATACTCGCCGATAACCGACGGGAGCGCAAGATCGCCGGTACTACAAAAAACATCGGCTTACTGAGCCATATATTGCGATGTAAGGCCTGCGACAGCACCATGTACATCATCTATACCATGAAAGGTAAGCATAAATACCAATACTACCTATGTATGAGCGCCCAGAAACGTGGCTACAATAGCTGCCCCACGCGGCTTGTGGCAGCCCAATCGATGGAGAATAAGGTTATGACCTGCCTACGGCAAATCTCAAAAGAATCGAAACTTGATCCAAAAACGTGGGAGACCTTAACGCTGGAGGAGCAGACTTCGATTATAAGATCGCTGGTCAAACAAGCAAGCTACGACGCCCATAACGAAATTTTAGACATAACGCTTCAGGATGGCAAAACCCATAGCTTTACCGTAAGGCTTCGAGAATTGAAGCGAATTCCGCAACATAAGCGCCAGGACGGCGAGATTGCCAAAGAGCCAGCCATAAGGCAGAACCTCGTCCTTGCGTGCCAGATAAGCCAAACCTCGAAAGAAAAAGGCTGCAGCTTGCGCCAGATCGCGAAATGGGCTGGCATTCCGCTTCCAAAGATCTGCGAGATCGCGAATATGCTCAATATGTCGCCCAAAATTCAGGAAGAGATCATGCTCTCTCAAGACAAGCGCCTCTACGATATCGCAGAATATAGACTCCGGCCTATCATCTTCGAGATAGACTGGGCAAAACAGCAGCAAATCTGGGATTCCCTCCTAAAATCCGTAGGTAATCAAGTCTAAAACAGAAGCTGTCACGAGAGATAGATTCCCGTGACAGTCCATTTTGCGATCACAAACCTGCCAAATAATAGCCATATATAAGTGTCGCAAACTGCCTGCCAAATCCGAGAGGAATAGCGCTATTTTGGAGACTTATGGAGCCTATGAGGAGAAATTCTACACACACGAAACGAAGATCGTCTATCCGTCGGAAGATACGACAAAACTAACGCCCTAACTCTTTGACACTCAAAGACATAAAAAAGCCCATGATCATTGGCTACAACCATGGGCTTTAACCTCTCACCTCTCTCTATGAGAAGTAAAAAATTGGGGTAGGTGACGGGATTTGAACCCGCGACTTCTTGAGCCACAGTCAAGCGCTCTACCGGGCTGAGCTACACCCACCAAGTGTTCGTAATTATACCACATCACCACTATCCGCAAAAGTTAAAACTGACTATGCTTTCCTAGGAGGATCTCTCGGTTTCTCTGGAATGGAAAGTGGCACGGGGCTGGATCTTATGGCCTACTACAAGCGATCTCATGTCGAAAACCTGGTAAGTCGCTTTAACGCTTTCTATCTCTCCTTTTACTATTGTGTCATTTTCGAGGATCTCGGGTTGAAATCGGAGCTCCGACGTTAAACAGACTCTCATTATTAGACTTTTACCGTCTATTGTGAATAGATAGTAGCGAGTAAAACCTTT
Organism: Candidatus Omnitrophota bacterium; assembly: GCA_026387155.1. Taxonomy (GTDB): domain Bacteria; phylum Omnitrophota; class Gorgyraeia; order 2-01-FULL-45-10; family 2-01-FULL-45-10; genus JAPLMF01. Next base: position 3,625 of record JAPLMF010000019.1, read on the forward strand.
CTTCTTGAAATCGATATTCCTGGCATCGAAGACTGGGCCTCCGGCTTCGGAAGAAAGTGCCTCCAGTCTTTCCTTAAGAACATCTGTGGGGAGCCTGTCGAACGCGTCCATCCTGTAAATCATCTTCCCGATGCGGACGGCGGTTAAGAGCTGGCTAAAACAGGCCTGATCGATTATCGATGGCGGAAGGAGAGCATATGAGGCAGCCTCCATGACTTGCGGCATGAGGATCGAAAAAATCAGTAAACCGGCCAATAGTATTGACGGTCTTATCCTGATCACAGCCCCTCGCTTTACACAAGAAGCTTATCATAAAAACTAACTTTTGCAAGGGGTGAACCCTAATATTTATACATCTGGCGCAGCGCGGTGGATTTTATGCCCATCTTTCCGGTGAAAGGAAAGTCCAACACGAGTATCGTATAAAGTATCATGGCGATGAGAGCTGCCAAGAGCGACGTCATAAGTACCTGCGCACGATGATTCTCCGAACCGAAGAAGAATGTGAACGCCACAGTAACAAAACCTCCTACAATAAGGACTATCCAAAGCACAGGATGTATTCCCTGCCCGGAATCGAATATACGTGCCCTGCGCAATTCTCCGAGCTCGTTCAGTTTCATAATCGACTCGGCGAGAAATATCTCTTCTTTTTTATTCTGAGGCGTATATGCGGTATATAGCGCAAAAAGTTTACCAAATGCATCGCGCGCGTTATCGCTGCCTTTTCCTTGCGCTAAAAGCGGCCACTCATCTACAATAACCGCTTTCCCGTACCCTTTTGCGAGCGAAATTACCTGGTCATGGAACTCGCCGCCAAATGCGTTTGAATCCCTCGCTACGCTTATAAGGCAGTTAGCTTCTGTCTCAACGTTCTGACTCGATTTGTCAAACCCCTGCCATGCCACCACAACCACGAACGCCAAAAGGACCGTATACGCCATTCCTATGGTCCCGAATATGGGTGCAGCAATATCGTTATGCATCTTGAGTTTCTGGTGAGATATATATCGGCGCACTATCACGAGCCCGGCAACGGACAGGGATACCAATATCGCTACTACCATAAAACCCAGCCAAAGTGACGAAAAACGCAAAAGCAGACTCTGTGTGATCGGCATAATTCCTCCTATATTTTAACAATAGCCTCCGGTACAGAGCACGTACCACCTGCGGGCAAACGCGAGTGGTGCATGGCGCGCCTGGGCGGAATCGAACCGCCATGACTAGCTTCGGAGGCTAGTGCCTTATCCGTTAGGCCACAGGCGCATATTTAATTATTAAAGATCTGCTCCGCTATCCCTTTGACTATGTTCGGAACATCTGGTCTCACTGTATATTTAGGATCTTTAAGGCTGCCTTTTATAGTGATGTAACTATTCTTTCCGATCTGATCCGCGGCAGTGCTGATGGATCCGGATCTTAGCGCTTCATCCGTAAATTCCGATTTAAGCGATGCATCTATATATTTATCAAAACTCATCTTCACCGACCCGTATATATTGAGAAGATCCGATTTTAATACGAGGTCGTCGGTATATATCGATTGCTCCTTTATCGAGAAACTGCAATTTCCGTCGCTGAATACCACATTGCTGATATCCTGTGGAAAGATAATCTTCCCCAGCCCTTGGAACAGGTTCAGCTGCCATAGTTTTCCGTTATTTATAGCTATTTTACCGCTTCCGATAGATTTTGATAGGTCCTTATACAACCCTTCCAGATGGGCCTGGCAGCTTAATGTACCGGATATATCCTTGTCCTTGAACGCGGTGGCGGTCTTAAGCCCCTCTATTTTTACACCGGCTATATCCGCGTTCATGAAATACGGAAGGCCTGCAGAATTCAGGTCCATCCTGCCGGATGCGGTGACAGTGCCGCCGTAAAGAAAAGAATGGAAGCGCGTTATATTACCGACACCCTCTCTCTGGTTGTAATCGATCACTACGTCTACCGGCTTAAGATCATATATTGAGATGGTATTCGAAAATATCTTCGCATCTATGGCGCACGACCTGACGTCACTGATCTTTCCGGCCAGCCTGAAGTCAGCTTTAAGCGCTCCCGAAAGCTTCATCTTCTCCAGTTTATCCTTTGATCCTTTCATAATATTTTTGATCTCGTCGATACTGGTTTCAGCGGTCCCGTTTATTTCACCGCGTATCCCGGACGGATCGGACATATCAAGATCCCCGGTTATTGAAAAATCTGTATTGATATATTTACCCGCAAACTTTGATATCGTTACGGTATTGCCGCTTAATGCCGCCGTGATTTTAAGAGTAAGATCTCGCGAATTTAAGGATATCTGTACGCCGGGAGCCTCGAAGTTAGTAAGGGTCCCTGAAGTATTGTACAGCGTTTCGCGGTACTTCACTTCGAGGTCTTGCCATGTGAGCTGCTTTGAGCTGAATTGTATCTGCCCGAAAGCTACTTCGAGCGGGGGCTTCTCTTTATTGAAAACAACTGTCGCCTTCTCCATATCGAGATAACCGTTTATCTCAGGGATCGAACCCGTCTCCTTTAGATCGGCCTCCCACTTAATATATAGTCTGCCGCTTCCCCTGATATCAGCCGGCACCGATATATTAAACTTATCCTTCAGCGTCTCTTTTAGCGCTCCCAGGCTCAACTCCGATACTATGTCCGCGATAAATAACGAAGCTTTATAGTCCGGTATATATGCTTCGGCGCTGAATGGCATGCCGAATACCACAGCCTTTACATCTTTGGCATAAAAAGACGATTCCGTGAACTTGACTTCGGCCCGTAAACTCTCTATCTTTCCGAGGCTTTTAATACCATCTATCTCCATATTCTGAACCGACATGTCTCCGGAATACTTTAGCTCTTTATTTGTGAAATCATAAGAGCCGTCAGCTTTAATATCAGAACTGAATTTTGCGGATATATCGTTTTTGACGAAGACCGTCTCTTTGGCGCGAATATCAATATCCGCGGTCAGGACGGACTTTCCATATTTAAGATTCAGCAAGGCATCCGCCTTACCACCATGGAGATCTATATTAAGGCACTTATAATAAGGCGCAAATTCGCCCGGTGAAGCATCGGTCAAGGTGATCTTCGCAGTGACAGACCCGTCGGAGATCGAGTACTCTCCCCATAACCCGATGATCGTAGACAGCCCTCCGGGTATATCACAATCCGCCTCAAATCTTATTTTGCTCGGCAGGAGGATCCGAATATCGGCGCTAAGGCCATTGATATCCTTTTTAAAGGGCTCGGCGAATGTATTATCAGTAAAACTGCCCCTGCCGTCCTTTATATTGATTCGTCTTATTATGACACGGAACTCTCCGGTCTTAGAACTATAATTTTTGAAGAGGTCCGCAATATTAAAAGTTCCATCCGGACGCCGCTCGAGGTTTATCGTCGGCGACTTGATCCTGATGACCGGCACTATGAACTCTTTTTTTAAAAACGGTAGTATAAATGGCCTTAAAGAAACCTCTTTAATACTGATCATGGTGCTCGCTTCATCGCCTATTGATATATCCCGTAATACAAGGCCGCTTATCAGGCTGATCCTTACCTGACCCATCGAAACACTCTTACCACTGGCATCCTCGATCGACTTTTGGATCATACTTTTGACTTTTACCGGAAGAACGACGTTGTTCAGATACACCACCGCCGCGGATATGAATATGACGGCAAGAATGAGAATAGTCAGAATGATCTTTTTCATGAAATTATTGGCGTCCCTGTTATAGGGCTCTCTGATACTTATCTCTGATGTTAATGGCGCTATTATATAACAATTGTCTATAGTTGGCGAGATATTTATAGGAATCAGAGAGATGAGTTTTTAGAGAGATGTCCGGACATGTACGTGTGCTCAAAAACTGTCCGTTTTGTCCGGTAATTTTGAGGACAAAAAGTCACAACTATCTGAAACACAACGAGATAAAAATATCCGAGGATGGAGAGACGGACATTTCTATTTTTAGAGCTATTATCTATTCTTCTCCCTTAATTATCTTTGTCATCTCGGAGGAAAGATCGCTCAAACGTTTTGCTTCTTCTCGGATTTTCTGAATTAATTCGTTTCGTTTTGATTTATCGTTAATATTGTCAGGTTTCGGTAACTCTGCAGCAGCCTCTGAAATAATCTTTAGTGGGGCTGGAAGATCAAGGGAGAATGTACTTAAAAGCAGATTTCGTAGACGTTCGCTTTCAATATCCGCTTCAGTCTTTATTGCCGTAGCAGCAAGTTGAGCGCCTTCTACTGCCGATGCGGTTTGATTTACGAATATTTCAAGTGTATGTAGTTGATCTGGATCGGTTAACTGCTTCTCTTCTCTTGGAAATAGGCCAATAACACCTACAGTCTTTTCAGCGCCTGTTAATGGCAAATAAATACCGCGTGAGCCGGGAAGCGTGTCCGTATCCTTTCCCGCCATCTTTTTATGCTCATATACCCACTGAGCCACAGCTTCTTCGTTTGGATTTAATGGTAAGGCCTGAGAATCACCGAAACGGATCGTAATCCCTTTGCCCTTGGTAGGCGTAAAAATAACAGCCGGGCATTTAAAGAACTCTTGGACATAATGAACAGATATCTGAAATATTTCGTCCAGATTGGATGTCTTGGCTAAATCCCTGTTCAAATAATACAATGCCTGAGTCCTATTTTCCCGCAGTCGCATAGCCATGGTCTGTTGCCTAAGACGGCCTGTGAGGCTTCCTATTATAACGCCTACTACTAACATGACGCCGAATGTTATGAAATATTCAACATTGGCTACGGCAAATGTGAAATAAGGCGGAACAAAGAAGAAATCAAAACATAATACACTTAATATCGAGGCTAGGATTGACATTCTACGTCCATATCGAAAAGCTATCCATGTAACACTTAAAAAATAAACCATTATCAGGTTTACAAGACTTATATACTTAAATAATAGACCATCTATTGCAGTGCAAATGACAATCGTGCCGATAGTCCACAGCAGTCCTTTCCATGGAAATGGCCTAAGCGTGGGAGCTTCATGTTTCATTGGAATCTCCTGTGACTCCCCGCTCATTAAATATAAATCTATTTCGCCGCATTTTCGCGCAAGCGCATTTATTACAGACCCAAAGAGAAATTCATGCCATTTAGGTTTCCTAGGTTTTCCGATAATTATCTTTGTGATATTCCTAGAGCGCGCATAGTCGATAATTGTTTCTGCAACATTCAAACCACTAAGAGTAATGGTTTCGGCTCCTAACCGTTCAGCTAAACGCATCATTTCGGCTATATCTGCCTTGCCTCTTCTATTGGGTATTTGAGAAATCGGATCAACATAGGCAACTATCCATTCGACACCGATACTGGAAGCAATGCGCTTTCCTGCTCGTATCAGCTGCATGGCGCGTGGGCTCGCGCTTATACATACCAAAAGCCTATCTCTTACATTCCAAACCTTTGTTATAGAATAGGCCTGTTTATAGGATCGCATCCTAGCGTCTACAGTTCTGGAAGTATACTGAAGAGCCAATTGGCGAAGAGCAATAAGATTTCCTATCTGAAAGAAATTTTGGATTGCCCGCTGGGCTTGTTCGCCAAGGTATACCTTGCCTTCCTTGAGACGTTTAAGCAGGTCTTCAGGAGAGAGATCTACTAATTCTATATCGTCTGCCTTTTCTACAAAGGTATCTGGAACCGTTTCACGCACTGTCACGCCTGTAATCTGAGCCACAACATCATTTGCACTATCGCAGTGTTGAACGTTTAGAGTCGTATAAACATTGATGCCTGCGTCCAAGAGTTCTTCTACGTCCTGCCAGCGTTTCGGATGACGAGAACCGGAAGCATTAGAGTGAGCCAATTCGTCAACCAATATTGTAGAGGGACACCTCTTTAAGGCCGAGTCAACATCAAATTCACTAAGTTTGATATTTTTATACGGCACTTCCTTGCGAGGCAGAATTTCAAGGCCTTCTAATAAAGCGTCTGTGTCGGCACGACCATGCGTCTCTATATAGCCGACAACGACATCGATGCCCTCTTTTTTCAGAACTCTTGCAGCTTCAAGCATAGAATAGGTTTTCCCTACTCCGGCCATAGCCCCGAAGAAGATCTTAAGCTTTCCGCGGTTAGATTCTTCGCTCTTCACCCGCGCTAGAATTTCCTCTATGTTGTTTTTTTCATTTGCCATATCTATAATATACTCTATTTTTTACTCGAATCCAAATCCATATTTACCTTCAACACATTCACAACAGGCTCTCCGATTAAACCAAAAAGACGTCCATTTGTGTTTCGATCAATAATATTTTTTACTACATTTACAGAAAGCCCTCTATGCTTTGCAATTCTAGAAATCTGATAATACGCTCCGGCTAAACTTATATGCGGATCAAGCCCGCTCGCCGACGAAGTCACCAAGTCTACAGGTATAGGCACCTTGTTTTTGGGATCGGCTGCACGCAGTTTTTCAATACGCGCCTTCACAGTCTCTAAAAACAGGGGATTAGATGGGCCGATGTTTGAACCTAATGACGAACTAGAATTATAAGGCACGGGCGATGTAGCCGACAGCCGTCCCCATAGATATTTAGGATCATCAAATGGTTGTCCTATAAGGGCTGAACCAATTATTTTTCCATCTCGATATATAAGGCTACCGTTAGCTTTGGTATGGAAAAAAGCTTTAGCAATTCCTGTGACGAAAAGCGGATACAGAATGCCGGTAATTATCGTCAGGATTATGAAAACAGAAATAGCGGATCTTAGCTCTTTAAACATAGTCATTCCTATACAAAATGTAAAGCAGCCAACAACATATCAATTAGTTTTATCCCAATAAACGGTGCAATAATACCACCTATACCATAAATCAAAAGGTTATCCCTTAAAAGGCGGTTTGCCGACATCGGTTTGTAAGGTATCCCTCGTAGAGCTAATGGAATAAGCATTATTATGATAATCGCGTTAAAAATAACCGCTGATAAAACAGCGCTTGCCGGTGTTGTAAGGTGCATTATATTAAGCGCGTTTAATTGCGGATACGTTCCAACAAATGCCGCGGGAATAATAGCAAAGTATTTTGATACATCATTAGCTATGCTAAAAGTAGTTAACGAGCCTCTCGTCATAAGTAACTGTTTTCCAATCTCAACGATTTCAATCAATTTTGTAGGATTAGAGTCCAGGTCTATAAGATTTCCGGCCTCTTTCGCAGCCTGCGTTCCTGTATTCATGGCAACGGCGACATCCGCTTGTGCGAGAGCAGGTGCGTCATTAGTACCATCGCCTGTCATGGCGACAAGCCTACCGCCAAGTTGCATTTCTCGAATAAGCTTAAGTTTTGTTTCAGGTGTTGCTTGCGCCAAAAAATCATCCATCCCCGCCTCGGCAGCTATAGCCGCAGCTGTTAACGGATTATCCCCTGTGATCATTATAGTTTTGATTCCCATGCGGCGAAGTTCCGCGAAACGTTCTCTTATTCCGCCCTTCACTATATCCTTCAACTGAATAACACCTAATACATTTTTATGTTCCGCTACTACAAGCGGCGTGCCGCCAGTCTTGGATATGTTCTGAATATTAAATTTCAAGTCTTCCGGGAAAAGCCCTCCGAGCTTTTTTACATATCCCTCTATCGCATCGGCTGAACCCTTCCTGATCTGCCTTCCATCACCCAAATCCACTCCGCTCATTCTTGTCTGGGCAGTAAAAGGGATAAATTTCGCTTCGAGTTCATGAATATGACGTTCTCTAATGTTGTATTTCTCTTTAGCTAATATCACTATGCTTCTGCCTTCAGGGGTTTCGTCAGATAGCGAAGCCAATTGTGCCGCATCCGCCAACGCTTCAACTGTTACGCCTTGAGCAGGTATAAAAGCCACTGCTTGTCTGTTGCCAAGAGTTATCGTGCCTGTCTTATCAAGTAACAGAACATCGACATCTCCTGCCGCTTCAACGGCACGACCTGAAGTAGCTATGACGTTTGCCTGAATCATCCTGTCCATACCGGCTATGCCTATGGCAGGTAGAAGGCCCCCTATAGTAGTTGGTATTAGACATACGAGTAGTGCCACTAATACAGTTACCGTAATTGGTACACCATGCCCTGAGCTTAAGACGCTGTAAATCGAAAATGGCAGAAGTGTAACCGTAGCCAAAAGGAATATTATCGTAAATACCGCAAGTAGAATGCTGAGGGCTATTTCATTGGGCGTCTTCTGTCGTTTTGCGCCTTCGACCATCGCTATCATATGATCTAAAAATGTTTCTCCAGGATTTGAGCTGACACGCACTACCAGCCAATCCGAAAGCACCCGAGTTCCTCCGGTAACAGCGTTACGATCTCCGCCCGATTCGCGTATTACGGGTGCGCTTTCTCCAGTAATAGCACTTTCATCAACTGAAGCTACTCCTTCAATAATCTCGCCGTCCATCGGTATAATGTCACCTGCTTCGACTAAAACAACATCTCCTTTTCGGATCGTCGTTGCTGAAATCGTGTCGTAACTTGAGCCATATTTTGGGCTTGAGAGTTTCTTTGCTGGAGTATCACGCCTTGCTTTCTTAAGGCTTGCTGCCTGAGCCTTGCCGCGGCCTTCGGCCATTGCCTCCGCGAAATTAGCAAATATCAATGTAAACCAAAGCCATAGCGTTATGGCCAAGATAAAACTTGCCGGCGCCTCCCCGTGTGCAAAAATAGCCTGAACATATAACCCTGTAGTGAGAATGCTGCCTACCAATACCACAAACATTACAGGATTCTTAATTTGATGCCAAGGATTCAATTTTTTTATCGAATCGACAATCGCCGGAATTACAATTGCGGGATCGAATAATGATTTTGTTTTATGATGTCTCTTTATTTTCATACATAACCTTATAGAGAAGTAAGCATCAAATGCTCAGCAATAGGCCCAAGCGCCAATGCCGGGATAAATGTAAGCGCACCTACAATTAATATAACCATGACCAGAAATACAATAAAAAGCGGCGTATGCGTAGGCAGTGTCCCCTGGCTTACAGGCACTATTTTTTTCCTAGAAAGTGAGCCCGCAATCGCAAGCGCAGGTATTATAAGCCAGTATCTGGCGAAGAACATCGCTAATCCTTGAGCAATATTATAGAAAAGTGTATTCGTAGTTAATCCAGCAAACGCGCTTCCGTTGTTATTTCCTGCCGAAGAAAATGCATATAATACTTCGCTAAATCCATGCGGCCCGGGGTTTAAGATTGAACTTTTAGCAGCAGGCACAATTACCGAAACGGCTGTGCCTATAAGAACAATCATCGGCGGTATTAGAATCATGAGAGAAGCCATTTTCATTTCATATGCCTCTATTTTCTTTCCTAAATATTCCGGAGTACGGCCAATCATAAGGCCTGAGATAAAGACAGCGACAATAATAAATGCAATCATACCGTAAAGTCCTGAACCAACTCCGCCAAATATAACCTCTCCTAATTGCATAAGCCACATCGGAATAAGGCCGCCTAATGGCATATAAGAATCATGCATTGAGTTGACCGAACCATTGGAAGCCGCGGTTGTAGCCGTTGCCCATAAAGCGGAATTTGCGATGCCGAAGCGCGACTCCTTGCCCTCCATATTCCCACCTGGCTGCATAGCGCTTGATCTCTGGTCAATTCCTAATTTACTTAACAGAGGATTTCCCTGTTGTTCAACATGCGTACATAGCCAAAGGCATGGAATAAAAATAATTAACATGGCAGCCAGAATTGCCCAGCCCTGACGTTTGTCTTTAACCATATATCCAAATGTATAGCATAGTGCAGCAGCTATCAAAAGTATGGCCAGAACTTCCAAGAAATTTGACAGAGGCGTAGGATTCTCAAATGGATGAGCAGAATTAACATTGAAAAATCCCCCTCCGTTAGTCCCTAACTGTTTAATGGCGATCTGCGAGGCGGCAGGGCCAAGAGCAATCATTTGTTCAGACATAACTTTTCCAGTCACATCTTTAGTCGTCTCGATAAGCGCTGCTTTTACGCTCGGAGCGAATGTCTGGACAGCGCCCTGGGAAACCAATACAATGGAAAATATAATCGCCAGCGGAAGAAGTATATACAATGTTGACCGGACAAGATCTACCCAGAAATTGCCTATAGTTTCCGTTTGTTTTTGAATAAATCCTCTTATCACAGCCACAAGGACTGCCATACCTGTTGCCGCGGACACAAAGTTTTGTACGGTTAAAGTCAGCATCTGAGTAAAATAGCTTAGAGTAGTTTCACCACCGTAACTTTGCCAGTTCGTATTTGTCGCAAAGCTAACTGCAGTATTAAATGCAAGATCCGGTGTTACCGGTGGCATGGACATGGGATTTAAAGGAAGATGCATTTGAAGACGCTGAATAATATAAACGACTACTATGCCAATAATATTAAATATCATCACTGCCACAGCATATGTTTTCCATGGCATGCTTATTTCAGGATTAATGCCAGATAAGCGATAGGTTAATCTTTCAATGGGCCCAAGCCATATGTTAAGACCTGTCGGCTTTCCTTCGTATATGCGGGCCATATAAGTTCCAAGCGGCTTAACTAATAGTACCAATACCACAAGATAGATTCCGCCTTGAATTATATTGTTCCAATTCATGAAAATATCTCCGGCTTCAATAGGGCAATCAACAAATAGGCAAATAAAAGTAGTGAAATTGTGCCCCCTATCCAATAGATAATAGTCATATTATTGCCCTCACCCTATAATTTGCTGCATAGCGCAATAAACACAAAAGAGGTTATCGCAAGAGACAAAATAATACCTACAAATAAAATGTCCATAATTTAATCTTCCTTAAAAACAAAAACCAGAGGATGCTTAGCTCTGGTTTGCATTCTCTCATATTGGCTTACGGGGTTAGCTGTCGAGCTCGGGTTGAGTGACCCTAATCTACTACTCTGTAGATATTTAGATATTCGCCCTAAGGTCTGTCGTAGACCGTACTTTGGTTTCCCCGTTTCCTTCTAAATACAGCAATTAAAAGGAATGTAGCTTATTAATGTTGATTATAAATCTCAAAACCCTTTGTGTCAATATAAGATACAATCAGACTTTTTTATCTCTTCTTTTATAAAATCAATAATGAATCCGTCAATTCTTTTCCAGATATAATAACTGAATCGGACGGGCTTTGAATTACTATGTTTGTCCTTATATCGCAAATCGTAAGTTTTAATTTTATCATAAAGGATAGGTATAGCCTGCGAGAGGATGTCTTCCCCAAAACGAACACGATAGGTTGAAAACGCTATCTTATAAATACGAAAGATGACAAAACCTATATGGCGCAGTACAATCTCATCTTTCTTTGCCCTAGAACGTCCTTGTGCTTGTTTAATAAGCCGTCTTTCTTGATAAAGAGAAATTTTAGGATATTTTCGTATAATCTGGCGGTAAGTTTCGAACATAGTTGCTGTATTATACAATCCAAATATCCGAAACCAAATAAAAAATATCTCACCTATCGCCTTGACTTGTGGCAGTTAGTATGGCCTATATGTCATGAGGTTAGAGAGGGGGTTTTGACGATGAAAGAGACGATTTTAGAGCAAATATTAATCTTAAAAGAAGCGTCTATTTCGGAGCTTCGGAAGAAGTATTCGGAGGTCTTTGACGGTAAGGAAGCTCCTTCGAATAACAAGATGTGTCTTTGGCAAAGGATCGCTTATAGGATACAGGAACTTGAATACGGCGGGCTATCGCAGGAGACACAAGATAAGGTTAATGAAATGGCTATAGAATACGATCCGATCAATAACAAGGCACTGAGGCCAAACGCCGCAAAAATACATCGGCTTTCACGCGATCAACGTCTTCCGATACCGGGAACTGTAATCACAAAAGAATATAAAGGCATTACGATAGAGGTCAAGATCCTAGAAAAGGGCTTTGAGTGTAACGGCAAGACTTATAAATCTCTTACAGCTATCGCGAAAGAAATCACAGGCTGTCATTGGAACGGATATTTATTCTTTAACATGTAGATAACTTATGAATAATCTTAAAAAGAGAATCTATTGTGCCATCTACACACGCAAATCCACAAGCGAAGGATTGGACCAGGACTTTACGTCTCTGGATGCTCAGCGTGAATCCGCTGAAAGCTATATCGCGAGTCAAAAATCCGAAGGCTGGATTATGCTGCCAACGCTCTATGATGATGGCGGCTATACCGGCGCCAATACCGATAGGCCTGCCTTGCAAAAGCTCATGTCCGATATTAAGAATGGCGGCATTAATTGCGTGGTTGTATATAAAGTAGATCAATTATCACGATCGCTGCTAGATTTTACGCATCTATTGGAATTTTTCGAAAAACATAACGTTGCATTCGTGTCAGTTACTCAAGCCTTTAATACAAATACATCGATGGGACGGCTTACTTTGAATATCCTTTTGTCTTTCGCCCAGTTCGAGCGAGAAATTATCAGCGAGCGCACCAAAGACAAAATGGGCGCCGCCCGCAAGAAAGGCCGATGGGTTGGCGGTATACCCATTCTTGGCTATGACCTCGATAGGATTAACCACAAGCTCGTCATAAACCCTAAGGAAGCCGGAATTGTACGAGATTTATTCGATACCTATATCAAAGAAAAGTCGCTATTACAAACGGCTGTGATGCTCAACGAAAAAGGCTATAGACGTAAGACCTATACCCCGCCTAAAGGCAAGACGATGGGTGGCCAAAAATTCCAGACTACGACGATGCAATATATTATAAAGAACATTGCATACACAGGCAAAATAAAATATGCTGGAGTAATATATCCCGGCCTACATGAGCTGATTATATCCGAAGAGAAGTTCCAAAAGGCTCAAGAAATACTCGTCAATAATCGCGTACGGCGCGAGAAAATCGGGCATTCGAAGAATATGGCATTACTTAGCAAGATCTTGCGTTGTAAGGCCTGTGATAAAGTAATGTTCCATACCTATACGATGCGCGGCAAATATAAGTACCGTTACTACGTATGCCAGAGTGTTCAAAAACAAGGCTCGAATTCGTGCCCTACCAGATCGGTAAATGCACAGGCTATAGAAGACGCCGCAATAGACTGCCTTCGCAAGATGCCTCAGAAAGAGTTAAAAGAAATTTTGGCTATCTGGGATGTACTATTCCCACAGCTAAAACATGAGGCATTAAAACTCATGGTTAAAGAAGTAAAATACGACGGAATGACTGGGAAGTTGGATATTACCTTAAATAACTAGGGTTTTTATGAATACGGAATTAAAATATGAATTTAAGGTCGATTTAAAGCCGGTAAGACATAAGTCGCGTAGATATTACATGGCTAAGATATCGAATGAGCCAAGGTTGAGGCAATATTTAGTGCTCGCGTATCAGATACAGGATGCGCTCGAGAAAAATACCGATACTTCCCTACTTCAAGTAGCTGGATGGCTAAATATGACATACACACGTATAAAACAGATAACGAACCTGCTACTTCTATGTCCCGGAATACAGAAGGAGCTATTATTGTTAAACACAGATAAAATCCGTCAGCTTACAGAGCGTAAAATCCGCGATATAGCCAAAGAAATCGACTGGCAAAAACAGCTCTCAACCTGGAATAACCTCACGCATTAGCCCATACCCCTTCCAATGTTATAAAAGAAATATCTGGTAATTTTGTGTTGTAATTTTTTTACTACATGATATACTTATAATAGACAAAGAGGGGGTGATTAAAATGGATGAACGTAAAACATTCGGCTCGTATTTTAAGGATAGAAGGATAGAGCTGGGCCTGACGCTGCGCAAATTCTGCGAGAAACACAGCATGGATCCCGGAAATTTAAGTAAAATCGAAAGAGGCGTGTTGCCGCCGCCCAAAGATGAGATATTGAAGAAATATGCTCATCATCTCAAGCTGAAAGAGGCGTCAAATGAGTGGTATGAATTCTTTGACCTTGCGGCCGCGGAATCAGGCCGGCTGCCAAAGGAGCTCAGAGAAAAAGAGATCGTGGCGAGGATGCCTTTCTTATTTCGCACAATCAGGGGTAAGAAGATCTCAAAAGAGAAGCTCGATAAGCTGATAAAATTGATCAAGGAATCGTAAAAAATGTCAGATGTATTTGTTCCTTATAAAAACTACGACCATATAAAGAAGATAGCTTCGGATTTCCTGCATAAATACCATCCAAGGGATATCTTTCCCACTCCGATCGAAGAGATCATAGAATTTAAGCTCAATATTGATATCATTCCGATCCCCGGACTTCACGAGATATTGGAAGTCGACGGTTTTATATCGGCGAATTTATCGAATATCTCCGTAGACGAGTACGTGTATAAGCACAGGCAAGGCCGCTATCGCTTTACCCTCGCCCATGAGGTCGGCCATGCCATTATGCATGAGGATGTTTATAAACACCGCGGGTTCAATACGACCGTAGATTGGAAGGATTTTATGGAGACCTTCCCGGAAGATGAATGGGCCTGGCTAGAGTGGCAGGCGAATCAATTCGCCGGATTAGTTCTCGTGCCGAGCCATCATCTGGAGAAGAAATTAAAACATCATTCAAAACAAATCAGGGCTTTAGGCATCAAGAATGATGACGTTATCATGGATAGGGTCGTTGAATTATTAGCACGAGATTTTGTGGTTTCAAGAGAAGTTATATTAAGAAGAATTGATAAAGACGCCAAAAAAGCCTGATTTTACGACTAAACCACCCAAAAAGTAAACCAGAGATAAAGAGAGGTATTAAGAGGAGATCTTTGCTATATATTGACTATATCACGGTAATTCGTCGAGTTGCGTTGGTATAGACAGAATAGCTCAAACTACTTAAATATTTTGAGTTTTCTCGACGACAAATCATAACAAAGTAACCGACGTTAAAACGTCGGCTACATTCAAATATTCTCTACCTCTCTGTTTCGAGGCAAAATAAATGGCGTCCCTATTATAGGGCTCTCTTATACTTATCTCTGATTTCGATAGCGTTATTATATAGTCATTATCACTGATTGGCAAGAATTTTTGAAGATTCAGAGAGGCGAGTTTTAGAGAGATATCCGGACATGTCTGCGTGCTCAAAAACTGTCCGTTTTGTCCAGTATTTTTAGGACAAAAAATCCATAACTTATTGTCATGCAGTCAAATACGAATGTCCATTGTACCAGACCCGGACATTTGTCTATTTTGCTTTCACGCTTTTATCAAAAGTCGATAAAAGGTCCTTTAAAAATGGACATTAAGCATATCGTTTAATGGTGAACGAATAACTCTTTATTCTTTAATGCGGCAACTCTACCTTTCTGCAGCGTCAGCTTCTTCTGCTCATCCGCGAAAGTTGTTGTTACCTGCTTAGTCGCCGGCTGTGATCCATTGGTTGCATGAGCTTCTTCAGCCGTTGATGTAGGCTGTTCATTTAGGGATACCTCGACATCTTTCCTCACATCCGCCATAGTTTGTTTTTTTTCGGTAAGCGTTTTATCAAGAGTTTCTTGTCTTTCTAGCTGCTTTTTTATATTCTCTTTGGCTTCATCGTCTGTAGGAAAAATATTCCGGGAAATTGTATAGCCGGGTTCGACGACAGTCTCTTCTTCTTTAATGACCTCCTTTTCCACCGGCTGGCTTAATTGTTCCTTCGCTTTATGTATCCCTGAAAAAATCACCCACACGACCATAATTATAACCCCTATAATTATGCCAGCGCCTACCAACTTATCTGTCGAAATATTTTTATTCATGCTCATTATCCAGGTTCTTGCTGGCTGTCTTTCTCAAAGTTGTTTTAGCGAAATTTTACGGTATCTTAGACCCCCGCTATCCTGCGCAGGAGTAAAAGACGGCGGTATTAAACTAGTAAGCCTATCGTCATAATATGGAATTTGAAGATAACCAAATTGCAGAGCACCGCTTCCACTAAAACATCCAAACACGGTGGCGGACCATTGAGCCATTACTCCGCCATATTGCACCAAGTTTCCTAGCACGCCTGGAACCGCTGTCATGTTTTCTAGGTAAAATGAACCGTTGAGCGCAACTATATACGCATCGACCTCCTTATTACCTGACCCAAGATCATTAGGAAAAATAACGTTTGTTTTCGCAACCAACCCCAATACATCGGTACTGGCAGGGTTAGGTGCGCTCGGGGAAGTATCGTGATATATTATACTATCTGAAGTCCAGATATTTTGGTCACAACCAACCGTTACCTGACCGTTTAAGGCGCCCTTAACATCAACTTCCCCGCCCGTGACATAGATAGCGCCATTTTGGGGAATTGGCATGTTGGTAGTCGTCTTATATTGGTTATTATTTGTAACATTCATGGTGCCGTTTGCAAGAAATTGGATGCTAGTATCGGTATGCGTCCCACCCGGGCCGCGATAATATCCGGGCTGTGGGTTTTGTGGATCATTCATATTACGGCCATCTATTAACAGCCCACTTCCTGGCTGGCTTGCGGCGGTTTTAATCGCGGTCAGTAGTGGCGCAGGGTCTGGCAAAGGAACGGGTTGAACCCCAAGCCACAGGCCCGCGTTAAACTGTGGTTGGTCGACTCCCGGGGAGTCATAGTATGATACTTGAGTGTCTGCTACAGACACTGCTCCATTAAATATAGGGTTACCGGCAACATAAAGATGATCGTTAACCTGTAGCGGACCATTAACAATATTGCCTGTTACCCAATAGGATGCATATCCTTCCCAACCGGGGTAATAACAAATTTCAGTGTTGGTAATGTAAGCCCAATGTTGAAACGAGGTTAATTGAACTGTCAACTGTAAGGTCTTTGACACACCTTTATAGGTCCCTATAGATGTTATACCATATGTAGGCCAAGTCCCGGAAGCTAGTACCTGATAGCTCACGGCATAGCTACCCGCATCATTTGCCCCGTTGACATTATAATTTTTACTGAAAGACAGCAGCGAAGGAGTCCACCCGCCATCCCGTAAATGTTTATAGCCATCAGCTATACCGGCATCCGCAATACAATATGCGCGCATAGCATTGCATTTTGCATACGCCAGAAATATGTCATTACTACAAATGGCAAGCAATGTCGTACAAAGAAAGATGACCAATAATAGTATCGGCAATGTCATAACTAATGCGAAGCCTCTTTTATCCACAAACGACCTCATACTGGATGATTCCTTAAATATGCAGAGCCCTCCACTGCGCCAAGCACTGTTTTGCCGCTTATTACTTGAGATACGCTGACATATATGCTGATACAGAGGGGAGCACCTACATTCAGTGTACCAAAAGTTAACCCCACCATAGCACCCGGCGGAGCAGTATACAAAGTATTTTGTACCCCATTTGTATCGGAATAGATAAGCCTGGTGCCTCCATTGCTTAAAGAATATGTCCGCTTAATAACGCCGTCAGTTCCAATAAATGTAAGCTTACTGGTGTCGCTATAAAAAGTAACCGATGCGGCTTCGGAGAGGCGAAGCCCGTTTGTACAGCCTTTTCCCTCCGTTATCTTACTCATAATAACTGCCGCGTCTCTCTGAAACGTTGCCCTAGCAATATCTGTGGCGAAGATCTGTTTTACAAGAACGAAGCCGGTCAATGCAGTGGCGAATAACGTAATTAGCAGGGCGCTTGCGATCAGAAGCTCCGTTAAAGAAAAAGCCTTTTTATCAGATAATATTATCATGGACTTTAGTTAAGTTGCGGTTCATTAGCTATATCGGTAGTAAGAAACTCCTGCTTAGTTACCGGTATACCATTCATTTTTTCTTTCCAACTGACTTTGATCTGGACTGTTTTTCTATAACTACAAGTAGGATCATTGTATGGTGGAAGAACTGTTACGGTAACGGTTGCGCCGGACATATTACAACCAATGTATGCTGGCGGCAAAAATTGTTGGTTGACAATATATGGGAACCCGGCCACACGCTGCATATCCAATACGGTGCGGGCGGCATATATAGCCTGAAGCTTATGTTTTGAATAAGAAATGAAATATTGCTGTGTATATATAATGGCCTCAAACGATATAAACGCTATGGCTATTAACAAACAGCTTATTACCACTTCCACCAGAGTAAAACCTTTTTTATGCGATCTAGACCGTCTTATAAAGCTTAGTATCTTCATAGTTACAGCTTTTTCCAAAATTAAGTGTATGCTGCTCTTTATGTTCCAATTGAATAATTAATTAATTCGATTCCAAGGAGATATAATCCATCCTCCCTTGTGAGCAACAGAGACTATTTATAGATAAGTATACCCCCCCCCTTACGTTTATGCAAATATTTTAGTCACAGAGGAATTTCACAACCGAATCCTCGCCAATCAAGGCTTTGTTGCTGTCTTTCCCCGCTAAGTTCTTCCTTTAAATAATCGATGATAAATCCATCTATTCTTTTTCATACATAGGAACTAAATCGGACGGGTTTTGAATTGCCGTATTTGTCTTTATATCGTAAATCGTAGGTTTTGATTTTAGCGTATAGAATAAATATAGCCTGAGAAAGCATATCTTCCCAGAAACGGGCGCGATAGGTAGGGAATGTTATCTTATTGATCCGGAAGATGACAAAGCCTATGTGGCGTAGGACAAGTTCGTCTTTTTTTGCCTTAGAACGTCCCTGCGCTTGTTTAATGAGGCGTCTTTCTTGGTAAAGGGAGATTCTAGGATATTTATGTATAAGGTGGCTATAGGTTTCGAACATGGCGGTATATTATACAATTCGCATATTTGAAGCCAAACTGAAAAGAGCGAGAACCCGCCAGAAATCTGCTCCTATCACCTTGACTTGTGGCAGTTAGTATGGCCTATATGACATGAGGCTAGAGAGGAGATTTAAGCCATGAATGAACCGATTTTATCCCAGATTATAGCGTTGAAAAATGCGCCTATTTCAGAACTCAAGCAAAAGTACAGCGAGCTATTTGCGGGCAAAAAGACGTCTTCTGATAACAGGACGTATCTTTGGCAAAGGATCTCTTATAGGATACAGGAACTTGAATATGGCGAGCTACCGCAAGAGGCACGAGATAAGGTTAAAGAACTGGCGCAAGAATACGACCCTATCAATAATAAGGCGCTAAGGCCAAACGCCGCAAAAAAACAGTGCCTCTCACGCGATCAGCGTCTTCCGATACCGGGAACTATAATCACAAAAGAATATAAAGGTATTACTATAGAAATTAAAGTCCTAGAGAAGGGCTTTGAATATAAATCTAAGGTCTATAAATCTCTTACAGCTATCGCAAAAGAAATAACTGGCTGCCATTGGAACGGGTACCTCTTTTTTAAAATGTAGGCGACGATATGAATAAACTTAAAAATCGAATCTATTGTGCAATCTATACACGCAAATCCACAACCGAAGGACTGGAGCAGGATTTTACATCTTTAGACGCTCAGCGCGAATCTGCCGAAAATTATATCGCAAGCCAAAAGTCCGAAGGATGGGTTATGCTGCCAACGCTCTACGATGATGGCGGCTACACCGGAGCCAATACCGATAGACCTGCCTTACAAAAGCTCATGTCAGATATTAAGAATGGCGGCATTAACTGTGTCGTTGTATATAAAGTCGATAGATTATCGCGATCGCTGCTTGATTTTACCCACTTGTTAGAATTTTTCGAAAAACATAACGTCGCGTTCGTGTCAGTTACTCAAGCCTTTAATACAAATACATCGATGGGGCGACTTACATTGAATATACTATTATCATTCGCTCAATTTGAGCGGGAGATCATATCCGAACGCACCAAAGACAAAATGGGCGCCGCGCGCAAGAAAGGCCGATGGGTTGGCGGCATTCCCATTCTTGGCTATGATCTCGACAGGATCAACCATAAGCTCGTCATCAACCTAAAAGAAGCCGGGATTGTACGAGATTTATTCGATACCTATATCAAGGAAAAGTCACTATTACGAACAGCTGTGATACTTAACGAAAAAGGCTATAGACGTAAGACCTATACTCCGCCAAAAGGCAAGACAATGGGCGGCCAAAAATTCCAGACTACGACTGTGCAATATATTGTAAAGAACATTACATATACCGGCAAAATAAAATATGCCGGGGTAATATATTCCGGCCTGCATGAGCCGATCATATCCGAGGAGCTATTCCAAAAGACTCAAGAAATACTCGCCAATAATCGCGTAACGCGCAAGAAGATCGGGCATTCAAAGAATACATCCCTACTCGGCGACATCTTGCGTTGTAAGGCCTGTGGTAAAGCGATGTTTCATACCTACACGATGCGAGGCAAATATAAGTATAGATATTATGTCTGCCAAAGCGTCCAAAAACAAGGCTCAAATTCGTGTCCTACCAGATCAGTAAATGCGCAGGCTATAGAGGACGCCGCGATAGACTGTCTTCGCAAGATGCCTCAGAAAGAGTTAAAAGAAATTCTGGATATCTGGGATGTACTATTCCCACAGCTAAAACATGAGGCATTAAAACGCATGGTTAAAGAAGTAAAATACGATGGAATAACTGGCAAGCTGGATATCGTTTTAAACCGTTAGGATATTTTATGGATAAAAACCTGATATATGAATTTAAAGTTGATTTAAAGCCTGTAAGGCATAAGTCTTGCCGGTATCATATGGCTAAAATCTCTAATGAGCCTAAACTGCGGCAATATTTAGTGCTGGCAATGCAGATAGATGAAACGCTTTCGGAAGGAAAGGCAAAGAACCTATATCAAATCACTGAATGGCTTTGCATGACATATACAAGGATAAAGCAGATAACAAATCTATTACTTTTATGCCCTGAGATACAGAAAGACATATTACTGATAAATACAGACAAAATCCGTCAGATCACAGAACGAAAAATCCGCAACATAACCAAAGAAATCGACTGGCAAAAGCAACTCTTGGCGTGGCATAACCTCCTAAAATAGCTATCTTCTTCTGTCAAATATAAGTGGTTTAGTGATTATTTTAGCTATTTTTGCTTCTCAATATATGGACAAATCTGACGATAAATCCACTAAACCACCAAAACACTAAACCAGAGATAAAGAGAGGTTTCGAGAGCCTATTTTGGCCAAATACTGGCCTACCTAAGGCATTCTAGTAGAAAATAGTAATATTGATAAAATGGCTCAACCTACAGCAATATTTTGAATTTTCTCGTCGAGAAATCATGAAAAAGGCCTTAGTTAATTAACAATCAACTAAGGTCTTGTATTCTATGACTCTCTGTTTCGAGGCGAAATAAGTGGCGTCCCTGGCCTGATTCGAACAGGCGACCCTCTGCTTAGAAGGCAGATGCTCTATCCAACTGAGCTACAGGGACGCGTAAATCTTATATTCACCAGTATATATTATTAAACTGGTCGGGGCGGACAGATTTGAACTGTCGACCTTCTGGTCCCAAACCAGACGCGCTAGCCAGCTGCGCTACGCCCCGATTATGCCACAGAACATTTCAAATATCTTTTTAAAAATTCACGTGCCTTCTTAAGCGCTTTGGAGCGGTGGCTCATCTTATCTTTAGTTTTAAGTCCCAGCTCTCCGAAGGTCTTGCCGTACCTTGGTATCAGAAATAACGGATCGTAACCAAAACCGTGTCTACCTTTAGAGGCAAACGCTATCCTTCCTTTGCAACACTCCTCTATCACCTTCACAACCCTGCCGTTATCGGCTATCGCTACGGCACAGATGAACTTTGCTTGTCTTTTTCCGGCAGACAACCCCGCCAAAAGATGGAGGAGCTTCTTATTATTATCTTTATCGCGCTTTTTTGGCCCTGCAAATCTGGAGGACCTTACCCCCGGAGCCCCACCGAGCGCATCCACGGACAAACCTGAATCGTCGGCCAGAACAAGCCCTTTGGTAAATCTGGACGTCACAACAGCCTTCTTTGAGGCATTGGCCTTAAACGTCTTGCCATTCTCCACTATCCGCGGCGAATGCTCGAATTCGTCGAGCGACACCACGCCGGCGCGCATATTCTTTAAATATCTTTTAAGTTCGCGAAGCTTGCCAGCATTCTTTGTCGCTATGACGAGCTGCCTCATATTTTCAGAATGCCTTTTAGTACCTTCTTCTGCGCTGATATGAGCTCCCCGATGCCTTTCTTCGCCAGGACCAGGAGCTCGTCCATCTGGCTCTTTGTAAAAGGCTCTCTCTCCGCCGTGCCCTGTATCTCTATAAACTTATCGCCCCCGGTCATTATCACATTCATATCTACTTCGCAGGTTGAATCCTCGTCGTAGTCAAGATCCAATATCGCAGCGCCCTCAAGTATGCCGACGCTTATTGCGGCGACATAATCGGATACCGGCACCTTATTTATAACGCCCTCCTTATGTATCTTTTCGAGAGCCAGTACCATCGATATAAAACTCCCCGTTATGCTGGCACAGCGCGTCCCGCCGTCGGCCTGTATCACATCGCAGTCCACCCATATCGTGCGCTCGCCGAGCGACTTCGTGTCGACTACCGTCCTCATGGAGCGGCCTATCAGGCGCTGTATCTCCATCGTCCGCCCGCCGAGCTTGCCTTTGGCCGCCTCTCTCTGTACGCGCGTCTTACATGAGCGGGGTATCATGCCGTACTCCGCTGTGACCCAGCCCACACCTTTGCCTTTAAGGAACGGTGGTACCGAACCCTCTATAGTGGCGGTAGTTATGACCTTCGTGTCGCCGAGTTCTATGAGACATGAACCTTCCGCGTACTTTATGTAATCCTTTGTTATCTTAAGATCCCTTATTTTGTTACTTGGTCTTTTGTCGCGCCTGGTCATATATGTCTCTTCCTTTTGTGTCGATGCCCACTATGAGCGGAAAATCCTTTACCTCGAGCTTATGTATAGCTTCGGTTCCCAGCTCTTTAAAAAGTATAGGACGGCACGACTTCACCTTCATGGATAACAACGCGCCCAAGCCTCCGGTCGCGATAAAATATACGCACCCGTGTTTAACGATCGCCCTGCGGACCTCTTCGGACCTGCCGCCCTTGCCTATCATCCCGCGAAGTCCTAGTTTTAAGAGTTCGGGCGTGAACGAATCCATCCTCGAGCTCGTTGTGGGGCCGCATGAGCCGATAGGCCTCCTGGCAGGGGCCGGCGCCGGGCCCGCATAATATACGACGGCGTCGACCAGGTTTATCGGGAGTCTTTTACTTTTACTCAGGATATCATGCAGCCTCTTATGGGCGGCGTCTCTGGCTGTAAATATTATTCCGCTTAAGAGCACCTCGTCACCCACCTTCAGAGCTGCGGCTTTTTCCTTAGTGATCGGTGTATTTAATTTTATTTGGCTCATAATATCTTCGAAGCGCCTCGCGTCGCATGGCAACTTACATTCACGGCGACCGGAAGGCCGGCTATGTGCGTAGGATATTCAAGTATATTGACCCCGAATACGGTGGTCTTCCCGCCCAGCCCCATCGGGCCGATACCCAAAGCATTTATCTCAATTTCTAGCTCTTTCTCAAGCTTTGAAATATGCCGCCTTGCGTTACTTTTATCGATCGGATTCGTAAGGGCCTTCTTCGCCAGGTATGCCGCTTTTTCGAATGTCCCCCCTATGCCTATCCCAAGCACTAGCGGCGGGCAGGCGTCCGGCCCGGCATTCTTTACCACATCTATGACGAACTTCTTTATATCTTCTACTGACGATGTCGGATTGAACATCCTGATCTTGCTCTTATTCTCGCTGCCAAATCCTTTTGGGGATATCGTCACCTTCATCTTGTCCCCGTCGACTATATCGGTAAATATCACGCAAGGGGTATTCGTCCTGGTATTGTTCCTTAATAAAGGATCATCAACGACTGATTTGCGCAAATAGCCTTTGTCATAAGCCTTCCGGACGCCGTCGTTAACGGCGTCTTCCAGATTGCCGCCGGTTATCCTGACATCGATTCCGATATCTAGGAATACCGAGACCATACCCGTATCCTGGCAGATAGCTATCTTTTTATCTTTGGCCACGCGCGCATTCTCGACTATCGTCTTTAAGATGCCCTTGGCGCGAGCATTGGTCTCCTTCTTGTATGCGCGCTTTATAGCTCCCAGCACGTCCTTACGAAGCTCGAAGTTCGCCTTAAGGCAAAGATCACTCACCGTATCACGTATCTGTGAAACCGCTATCTCTCTCATATTTTGTACTCTGCGTTGACCGTCGTTTTTATCCCGCCGCGGGCGTTCACCTACTATCTCCATCGACCTCGGTTTACATGACCTGACGCAGTCCTCCAGTATCTTATTTACGACATTTTCATTGAATATTCCTACGTCCCTGTAAAATATTGTATACATCTTGAGTGATTTAAGCTCAAGACATAGCTCATCAGGTATGTACTTTATCATTATATTCGCAAAATCCGGCAGTCCGGTCTTAGGACAGATGCAGGTAAATTCCGGTATATCAATGGTTATAGTGTAGTCCTTATCGGGATATTGGTTCTTCCAGGTCTCTATGACCGGTGTCCTCAAGTTCCTGACCTTACCCTGCAGCCCCTCGTACGAAGATCGCTTCATTTAACACCCAGCTTTTTATGCATTTGCGATATCACCCGTATGTTATCGATGTTATGTTTAAGCCCTATCTCGACGAACTTCATCAAAGCGTCGTTATCCAACATCTTCTCTTCTTTCTTCAAGGGTGAGGCCGGCTGTATGACGAACGGTATGTTCCCCTTTATCCTCTTCACCAGTTCCACAGCCTTCACAATATCGGCTTTGGTGGTATTCTCGGTCACGATCGTCTTTACGAAAGTCTTCTTCCATGACGCTATCCTTAAGAACTCCAGATGCTCATCCCAAAACGGCCTCTCGCCGGTAGATGACGGAAGCTTAAAGTCCATAGCCACTATGTCAACCGATTCTATCACTTTATCGAGTTCCCGAGGCAGCGTGCCGTTCGTCTCCAGATACGTCGTCATGCCTGCTTTTTTCAGAAGCCCAAGAAAAGATTTCAGAAATTCCGAATATACCAGAGGCTCGCCTCCGGTAATAGCTACCGAGTGGTGCGGCCCCTTGGAAAGCTCTAAGTACTTAACTTCGCTTAATAGTTCGAGCGGCGTATATTCTGTGGCCTTACCGTCCCTAGGCTCGTCGCAGTAGGAACATTTCAGGTTGCACTGCTTAAAACGAATGAATATCTGCCGCGCGCCAAGGAATACCCCTTCGCCCTGTATAGAGGAGAATATGTCTACTATATCCGCTTTGACTTTGCTCATATATTTAATCCAAAGTGAGGATCTTTTATTCCGGCCTCCTTAAAACCTTTGGCCCTCAAGATACAGGAGTCGCACTCACCGCAAGGTTTCACGCCGCCCCGGTAACATGATCCCGTAAATTCAAACGGCACGCCTAATAAACCACCCAACTTTATTATACCGCTCTTCGTCTTATCGATGCGCGGAAATTCTACTAAGAGTCTACCCTCAGTGCCCGCCTTCGTCCCCAGCCGCATCGCCTCGGCGAACTTTTCGAGATACCCTTTTCTGCAATCCGGATAACCACTCGAATCTTCCGAGTGCGCGCCTATGAATACCTTACTAGCCCCTATAGCCTCAGCATACGAGGCTGCAATGCTTAAAAATATACTATTCCTGGCTGGAACATAGGTAGAAGGTATTCCCGACCTTATCTCTCTAATAGTCCTCTTCACGGGAAGGATCATCTGTTTATCCGTAAGGCTTGAACCCTTCCAGGGAAATTTCAGGCTTACGGCTTCAAAGTGCGCTTTGGCCAACGCGGCTATTCGTTTCGCGCCGGCTATCTCTTTTAAGTGCCTTTGCCCATAATCGAACGTCAGCGCAAAACATTCGTAGCCTTTGTTTATGGCATAAAACAGCGTAACGGCTGAGTCTAGCCCGCCGGAAAGGAGGACCACGGCTTTCTTTGCCATATGACGCGCCCTACTCCTCCGAATATGTGGCGCAGGAATCCGCGTTCTCCCACACCGATATCGATTTTAAATTCTTATTATTCTTTTTCACACTGTCGTATATGAACTTCGCTATATTCTCGGAAGTCGGGTTTATATCTTTAAGCTCGTCGATTTCATTTAAATACGCATGGTCGAGTTTTTCTATGGCTTCACTGACTATTCTCTTGGCCTCTTTAAAATCTATGGCCATACCATCCTTGCCCAGGGTCTCAAATAAAAAGCGTGCTTCGACTACCCAGTTATGGCCGTGCAGATGTTCGCATTTACCGTGATAGTCCTTCAGGTTATGCGCGGCGCTGAAGTCGGCCTTTATCTTTATTTTATACATATGCCTTAATCTTTCCTTTTTGCGCAATCAATGCGCCGTTTCAGAAAATGCTCGCCTATCTTTATAAATCTTGCCGGCTCATCGCTTGAGAAAAACTTATGACCACCTAAAGCTTGAGACTTATTCAGTGCGCCGCTTGCATCGAGAAGTTCCTTGGCCTCCTTGGCGACCTCCATGGCTGAATCGATGAGGGACACCTTAGGCCCCATAACCTTTTCTATTACATTTTTAAGGAGCGGATAATGGGTGCAGCCCAAAATCAGCGTATCAACCTTCTTCGTCCTTAAAGGTTTTAAATATATCCCGGCGATATCCTGAGCCACCTTCTTATCGACCCACCCCTCCTCGGCGAGCGGCACAAATAACGGGCAGCTGGCAGTATAGACTTTCAATTTCTTATCGATCCTCTTCACCGCGGCCTCATATGCTCCGGACGATATCGTCGCATTGGTACCTATGACGCCTATACGGCCGCTCCGCGTTGCGCTAACCGCTTCCCTGGCGCCGGGACCTATGACGCCGATCATCGGCACCCTGAAACACCTCTTCAAGAATTCCAGACTAAGAGATGAGGCGGTATTACATGCTACAAGCACGAGTTTCACATCGTGAGTCATCAGGAACTCTACATTCTCCACAGAGAATTTTGTTACCGTCTCCTTGGATTTTGTGCCATATGGTACTCGCGCGGTATCTCCGAAATAGACTATATTCTCGGCGGGCAGGTACTTCCATACTTCACTAACCACGGTCAACCCCCCAACCCCGGAATCGAATATACCTATCGGCCTCTGGTCACTCATCTGTGGCTAAAACCCTCCGTGCGCTCGTATTCATTCTTATACTTCAATACTCCGGCCGCCACCGATTCCGCTATCCTGTCCAGGAACGTCGGATCCTGAAGTTTGACCTCCTCGGTCCTGTTACTTAAGTATCCGACTTCGACCAATACCGCCGGCATGTGTGTATGCTTCAGTACGTAGAACCGTGCGCTCCTGACCCCCCTGACACATGAGGTCCTAGCCCCCTCGATCGCATCACATACGTAGCTGGCGAGCTCCGAAGATTCCTCTCTATTCTCGGTCAGGGCAAGGTCCCAGAGCGTCTTGTCAAGCTGCCTTGAGTGCTCCACGGTCGCTCTTTCGTTCATAGAAAGCGATGAATCCTCAAAAGCTTCCAGTGCTCTGGCATTATCGTCAGTGGCTTCCGAAAGGTGATAACATTCAAAACCGTTAAGCAACTTGGAGCGCGATGCATTTATATGCACGCTCACGAAAAGATCGGCCTTTGCGCGGTTAGCTATATCTGCTCTCGTCGGCAGCGGTATAAATGTGTCATCCTTGCGCGTATATATTACTCGAAGGCCGGACCCCTCCAGTATCGATCCGAGCTTTTTAGCAATAGCAAGCGTCATCTGCTTCTCTCTTAATCGCAACCGCCTGCCGGTGGCCCCGGGATCCTTCCCTCCGTGGCCGGCATCGATAACTACGGTCCTTATACGATATATCCTAGGGCGCTCTATAACTTCCGGAAGGGCCGTCACCTCTCTGGTTTTTACCCCCACAATACTGCCGAAATCCTTATTCACGAACGACATTGGCACATATATCTGTCCGGAACTTAATACCGCCGATCTGTCCATCTTTTTGTGTGCGCCATTAACTAGTATCGTGCCGGACCCTGCCCTCAAAACGATCTCATTAACCCCCTTCTCGATCTTAGCCGTGCCTATATAACTGTCCCATTTATACCGAACATCATAGGATCCGCATAATTTCTCGAGTGGTATATATTGCGCACCATCGATAGTCCTAGCGCCGGCCAGGACCGATGGATCGGCCTTAAAATACGCTCTCTGGCTGGCGCATCCGGCAAGAGCCATGGCCAAAAAAGCCAGTATACTAATCACGGTATAATATTTGTATTTGTATGTTTGCATTATAGTACTCGTGAATTAAATGGTGCGGAGAGGGGGAATTGAACCCCCATGGTTTCCCATACGGTTCTGAGCCGTACGCGTCTGCCAGTTCCGCCATCTCCGCACAACTCTATATCTCTTGTCCCGCCTCACAGCTACTCTAGGGCCGTGGCGGGGCATCTCCGCACACAGAATAGTTAAGTATACCGTAAATGATTATGAGTGTCAATCCGGCTAAATCCGGGCATCCCGAGATGGAATAAGAAATGGAATAGAGGGTTTGCTTTATCTTGAGTTTTTCGGGTGGCTTCCGAACTTAACATTGAGCTTCTCAAGCGGTTTCTGGATTTTCTCGGAGAATACATTCGATGCTACCCAATCCTTGGCTCGGGAACTTGCGGACGATATGAGTACTTTTGTATGAGACGCATCCACCTCTTCGAAAAATATGCCGGCTGGAGTACCGTTAAGAGATAAGCAATATACGGCTATCATATTCTTCTCCCGGGCATAAACTTGCGTATCGGGCATCTTCGCCACCAGGGCCAGCGTCTTTTCATAGCATGTCTTATAGTCGTACTCGAAGATCTTCGAGAAAGCGTCCTTCTTCAGCTCTTCCAGCTCACTGGTCGATACGGCAAAGAATCCCTTAAACACATCCGCCGGCGTAGCAGAATACAATACCCTTGTGTTTAAGAGTATCGACAGCCCTATCACCGCAAAAACTATTTTTATCTTCATTTCGTGAACTTTACCCTGATAGGTACCCCTTCGAGATCCAGTTCAGATCTCAGAAAATTCTCTATCTGCCTCTTCATATTATCTTTTATCAGATTTACATCCTTGGAAACCACGGTAAATTCAGGCGGCAGTGCGCTCTCCTGCCGGATAGATTTGAATTTTATATTATTGTATCGTACCTCGCCCAGCTCATTCAATGACTCCAATATATCGGAAAGTTTTTCAGGGGCGATGATGGCATTCGACCTTTCATAGGCCGACCATATGGCGTCGAGCGATGTCGTCACGTTCTTTTTGGTCTTACACGACATAAATATTACAGGGTAATTCCTAATGGCATTCATCTTCTTTATAAGCATCTCTTTACATTTCTTGTCACTTACACCTTCATTCAGGTCCCATTTATTTACCGCCACGACAAGCGCTTTGCCGGACTTTATCACAAAATCTATAACCCGCCCGTCGTCTTCTCTCAGGCCGTCATAACCGTCTATGATTATCATCGCCACATCGGCGCGTTTTATCGCCTCTTTTGATCTGACGCTGCCATAGAAATCGGCCGATTCTTTTATTTTAAGATCATGCCGTATCCCGGCGGTGTCTATCAAGATGTAGTCCTTGCCTTTATAATTAAAATCTGTGTCGGTAGCATCTCTGGTGGTGCCGGCGATATGATGAACTATCGCCCTCTCCTCTTTAAGAAGGGCGTTAAGATACGACGACTTGCCTACATTCGGCCGACCGACTATCGCGACCTTTACGGCCTTTTCATTCGGCGTTTCGGCTGATTGCCCGATCTCGGCGACCGCTCGGTCAAGCAGATTATCTATGCCCGTATTATGCGTGGCCGAAACGGAGTACGGGTCTGCCAAGCCGAGCGAGAAGAACTCAAGCGCTCTTCCGGAGACGGACTTGTCATCTATCTTATTCACCACTAGATATATCTTCTTAGATGTCTTCCTGAGGCGCGACGCGAGCTCAGTGTCCTGAGGCGTTATTCCAACTGACCCGTCGGTAACGAAGAGTATCATATCGGCTTCCTCGATCCCGGCATGCAGCTGCTTTAATATAAGCTCCGTCATGTCATCATGGAGCTTCGCTTCGAATCCGCCGGTATCTATAAGCGTAAACTCTCTATCCTTCCATCTGATATCGGCATAGAGTCTATCACGGGTAGTGCCGGATCTTGGCTCGACTATAGCCCTTCGATCACCGACGATGGCGTTAAATAACGATGATTTACCTACGTTGGGCCTTCCTACTATAGCTATCTTAATCAATTTGTTCTTTGTCATGGACGTTATTATACCATTAATGTAAACAAAAAGGGCTGAACTTTATCTTCAGCCCTTTTTGATACTTAAGACGACAGCCTTTATTACATATTTACCTTAGGCTCCACCTTCTCTTTGGTTTCTTCCTTCTTTCCCTCTTCCTTCTTCAGCTCTTTCTTCTCTTCTTTCTTTACCTTCTTATCCACTTTCTTTGCCCTATGAGCTATGGGAGTTTTTTTAACTCCATTAGCGGCATGGGAAGGAACTGTCCAAATAAATAGAGCAATTAAAGCCAAGAACAATACTGATAACTTCTTCATACAACCTCCGTTTTTTATGAAACTATTTTTTGTTTTTGGGATCTACTATATAGATACTACAGGCGGGGATTTTTCGTACTTTGCCAGATATGAAACGGTATCTTCGATGAATGTCTTGTCATCGAGTATTCGGTAAGATAGATTGCAGATCGCGGGGCTGGATACAAATAGATCGTAAGAACCATGAATGCTCCCGCTATCACACATAAATTCACCGGCCAACTCAGGCGCTTCCGAGTATATCCTTATCAGTGGCACAGACAAAAATACTACCGCCACCAGGATTACAGAATTAACAAATGCGGCATTTCTCATGTCATTATTCTACCACGATAGCGGTGGAACTTATACTCATTTATAATATTTCGACGTCGAAAACCTTTTTATCGGCAGGCGGAACACTTTTCTCCCACGGTCTTACATATTTAAAGGATATCTTAGACTTTCCGGTGCCTCGGGCTTTAAACTTCCACTCCTCCTTGCCGCCGGATCCGACAAGGTCAGTCTTCTGCGGGACATAAACGAGTCCCGCCTGTTTGATCTTATTACCGTCGAGCGGCCGATCGATCTGCCACTGGTACCCGGTAGTTCTGTTGGAAGACAACAGTATTATGAATTCATCCCCGACATTGAGTTTGAGTACGCCTGTAGACCGAGCTGCAAGCTTCGAATATAGGTACGCTCCGGCACCGATAACTACTAAAACAATACATAGGATAGCAATCAACTTAAGGATCTTCATGATAGCCTTTTATTTAGAGAATATCATAGATATGGACATAACCAACAAGAATATACCAAAAGCCCTTTTCAAGGCTATGTTTGTTAGGCTTTCGGCAACATTCGCGCCGAAGAAACTGCCTAGCACAAACCCCAGACATATCAGCAGGGCTATAAATATATGTATATGGCCGCTTTTGTAATATCGCATGGCCGCGAAGATACCGACAGGCAGAAGAAATATCGCAAGCGTTGTGCCTTGCGCTTCATGCTGTGTGAACCCGGCTAAAAATACGAGAGCAGGTATTATTATGATCCCACCACCTATTCCGAATAAACCGCTCATCACTCCGGCCAAAACTCCTAATAATATGAACATCATCTCCTTCATCAATATCACCCTCCACCCGTATTATATCCCAAAAACACCCACTTACCTGTATTGTTTAATCTTATCCAAAACTTCATCGACGCTTATATCTAAAAGACTATTCTTTTCTATGACAACGTTACCTTCACCCCACGGGCCCCATCTTTTGGGCCTCTTGCCCGGTATGTCGTTCCTGAACAGAGCGATTACAGGGGTTCGGACAGCGCAAGCCATGTGAACGGGCCCGCTGTCTCCTGAAATAAGCAGTTTTGACTTCTCAAGCGTTGATGCCAGCTCAACTAATGTTGTTTTACCTGTTACATTCTTTATGCGCTTATCGAGATTATTGAATATTGCGCTTTTTTGCAGTTCTTCCGGACCGCCTACAATTAAAACATTTGAATTTATTTCTTTTACTATTTTTAATGCGAGCTCACGAAAACGTTCTTCCGGCCATTGCTTCACGGAGTCACTCGTCCATGGATGGATGGCAATAACGTCTTCCTTACCAGCAACGTTGCCCATTTTTAAAGTTAGGTTCTTATCTTCTGTTTCCGCACCGATAACTTTAACCAGATCGAGATTATATTCCACTTCGTGCTTTTGGCTTAGATGCTTTAGATCCTCTATTTTTTGTGTAAGCAAAAAATCCCATTTATGCGCATAGCCCACTCTCACAGGAATACCGGCCATATAAGCGGCAATATTTGTATCTTTAGACGGATTCATGATAATAGCAATGTCGATACTCTTCTTTTTTAATAAACTACTGAATCTGACGATCTCAGGCAAAGAATGCTTGCCATTTTTCCAAATTATTATTTCATCGGCATAGGCCACTTTTCCGGCTAATTCTTTAACATAAGGATCTACCGCTAAAATTACCTTCGATCCCTTAAAAGTTTCTTTTACTGCCCTGATAGCGGGAATATTGAGCAGGAACTCGCCGAATCTGTCATTACGCACAATAAGTATATTTTTTTGAGACTTCATACTTTTTAATTACCTTTTTTACTTATAAGACTTGATTATATCTACCGTGGATTTGTCTTCCGGGTAGTAAACACCGTAACCATCGTCGTATCGTCCATAATCATTATGCAACAGGAACCAGAAATTCGTTCCGGCCATACCATATTCCCTGGTCTTTTCCATAACGAGCCTGTAAAGCTTATCCCTGCCTATGGTATCGCCGTTATTATCGCGATACTCACCGTATTCGAACAGCACTAAAGGCTTATTCATCTTCTTCGCATCATCGGCATGCATCTTGATCCATTTATCAGCTTCCTCCAGAGTCATACAATAATTGTCCGAGCACGGCCACAGGTGAAACGACGCTATATCGATCGTCGATATGGAATGGTTCCTTATGAAGTCGCCGCCTTCTCTGCCGTTAAGCTTCCAGTCATCTTGGTTTGCATTCACATAGAAACCTTCGCAGCCGGTGGTGACAAGATGATTTTTATCTAATAATTTTACATAAGAGCTCATATCGCCGATCCACCTATTAAGTATATCCCCGGAAAAATCCTTCGATACGCGCGGTTCGTTTATGAGCTCCCAGGCAAGTATCGTTGGCTCGTTCTTATATCTTATCCCGGTTATCGTGTTTTGTCGCTCCAGCACCGCCTTTATATGATCTTTATAATATTGGCGGGTGTTTATATCGGTAAAGAATTCATTATTCTCTTTATTTACCGCTGTCCGGCTCCAATCCAGGTACTGTTTTATACCGCCGTAGTCGTTCCAATTATTCCCGAAGCTGAGAACAAGATAAATACCTTTTTCTTTGGCTTTGGCAATAACGTAATCCAGCCCAACGAATGTGCTTTCTTCATATGAACCGGGCGAAGCCTGAAGCGCATTCCACTGATGTTTTCCGTTATTGAATGCCCATGTCCTTATAACATTCACTCCCATCTTCGCGGCATCGGTAAAGATCTCATCCGCCACTTTACGCATATCCGGCTGTACTGAGTAAACCATAAGGTAATAACTATTCGCACCCACATATCTGAACGGCTTTCCATTCAGGACAAGTTTGGTCCCCTTGGCCTTCACAAAACCTCTCTGACCCTCTCCAGCAAAAACAGTCGAGGTTAGGATTGTGAGTAATAAAAAAACACAAAGAAAGCGAGGGTGCATTACGCTTAGAAACTCCTTTTGTCAATTTATTTTGTTTGTTAATATCTACTAGCTAGCAGGTTCATTGATCTTTTGATTTTACTTAATAGCTTTGTAAGCCTTTTACTCCCCAAAACCTTATTCTTTGCTATCGTAACCGGAACTAAATCCCAAAAGTATTTAGCAGAATATGGGATTTTAATACCACAATGATTTACCATCTTGCGCCATCTATTCAAAGTTTTTATATTATGCTCTTTCGTATAATAATAGACAGCCCCGGACCTAATCCAAATTCTTTCGTCAAACCTATTTTCTTTGACTAAATCCGCATAAATCTTTGTTCCCGGAAGCACATAAAGCATCGAAGCCCCCGGACCATGCGTTGATCTTATATTTATATTTGCGTATTCTATCGTTTCTTTTATTGTTTCCTCGGTTTCACCGGGGGTTCCCACGCAAAAAAATGCTGAGGTAGTCATCTTATCCGTAAACTTAGCACATATATCGAAGGCCCTCTTGACCATTTCCCTGGTGATCTTCTTATTGATCTTGCCGAGCATCTTCTCCGACAGGGTCTCCACCCCCCCATGATATATGCCTGCAGCCGGAATCAGCCAATCTAGCGACCATCTCTTCGTTTACCGGAGTAACGCGACACTGGGCAGCATATTCAACGCCGCTTTTCTTCAATATCTCTGCAATTCTAATCGTCCTATCTATTCCCAGATTGAATGTGTCGTCATGAAAAAAAATACGCTTTGCCCCCATTCGTTTAACAAGTTCAACTTCTTCCCCGATTCTTTCCGGAGAATTCATACGCACGTTCGCAATTAACCGGACAACCGCGAGAAGTTATTAAGTAACCGATCTCTTTTTGTTTAATTTCCTCTGCAACATAAGAGTAATCCGGCAATGGTAAATCATCCAAATTTTTAACAAGATTAGAAACCCTGTTTGCTATAATACCGCCGCTTTTATCTTTATACACTAATCCGCTAATCAAAGACAATTCCCCTCCGGTCTCAAGCGCCTGGCATAACATAGGTAAAGATATTTCTCCTTCAGACTGGATTATGAAATCTACATCATTATAGAAATATTTAAAAATCTGCACATAAAGGGTAGCTGGATGAACTCCGCCAAGCACAACAAAAATTTTCTTATCTATTTTCTTTATTTGTTTTAGTAACTTAAAAGCGCCCTGGCGATTAAAAGAATTAAATGATATTCCAACCAGATCCGGTTTCTTAATTTTTATAGAAGATAGAAATAATCTGATGCTTTTATTAAACTCTTTTCCGTTGTAGTTATAAACATCGACTTCATGGCGCTTGTTCAAAGAGGCGCAAAGATACGCCAAGCCCAAAGAATAGCCTTTTATATCTAATTCTGAAGTTGGCGGGTAAACTAGCGCAATTCTCATCTATCTATTCTCCGGACAACGCATCTTCACACCCCCGCTTTCTGACCAAAGTTCAATTTTACTAAAGATATTAAATTTATCCAGCCGTATGCTGAAATGATCGCGATAAAAGGCATCATTGGCACACGAAATCGTTCACTGACCAGCCACATTATATTGATGATGGAGGCCGCCAGAAAATATAATATGATAAATAAGTACGATTGAAGATATATATTACGCCTCATTGACGCAATACCCGCAATAAATCCGGTCAGCCAAAAGATCATCCACGGATAAGCAAATATCTTCCCGGCAACGGTAAGAATATCCGAATGAAAATACTTAAACGTGCCGGGCCTTGTCATGATAGACATCAGACAGCGAAAAGAAACATTGAGGTAATAAGGAATCGGTGTCATCCCCAGGGTGGCAGTATCGGTATTTTTTGCGTAACTACCTATCAAGCCCACCTTGACGGTATTTAGCTGCGATATACTGCTAAAAACACCTTCTCCACAATGTACGTAATTTCGGATCTGCCATGCCCCAAGAAGACTATACACTACCACAAAAAAAATCATAGCGTGGATTAACCCTTTTTTGATGTCTTCCCGCACATTAGCATAGATCATAAAGATAGCCATTGCGGCGCCGAGATAATAGACTATAGGGCGGACATAGGCAGCTGCGACCAATATCAAAGCAGCCGATACGACCGTTTTAATTTCTCTATATTTTAAATACCGGGTGAATTCAAGCATAAAAAGAGACATCAGGAATAGAAATAACGCTTCCGTTAAGATTATTTGCGAAAAGACTGCGATTGGGGGTTCATACAGAATTATGACCATGCTTAGAAAAGCGACCCCAGAGTTGAAACTTGCAGCTGTTTTGTAAACTATCAAAGCTGCTAATATGGTTAGTGCTATTTGTAAAAAGACAATGCCGCTTAGAGGAATATTCATTTTATTATGAAAAATAGCTAAAAAGAGCGGGTATCCGGGAGTTCTTAATACTTCATATTTAAGGACGCCGCTTCCATCTTTAGTGGCAAATACACCGTTTGATGCCATCATGGCCGCGGGTTTTAAATAATCGGGAGAATCAATTTCGATCTTGCTATCAGGGGTATAAAATTCAGCAAAAGCAAATAAGAGTAATTTTATTATTACAGCGGCAATTACAGCGTATAAAAAATAGTGTTTATTTTTTGACATACAATGAAGTTTATCATACCGTTGTCCGACCATCAACCTATAAAAGGTGCCTACCTGTGGAATAACACCGGGTTTCTCAGGGCCTAGGCTTGACGCTCATATACAAAGCAAAGCCTACAAGAAGGGTGGCAACTATTAGCTGGTATTTATATTGTCCTACAAATTCAATTCCGGAAGGGCTATGCCTTATAGGAGTTATCTTAAAGCCATAGCAAGTGGTATAGTAATCAGACCTTTGTCCCATTATAAAAACATCCTGAACAACATCTAACCCCATAAGAAATATAATTACTATAACAGCGAACCATATAATTATTTTTTCCATAACTCTCCTTTATTTTAGCAGCGATATCACCTACTGCTCGCTCCTCCACAATTTTATCGCTTGTACAGGAATATTTCCTATCGCTTGGAGAACTTGCTCTAACGCGCCTGGTTTAGGAACACTTGGTTTAGGCTTTTCTGCTTCGTCATCAGCATATCTATAAATTACATCGTCTTGAGGAGAATCGAGCGGATAGGAATAACCAGGAAAACCTGAAAAGAAAACTACTAATATAGCTAAAAGAATTATCTTCTTCATATAACTTTCACCACAATAGGACCCTGTGCCATTTCACTATGCAAAGGATTAATTGTAATTATATCATCCATTTCACCCTTGGTATAGACTTATTCCACACCGGGGGTGGAATGATGGCAGGATTTATTTATGTAGAGTGCTCTTTGCGAGACGGCAGCAGTTTTCGTTACTTTGTCAATTAGCCGTTCCATCCCGGGATGGAATGGCTAATCCACCCCCGGTATGGATAACATACCCACTTCTTGATTTCGGACGGTATCTATGGTATATTTACAGTCCCTATGAAGGACAACTCCGCAGCGTCTAATAGAAAAGCGCGATTCACATATACGATATTGGAGAGCCTCGAGGCGGGTATCGAGCTTAAGGGTACCGAGGTTAAGAGTTTACGCAGCGGTCAGGCGAGCCTCGCCGACAGCTTCGCGAGGAATGAGGAAGGGGAACTATTTCTCTACAATATGCACATCCCCCCTTATGCTTTCGGGAACAGGGCTAATGCTGATCCAATAAGGCCGAGGAAACTATTACTTCATAGGAGCCAGATACGCAGGCTTACGGAAGAGGTGGCCCTGAAAAAACTGACGCTCGTGCCGCTTAAAGTCTACTTCAAGAACGGCATAGCGAAAGTGGAGCTGGCGCTGGCAAAACCGAAGAAACTCTACGACAAGCGCGAAGATATAAAGAAGCGCGACAACGACCGCGAGATAAAAAGAAGTCTTTCTGGACGACAATAAGTACCATTCCGGGAAAGAAATTACTTAAACTCGTTCCGTTCCCGGAATGATCAACTAAAAAGGGGGTGAAAGGCTTCGACCCAGGTAAGCAAGGTAAAAGATGCATGTAGAGGATGCTTGGAGGCCTCTCTAAAAACCAGGCAAACATCAAATGCTGACAAATACAACGTGCCAGCGACGGTAAATGAGTTACTCAACACCATGCAAGTGGTGCCGAGTGCTTATGTACCGGCAGCGTTAGCTATATAAGCTAACCCGCCAGCCGGTTTGAGCCTGCGCAACCGGACCTGACGACGATAGCGGGCTGGTCCCGTCCTCACCTCCTTTTGAGAACGGGATGAGAGCACAATAGGATACCTTCGCAGGATTTCGCCTGTTAAAGCCTGCGCGGGGAAACCAAAGATCAGGATAAACATGTAGTGTCTTCTACTCTGATGTCTGGGGACGGCGGTTCGAATCCGCCCACCTCCACCAAAATAAAAAACGGCCAACCTCAATTTGCACAGTAACTAGCAACTGAGTTTGGCCATTTTTTATTTTCCAAAGGGGGAAACATTGTTTCCCCCTTCCTTAAAGGAATCAGTGCGCTATAGACGGGATTTCTTTATATGTTAATTACTTCGC
Organism: Candidatus Omnitrophota bacterium; assembly: GCA_026387155.1. Lineage (GTDB taxonomy): Bacteria > Omnitrophota > Gorgyraeia > 2-01-FULL-45-10 > 2-01-FULL-45-10 > JAPLMF01. Next base: position 41,868 of record JAPLMF010000019.1, read on the forward strand.
GCTGGCGGACTTGGAAATCTCATCGAGGCGGGTGAGGCGGGAATTGGCGATTTTCGCCAGCTCTATGAATTTGTTTTCACAGATCGATACTGCCGCAACATACTCTTCCCTGGCTTTAGCGAAATCCTTCATCTTTATATATACATCCCCTATGCGCACATGCAGGAGTGCTATATCTACAGCGCTCCTTGAACGGGCAAGCGCTCTACTGTATTCTCCTATAGCCTTATCATATTTTTTCATAAATTCATAAGTAGCGCCGAGATTTAAATACGCACTCACAAACGTCGGATCTATGGCAATAGAATCCTCGAATTCTCTTATCGCTTCGTCATTTCTTCTAAGATTTCCATAAGAGACGCCGAGCAAATTCATAGCCTCCAGATTTCCCGGATCCAATTTAAGCGATTCTGTTAAAAGCTCTGCCGCCTCTTTGTACTTTTTGGTCTTAACGTAACAGAACCCCAGCGCCGTTTTCGGCGAAGAGTACCCTTTATCCAGCTCGATCGATTTCTTGAGGGCCTTTTCCGCATCAAGATAATTCTCGTCCCCCAGATACGCCGCGCCCAGACATGTATATCCCCACGGATTCTGCGGCGAAACTTTTATTACGGACTTCGCCAGAAATACCGAATCTCTCCAGTCCCCGTTCCTTACCATCGTAAGAAAGCCGTAGATTATAACTATCGAAACCGCGGCGGCCACTTGTATCGTCTTTCTCTGTTTCCTAAGTAACACCGCCAGGAGGACACAGAATCCTATCGATGGTATATATAAGAACCTCTCCGCCATCAGGGCTTTCAGCGGCACTATGTTAGTGACCGGTAGTATCGTTATGAAGCACCAGCATATGAAGAACGAGATCTTTTTCGAACGCTTGAATACCAAAGGTATGGCACCTAGCGAAACTAAAAAAATCGCCAAACCCAAGAGAACCTTCGGGTGAAATACTGTAGTATAGACTTTCGTTATATAGAAAGCGCATTGGTTCACAGGCAATAGCAGTATCTTGAGATAATCGAGAAATGAAACCGTCATCGAAAGGAACGTATAATATGGATTATCTCCCCACCATCCGCACTGGCTTACGCGCTTTAAGACAAACGCTCTCATTAAGATGAATACCGCGACGATGGTAAAGTACGGTATATATTTGTATATCTTACGCCTGAGAGGCTCTTTTTTCGGAAAATGTATATCGTAGGCCACAAGCAGGATCGGCAGCGTAACGGCCATCTCTTTTGAAAAAAGCGAAACGGCAAAAAGGACTAGTGAGGGCAATATCTTCCCGCGTATGTACAGAAGGAGGGCTGAAAGATAAAAGAATAGAAACAGCACGCTCGATCGGCCGGATATCCACGAGACGACCTCGGTCTCCACGGGATGGAGCGCGAAGAAGAGGCTCGCGAACATCGCTATCCATATATCGCCGAATAGAGCATACAGAAATATACATAAGAGTATGGCGTTAAATGAATGGAAAAGGACATTAACGAGATGATATCCAAAAGCATTCAGCTTACAGAGTAGGTAATCGATGGCAAAAGATAGGGTGGTTACCGGCCTGTAGACGTCCATCGACAGGTCCGCAAAAGCTACCGCCGAACGGTTGGAAAAAAAATCGGGGATGTTCCTGAGCGACTTTACATTGACGTTCTTAACTATAAAATATTCGTCGTCCGATACGAACTTCCCGCCGAGCGAATTCGAGTAAACTACGAGCGTTAAAAAAAATATAAGAAGTATCGCTTTTGTCCGGTCGCTCATGCCGTCCCGAGATCCCCGTATCTGCAAAGCTTTATTCCATTATCGGCTATAGCTCTTTTTGCCTTCGCTCCGGTAAGGGCGTAAAGCTCCTCCTCGCAATTTATGTGAAACCGGTAATGGTATAGGACCTCGGGATCGAGGAATCCGGGATGTGCAACAAGCTCGGTTACGCCTTCTTTTATACTCCCGATCATTCTTAAAAGGACATCCTCGCCCACGGCCCCTGAATCGAGAAATCCGAGAAAATTATCTGCTGCGCCGAGGCCGGATTTTTTTAACAACTTTTCCATCCCGGGATGAAAGTAGTCCACCACGGCGGACCTGAATATTTTATTCAAGGAAAAGGGGGGCGCAATAGCCTCTTTCCGAAGGACCCTGATGTAACGAACCCCATATTCTTTGGCCAGGCCGATAAGGACCCTGAATATCCCGGGTATCATGTGGAGATGCTCATGGCTCGATAAGTTAGTTATCATGGCTCCGGAATTGGCCGCCCTATCCATCTGGCTCTTTAATTCTATCTTCACATGCTCGATATCGATATGGCCGGAAAATAATCTCTGGAGGAATTTAACGCGTGATCCGGGAAACAACCCGTTCTCGTCG